>NZ_JBHSLW010000013.1:0-276532 GCF_042657265.1 Allobosea eneae
GCTGGTGGCCGGTCATTAATCGGAATGGTGGCCGGAGAATTATCGGAATCCCGGCCGGTCAATTATCGGAATGATGGCCGGTCGGAATCGGAATCCGCACGCTTCAGGGCCAGTTCCTCAGGATCGCCAAAGATGGCCATCGCCTCTGGCTGCAGGCGACCTATACGCCGATTGTCAATCGCGCCGGGAAGGTGACCGGGGTCATCAAGTTCGCGACCGACATCACCGCGCATAAGGACATGGTCGCCGACCTTCAGGGGCAGATTGCGGCCATTAACAAAGCGCAGGCGGTGATTGAGTTCGACCTGAGCGGCAAAATCCTGAACGCCAATCCCAACTTTTTGGCGGTGACCGGCTACAAGCTTGAAGAGGTGGCGGGGCGCCATCACAGTCTGTTTGTCGATGAAGAGACGCGAACCAGCCCGGCCTATCAGCTATTCTGGAAGAAGCTCGGCCAGGGTGAATACGACGAGGGGCAATATATGCGCCTCGGCAAGGGCGGGCGTGTGATCTGGTTGCAGGCCAGCTATAACCCGATCCTGGACGCCGCCGGCAAGCCCTGGAAGGTGGTAAAATACGCCAGCGACATCACGACGGCGAAGGCGGAGGGCGATCTTCGGGGCGCAGTCGCTCAAACCCGGTCCGTCGTCGAGTCTGCAATGCGGCGCGACCTGACCAAACGGATTTCGACAGAGGGGCTTGGCGGCGACGTTCTCGCGCTCTGCAACGGCGTGAATGACCTCGTCAAAAGCTATGCCGAGGTCATCGGCTCCGTTTCATCCACGGCTGCGGATGTAAATAGCACCTCGCGTGAAATCTCAACAGCCGCCGACGATCTGTCAAAGCGGACAGAGGAACAGGCCTCCTCCCTGGAAGAGACTGCGGCGACCACGGAAGAGCTGGCTGCATCGGTCAAGTCGACGAGCCAGGCTTCCCAACAAGCCGCTGGCATCGCGGCTGAAGCGATGCGAACGGCAGAAACTGGTGGCGATATCGTGGGCCAGGCCGTGCAGGCCATGTCCCGGATCGAAGCTTCGTCTGCGAAGATTTCGGATATCATCCGCGTCATCGACGACATTGCCTTTCAGACCAACCTCCTGGCGCTCAATGCGGCGGTCGAGGCCGCTCGCGCTGGCGATGCAGGTAAGGGCTTTGCCGTTGTCGCCTCTGAGGTCCGGACGTTGGCTCAGCGCTCCGGCGCGGCGGCCAAGGATATCTCCGGGCTCATCTCAAGTTCCCATGCCGAGGTTGGCGAGGGCGTGAAGCTTGTGCACCAGGCCGGCGAGGCGCTGACCGCGATCCTTGAATCGTCCCGCAAGGTCGCGGGCACCATCGCGGACATCTCGGCGGCGGCCGAGGAACAGGCGAACGGCATCGACGAGATGAGCCAGACCGTCGCGCATCTTGACGAGATCACGCAAGCCAACGCGGCCCTGGCGGAAGAAAGCGCGGCCTCGGCGAACGTTCTCTCGGAAAAGGCAGGAAGCCTTTACGAGCTGATCGCCTCATTCCGGATCGACGCTGGGACGAAGGACGCTCTCCCAGCCGCCGCGCCACAGCCTCCGACGAATGAGCTTCATCGCCTTCGTAGGCTTGCTGCCAGTGCTTTCAGCCAAAGTAAGGTTGCCCCGCTGCGCGGCCGAAAGACCGCCAATGGCGGCATCAGCTCAGGCTGGGAAGAGTTCTGATCGGAGGAAGACGACCAGCCGCCAGTTTCATGCTGGCGGCTGTCTTGCTATCCCATTGAAATAATGCTCACAAAGGTTCCCGGCACCTCGTAAACGTATTTTGCCGGGCGGTCAGGCGATAACCTTCACGGCTTCCCGGATTTCTCCGATCCTCTGATCGACAGTTTGCGTCAGCTGAGCAGTTCTGTGCAGGTTCGTCGTGATCAAAGTGACGCCGCCCGCTGGCCTGCCCCCATTAGGTGGTCCGGTTCAAGTCTAATGGATTGTGGGCTTGCCGGCCACGGTTGAGGTGTCCGGCGAAGTGGGTTGGGTTTGCGCCGCCGGCCACACCACAGCGAGCGGTGCTGGTGGCCGGTAGCCCAACGAGGAGTGCGGGCGCCGGGTGTTATACAACAAGGCTTGGGAACGCCCACGGAACCGAGTTCCGCGAGGTTCTCTATCGGTATCATCCGTGGTTTGGCCGTGAGGTCGGCGTTCATGGCGTCGTGGCGAAGTGCGACGGCGTGTATTTCCGCTGCGCGGTAGCCGGCGCCCAAGGGGACCGCTGGCTCGAGGTTCCGGCCTGGATGTTCGAGCGGGCGTCATGTCCTGGCGATCTTGAGCTGACCGCTGCCCCGTTCGTCGGCCTGGAGGCATTGGCGGAGCTGTCGGCGCTGATCGATCGGGCGTTGAAGACCCCCACGGCATCATCGAATGCCCCGCTTTCGGGCGCATTGCGATCCTCTCACGACCAGATTCGGGGAGAGGCCCATGCGAGCGACGACGGCGACGGCGGCGAACAGCGGCAGGCACAAGCGGCCGCGCGGGCGTCAGCAGATGGATCTTTTCGACAGCGCCAGGCCAGAAGCCAGCGGCGCGCCGCTTTGGCTGGAGTTGCCGGAGCGAGCACGCTCGGCGCTGACGGAGTTGATGGCGCGGCTGATCCTCGCCCACGCCGCCACGGCCGTTCCGCTTCCAGCAAAGGAGGCCGGCGATGATCTCTGAGAAGGTTCGACCTCATCACCTGGAGCGCAAGGCGATCCTCTATGTGCGGCAGTCCTCCACCCACCAGGTGTTGCACAACCGCGAGAGCAGCGCGCTGCAATATGCCATGCGGGACCGCCTGACCGCGCTGGGATGGTCGCAGGTCGAGGTGATCGACGATGATCTCGGCCGTTCCGCCGCAGGCTCCGTGCAGCGTGCAGGCTTCGAGCGGATGGTAGCCGAGGTCTGCCTCGGCAAGGTCGGCGCGGTTTGCGCCCGGGAGGTCTCGCGTTTCGCCCGCAACAGCCGCGACTGGCAGCAGTTGATCGAGATGTGCCGGGTGGTCGACACGGTGCTCGTCGATCAGGAGACGGTCTATGCGCCGCGCCATGGCGACGATCGCCTGTTGCTGGGGCTCAAGGGCAGCCTCAACGAGTACGAGCTCGATCTCCTGCGTCAGCGCTCTCTCGCGGCCCGCTACGCCAAGGCGCGCCGGGGCGAACTGATCGTCTCCGCGCCGATCGGCTTTGTGAAGGCGGATGACCGATATGAGAAGGACCCGGACCGGCGCGTTCAGGAGGCGATCACGCTCGTCTTCGACAAGGTCGAGGAACTCGGTAGCGCGCGCCAGGCGCTGTGCTGGCTGCACGAACATGGTCTCGACCTGCCCGTGAAGCAGCGCAGTGGCGACACGATCTGGCGCCGGCCGAACTATGCGTCCATCCACCGGGTCATCGCGAACCCGGTCTACGGCGGTGCCTATGCCTATGGTAAGACAAGCGCCGCGGCAGCCTATGTCGCCGACGGCATCAGGGTGAAGACCCGCCGCAGGACACGGGACGAGTGGCTCGCCCTGAAGCCCGGTGCTCATGACGGCTATGTGAGCTGGGAGAGGTTCGAAGCGATCCGCGCGATGGTGGCAGGCAATGTTCCGACCGGCAGGCATCACGGCGCGCCCAAGCATGGCGAGGCGCTGCTCGCGGGCTTGATCCGTTGCCGGCGCTGCGGCCGCAAGCTGACGCTTCGCTACACCGGGGCCAGGCACGGCATCCCGCGCTACAGCTGCTCGCGTGCCTGGATGGACCATGGTGGTCCGTCCTGCATCGCCTTCGGCGGCCTGCGCGTCGACGATGCGATCGAGGAGGCGCTCCTTGGCGTGGTCGGCCCTGGCGCCGTCACCGCGGCGCAGGAGGCCGCCTCACAGGCGTCTGGGCAGCGGGATCAGGTTCGCGATATCCTCGGCCGGGACTTGGAAGCGGCGCGCTATGCTGCCGACCGCGCCTTCCGGCAATACGATGCCGCGGACCCGGCCAACCGGCTCGTGGCCGGTGAACTCGAAGCGCGTTGGAACAAGGCGCTCGCCAAGGTTGGCGAGATCGAGATCAGGGTCGCCGCACACGACACGGCCCGGCCTGCGGCAAGCATCGATCCCGCCATGCTCGGCCTGCTCGCGTCGAACCTGCAAACTGTGTGGTCGGCGCCGACCACCGATGCGCGGCTGAAGAAGCGGGTTGTCCGTATCCTGATCAACGAAGTGGTTGCCGATATCGACGACGCCACCTCCGAGATCGTTCTGATCGTCAACTGGGCCGGTGGCGCCCATAGCGAGATGCGCCTGCCGAAGCGCCGGCGCGGACAGCGTAACAGCACATCGACCGATATCGTCGCGGCAGTCCGCGAACTGGTGCTGATCGCGAGCGACGACCTGATCGCCGGCCTTCTCAATCGCAACGCCCTGAAGACCGGCAATGGCAATCGCTGGACGCGCGAGCGCGTCACCTCCATGCGGTCGAACTACCGGATCCCTGTGTTCAAGTCCGCGGCCGATGGCGTCGAGCCCTGGATTCAGGGATGCTATTCCCAGGCGCAGACGGCGCAATCGGGCCGTTCCAACACATCAATCTCACCGACGCCGCCAGACTCCTCAAGGTCTCGACCAGGACGCTCAGGCTCGCGGTCGAAGCCGGCGAGATCGAAGCGATCCATCCCCTGCCGGACGGACCCTGGATCTTCGCACGCACCACTCTGGCCACAGATGCCGCCCAATCCATCACCGCACGGGCCCGGCAGAACCCCAAATACCCCGCGGGATCGTCACCCGCACAGCAAAACCTCTTCACTTCAATCACATAGCCAGATGGGTGTTCTGATGCGGGGTTGTAGTGCTGGCGCCAGCCTTCGACGACGATCCGAGCCTCGGCGAGGCTGTAAAACATCTCACCGTTCAGGAGCTCGTCGCGAAGCTTGGAGTTGAAGCTCTCGCAGTAGCCGTTTTCCCATGGCGAGCCTGGCTCGATGAAGGCCGTTTTTGCGCCGACCGCTGTGATCCAATCCCGCACCGCCTTGGCGACGAACTCGGGACCGTTGTCCGAACGAACATGCCCAGGCACGCCGCGCAGGATGAAGAGATCGGACAGGACATCGATGACGTCGGTGGACTTGAGTTTCCGGTCGATCCTGATCGCGATGCATTCCCTGGTGAACTCGTCGATCACGTTCAACATGCGGAACTTCCTGCCGTTATGGGTGTGATCCTCGACAAAGTCGTAGGACCAGACATGGTTGGGATGTTCTGGCCGAAGCCGGATGCACGACCCATCATTCAGCCAGAGACGCCCCTTTTTCGGTTGTCTGGCCGGCACCTTGAGCCCCTCACGCCGCCAGATCCGCTCAACGCGTTTGATGTTCACCGCCCAGCCTGACGCGTGCAGCATCGCTGCGATCCGGCGATAGCCGTAGCGTCCGTATTGGGTGGCAAGCGCGACGATGTCCGCAGTCAGCGCCACCTCGTCGCTGCGTCCCATTGGCATCTTGCGTTGCGTCGAACGATGCTGCCCCAGAACCCGGCACGCCAACCGCTCCGACACGCCAAACTTCATTATGGTGTGGTCGATGCAGCGGCGACGGCGGGCGGGGCTCAGTAGTTTCCCGACGCAGCTTCCCTGAGAATGAGCTTCTCAAGCGTCAGATCCGAGACAGCCTTCCGTAGCCGCTCATTCTCTTTCTCGAGATCCTTCAGCCGTTTCACCTGATCGGTCTTCAGCCCGCCAAACTCCTTGCGCCAGCGATAATACGTGAACGCTGTCACGCTGATGGTCCGGATCGCCTCCACCACCGGGCGCCCCTGGGACAACAGCACGTCGACCTGCCTCAGCTTCGCGACGATCTCTTCAGGCTTGTGCTTCTTCTGCGGCATCAAAGGCATCCTCCAAAGGCTCAAAAGCCTACTTCACGGAGGACCACTTTTCAGGGGGCAGACCATCTGGCCGAGGATTGGCGTCATCTCCGAGCCGGCATAGGTGGTCGGGACCACGACCTGCGATACGCCGGTGCGCAGCGCCAGCGCCTTGCCGAGCCCGGTGGTGGAACCGCCGCCCAGCGCCACGACGCAGTCGGCACCTGTCTCGCGCAGGGTTTCGAGTGCCCTCTCCGTCACCTCGACAGGCGTATGCATCGTCGCGTCGTTGAAATATCCGGCCAAGGCGGGGCCGAGCAGGGCACCGAGACGCTCGCCCGCAGCCGTCTGCTGTGGCGTGGTCAGGACCAGCGCCCGCTTGGCGCCGAGGCGTTCGACCTCGACGGCGACCTTATTGATCGTACCGCGACCGAAGCGGACCCGCGATGGCAGGGCCTCATAGGCGAAGGTCTCGATCATCGAAGGCTCCTTTGCGGATGAGGCGTTGATCGGACGGCGCCGGCTCACTCGCCGGCCACGGCTTCGCGAAGGCGGTGCAGACCGCTTCCCGAGGCGGCGAGAGCGTCGTTGTCGGCGAGATAATCGACCTGGAAGCGCGCGATCCTGAGATCGGCGAGCTCCTGCCGGACCCTCAGATGCTCGGGATGGCTGCCATAGGCTTCGAGCGCAGCCCGGTCGGCGAACTCGCTGACCAGCACGACGTCGCAGGCATAGTCGACGCCGCTGATATCGCTGCCGATCTCGATATGGGTGAGGCCGTCGATGCGGTCCCGGAGCCCCTCGAAGGCGGCTTTGACCTTGGCACGGGCATCGGCGCGCTCCTTCGGCGTATCGCCGCGCAAGCGCCACATCACGATGTGGCGGATCGGACCGGGCATGGCGTTTCCTCGACCTTCGGCCATCTTGGGCCGGCTTTGTGAGGTGAGTTAAGACTTGCGAAAGTCGGAAATAAAGCCGAGCTTCAGGAAGTCTCTTTTACAAAAATCGGAAAAATGGATCGCTTCACCCAGATCGAGGTTTTCGTGAAGACGGCGGAGTTGCGGAGCCTGTCACGCGCCGCCGAGGCGCTCGGCATGTCGAACGCTGCCGTCAGCCGACACCTCGCCGCCCTGGAGGAGCGCCTCTCGACCCGGCTCGTGGAGCGCAACACACGCCGTCTCTGGCTGACCGAGGCGTGGAGTGCGCCCCTTGAGGCGGACAGTGTGACGATAGGGAATTGACCGGGGAGCCGGGCTTTCGAAGGATGAAAGCCCATGCCCCGACACCGCACCCACAGCATCGAGTTCAAGCGCCAGGTGGCGCAGGATTACCTGGCCGGGGAGACGCTCCATAGCCTCGCCCGTCGGCATGACCTGTCGCGCAACCTGATCCGCATCTGGATCCAGAAGTTCGAGGGCGGCGCCTTCGACGACGAGGCGGCAGCCGCCGATACGATCGAAGCCTACGAGGCGCGCATCGCCGCGCTGGAGCGGCTCGTCGGCAGGCAGGCGCTGGAGATCGAGTTTCTAAAGGGGGCTCTGAAGCACGGACCGCGGCCGAGAAGCGCGACTACATCCGTCATCACCGGTCCCGCGGCATCTCCGTCGCAGAAGGATGCCGGCTGATGGGGATCGCGCGCTCGACCTACTATGACAAGCCGGCCATGAGCATCGACGACACCGCACTCGTTGAGACGATGGCGGCGATCTCCGACAGCTTCGAAGCCTATGGCTATCGACGGATGAAGGCGGCGCTGCGTCACCGCGGGTTCGTCGTGAATCATAAGAAGATCAGGCGGCTGATGCGCGCGCACGACCTCCAGCCTCGACAGCGCCGGCGCTATGTCGCCACCACCGATGGCGATCACGATCTGCCGATCTTCCCGAACCTGGCGAAGAATATGGCCCCGGATGGGCCGAACCAGCTCTGGGTCGCCGACATCACCTACGTCGCGATCCAAGCGGGCTTCGTCTACGTTGCCGTGATCCTTGATGCATGGTCGCGCAAGGTCGTCGGTTACGCAATCGGCCGCTCGATCGACGTCAGGCTGACGCTGGCCGCTCTGCGCTCAGCCATTGAAAAGCGAAGGCCGCCACCCGGCTGCGTGCATCACACGGACCGCGGGTCGCAATACGCGGCTGGGCGCTACCGGCAGGCCCTCGCCGAACATAGTCTTGTCGGATCGATGGGGCGCCGCGGCAATCCCTACGATAACGCCAAGGCCGAGAGCTTCATGAAAACGCTCAAGGTCGAGGCCGTCTATCCGATGGCCTACGAGACCTTCGAGGACGTCGCAGCCGACCTTCCGCCCTTCATCGATCAGGTCTACAACGCAAGCCGACTGCACTCCGCGCTCGGCTATCTCAGCCCGCAGCAGTTCGAGGATCAACACGCCCGGCTTACGGTCAAAACCGCAGCCTGATCCTGTCTTCCCGCAGGGGCGCACTCCAGCGGGGGAACAATTCTACCAGCGCAGCGGCGCGCTGCTAACCGAGTTGGGCGAAGCCGAGGATGCCGTCAATGCTCACACGCTGGCACCACAAGGAGTGCTGCGCGTCACGAGTTCGCTCTCCTTCGCAACGATCTATCTGGCGCCGATGTTGCCGGCTTTGCGCCGGCTCTATCCCAAGCTGAGCGTCCACATCGCCGTCGCCAACCGCTATCTAGACTTCATCGAAGCGGGTATCGACGTCGCCATCCGCACGCGCCTGCACGAGCCCGACAGCCATATCATGGTGCGGCGGCTTGGGCGGATGCGGCGGGTCCTTGCCGCCTCGCCGGCCTACCTGGAGGAGCGCGGCCGACCTGCGACCCCGGCCGACCTCGTCCAGCACGACATGCTGGTCTACAACCTCGCCGCCGACCCGTTCTCGCTGCGCCTGACCAGAGGCGATACCGAGCGGATCGTGCGGATCGGCGCAGCGCTCGACTGCAATGACGGGCAGGTGATCCGCCAGGCTGCGATCGCCGGGCTCGGCATCCTCATCCAGCCGCTCTACATCGTGCAGGCCGATATCGAGGCAGGGCGCCTGATGCCGGTTCTGCTCGACTGGCAGCTACCGATGCTGACGATGAACATCGCCTATCAGAACCGCGATCACCTGCCGGCCAAGATCCGGGTGTTCAACGAGTTTCTCGTCAATCACGTGCGGTCCACGTCGAACAGCCAGATCTGGTCAGCTTGACCGCCCCTGGCGGTGCCTTGACTTCAGCAGGCATCCCGTCTTCCCGCCAGAACGCCTGCAACCGAAATTCTTCCGCGACTTCGTGGGGGGTTGCCAAGGTGAGGGGCCGATTTGCACTCCAACTCGGCAACGCACGAGAAGTGCCAAGAGCTGACATTCAGCAAAAGGGGCGTTGCCTTGCCTAGGGAGGAATGGCGACGGCCCAGGATAATCCCACAAGGTCAAATCCGCTCGACGACATCCTGCTTGAATAAGAGGGACAGTTCCGGCGTCATGCCGTCGAAGACCGGCAGCGTCGCGGCGCCCAGCGCCGGCGTGTCTGGCCCCATCTCGGCGGCGATCAGGCGCGGCGTATCGGCCGCCTTGTTGAGGCTGACGCTGCGCGGCAGCGGCTCGATCCGGGCGACGAGCGCCTCCAGCACCGGCCGGGGTAGCACGCCGCCGAGGATCACCGTTTGCGGGTCGAGCATGTTCTCGATCATCACCACAGCTTGCCGCAGGCTGGAAGCGGCTTCGTCGAGCCAGGCGAGCAGGCGCGCGTCGCCGTCCGCGAGCGCTTCGGCAATGCGGTCGAGGTCGTCATGCCGGACGGTCGCGGCCTGCACGTCGCCGAGCGCTTTCAGCGCCAGCGAGACCGAGGCATAGCGTTCGAGGCAGCCGCGATTGCCGCATGGGCAGGGCCGCCCGTTGGTGTCGACGACGAGATGGCCGATCTCGCCCGACTTGCCGTAGCCGCCACGATAGGGCTGGCCGCGCAGGAAGAGCCCGCCGCCGATGCCGGCGCCGATATAGATATAGGCGAAGTCGGTCAGCGTACGGCCGGCGCCGTAGAGGCGCTCGCCGATAGCCGCCGCCGTGGCGTCGTTCTCGAGCAGCACCGGCAGGCCGAGCTTGTCCTGAAGCGATTGCCGCAGCGGGAAATCCTTCCAGCCGGGCAAAGCGACTTCGCCGAGCACCACGAGCCGGTCATCCTGGAACAGGGCGGGGATGACGAGGCCGACGCCCCAGACGCGCTGACGCGCCACCTGCTGCCGCTCGAGCATGGCCGAGATCGTCGCCGCGGTCTGGTCGAGGACCGCCTCGGGCGCATCGGAGGCGAGGTCGAGTTCGGCGCGATCGCGCACCGTTCCGGCGACGTCGGTCAGGATGACCAGCAGGACGCCATGGCCGAAGGACACGCCGAAGGTGAAGCCGCCATCGGGATTGATGTCGAGGTCGACCGCCGGCTGGCCGCGGGCGCCGCTACGCCGGCTGACGCTGCGGACCAGCCCGGCCTCGGTGAGCTCGCCGATGATGTTGGAGATGGTCTGTGGCGCCAGACCGGTTGCGCGGGTGATCTCGGCACGCGAGAGCGGCGCCTGCAGCCGCACCGTCTCCAGCACGACCCGCCGGTTGAACCGGCGGGCATGATCCATGTTGGCGCCGAACAGCTTCATCTGTGCCCCTGATTCATCGCTCCTGCCTACACCCGGGAGCTTGCCAGCCGAAGTGCTCTCTGATTAAATCACTTCATTGGAATAAATCGGGCGGCAGCGAAAGACCGCCCGGAACCAGCGGGGAACAGACCATGACGCAGCAGCGCGAAACCAAGACAGGCCTGTCCCGCCGGACGGTTCTGGGCGCAGCGGGGACGATGGCGGCGAGCGCCTATGGCTTCGGCGCGCGGGCGCAGGAGATGAATGTCCGCTTCGTCGGCGAGCGCTATCCGGCGCTGGAATTCTACGTGAAGAAGCTGCAGGGCGCACTGCCGAACGTGAAGGTCACCGCCGACCTGATGCCGAACGCGCCGCTGAAGGAATTGCAGACGATCACGCTGTCGTCGGGCGCCGACTCGATCGACATCATGCTCGGCAACGATCTGACGATCGCGAATTTCGCCCAGAACGGCTGGCTCGAGCCGCTCGACGAATACATCGCCAAGCACAAGGATGAGTACAAGCTCGACGACTTCGCCAAGACGGCGATGAGCTCGGCCTCCTTCGGCGGCAAGGTCTACGGCCTGCCGGTGCTGACCAACACTCAGCTCATGGCCTATCGGCAGGACCTGTTCGAGGCCAAGGGCCTGAAGCCGCCGACCTCGTTCGAGGAGTACATCGCCGCCGCCGGGGCGCTGAACTCGCCCTCCGTCGCCGGCACGGTGATGACGTTGAAGGGCGACGGTGTCCTCAACGAGGGCCACTGGTATCTGAATGCGCTTGGCGATGGCTGGTTCGACGCCAACAAGAAGCCGGTATTCAACAGCCCGAAAGGCATCGCGGCGATCGAGACGATGAAGTCGCTGACGCGCTTCGCGCCGCGCGGCTACACAGCGAACGGCAACGACGAATCGACCATCCTGTTCCAGCAGGGCGCCGCTGCCATGGGCATGCAGTGGCTGACGCGCACCGCCGCGATGGACCGCCAGGACCAGTCCAAGGTGATCGGCAAGATCAACTGGGCGCCGCCGCCGCGCGGCGGCCAGGTCGTCGTCGCCGACACCTTCGCCATCTCTAAGTTCTCCTCTCGCAACAAGGACACGCTGTTCCGCCTGCTCGCCGCGACATTGTCGCCGGCGAACCAGCGCGAGGGCGCGAGCCTCGCCTGCCCGACGCGCGTCTCGGTGCTGGAGGATCCGGAGCTGCGCCAACGCTTCCGCTATTACAACGTGCTGGTGCCGGCGCTGGACAAGGGCGCGATCTTCCCGAAATTCGCCGAGTTCAAGGAAGTCAGCGAGACGGTGACGCGGCGCATCCTGCAGGCCGTCACCGGCGAGATGCCGGTCAAGGAGGCGCTCGACACTGGCGCCAAGGAGGCCGAGGAGTTCCTGACGCGCCGCGGCGTCTACAAGTGAGCATTCTCGCTTCCGGAACGGTCCGGGCCTGAACCGGGCCGCTCCAGCAAGGCATGGACTAATGGCGTCGTCGTCGGCGCGGGCCTATCCCCGCGAAATATCGCTCTGGCTGTTCGTGGTGCCGAGCGCGCTCGTCGTGCTCGGCGTGCAGCTCTATCCCGTGCTCTACGCCGTCTATCTCAGCTTCTTCGACTACCATATCGGCCAGGCGCAACCGCGCTTCGTCGGCGCCGAGAACTATCTCGCCTTGCTCGGCCAGGATCGCGTCTGGGCCTCGCTCAGGACGACGGTGATCCTGGTCGCCTCATCGCTCGCGATCGAGTTCGCGCTCGGCCTCCTGCTCGCGCTCGGGCTCTACAAGCTGACGCGCGGGGCGCGCATCTTCTCGACCCTGATCTTCGTGCCCTATCTGATCACACCGGTGGTCGCTGCGCTGTTTCTGCGCTGGATCTTCGCGGCGCGCTGGGGGCTCGCCGACGCCGTCATCGCCTCCTTTGACATCTTCCCGCCGGACTGGCTGGGCTCGCCGGTCTGGGCTTTCGTCACCATCATCGTCGCCGATGTCTGGCAATTCACGCCCTTCGTCATGCTGATCCTCTATGCCGGCCTGCAGGGCATGGACGAGGCGCTGCTCGAAGCCGGCAAGATCGACGGCGCCTCCGGCCCACGGCTGGTCTGGCACATCATCCTGCCGTGCTTACGGCCACAAATCCTGTTCGTGCTGGCGATCCGGCTAATGGATTCCTTCCGCACCTTCGACAGCATCTATGTGCTGACCGGTGGCGGTCCGGGCACCGCGACCGAGACGCTGACCATGTACACCTACGCCATGGCCTTCAAGCAGCTCGACCTCGGCCGCGCCTCGACGCTGGGCGTCCTGACCATGCTGATCGTCACCGGGCTGACGCTGATGATCATCTCGCTGATGTACCGGCGCGAGCGGGGAGCATTCTGATGCGCGCCCTGCTCGGCCAGCCGCTGGTCGTCTTCCTCCTGTCGCTATTCGCATTGTTCAGCCTGACCCCGATCATCTGGGCGGTGATGATCTCGATCAAGCAGCCGGCCGATGCCTTCGCGATCCCGCCAAAACTGTTCTTCGAGCCGACCTTCCGCTTCCATTACGAAATCTGGGTCGAGCGCCGCTTCGTCGAGTTCTTCCTGAACAGCGCGATCATCGCGCTCGGCACCGTCTTCATCTCGGTGCCGCTCGGCACGCTCGCCGCCTACGGCCTGTCGCGATTGGAGAGCCGGATGGCGCGCTCCTATCTGATGGGACTGCTGGTGATCCGGATGTTCCCGCACATCCTGCTGCTGATCCCATTCTTCATCGTGGCGCGCTCGCTTGCGATGATCGACACCTACCCGGCGATGATCGCGGCGATGGTGGCGATCAACCAGCCCTTCACCGTCTGGCTGATGCGCTCATTCTTCCTGGAGATTCCACGCGAGCTCGACGAGGCTGCGACGATCGATGGCTGCAATGCCTGGACGACCTTCACCAAGGTGATCCTGCCGCTGGCCAAACCCGGCATCGTCGTCACCTCGCTGTTCAGCCTGCTGCTCGCCTATAACGAATTCCTGTTCGCGCTGATCCTGACCGGCAGCAACACCAAGACCCTGCCCGTCGCCATCGCCGAATATGGCGGCGAAGATTTGAACTACTGGTCGCTCTCGGCCGCCGGCGCGATCGGGATCATGCTGCCTATCCTGCTGTTCATGCTGTTCTTCCAGCGCCATCTCGTGCGCGGCCTGACGATCGGCGCGGTGAAGGGATGACCATGGTCGACCAGAGCATCATCGACGGCTTCATAAGGGCGCAGGCACCGGTCGTGCCGGCGACGATCGCGGCCGTGCGCCAGCGCCTCCGCGAGCTCGCGTTGCTGCGGGCGAGCCACATCGTCCTCGTCGGCTCCGGCACATCGCTAAATGCGTTGATGGTGGCAAAGCCCGCACTGGAGGCCGGCGGCGCCTTCGTCGAAGTGCTGAACCCCGGCGCCTTCCTGCAGCGCGAGCCTGTGCTCGGCCGCAAGGCGCTCGTCGTCGCGCTGTCGCAGACCGGGACCAGCGAGACCACGGTCGCCGCTGTCAGACGCGCACAGGACAATGGTCGGACCTGTGTCACCATCACCGCCGAGGCCGACAGCCCGATCGGCCAGGTGGCGACCGCAAAGGTCGTGATGCCAATCGGACCCGAGCCGGTCGGCCCGAAGACCAAGGGCTATGGCGGCTCGCTGGCTGCGCTTGCCGAGCTTGCGGCGGCGCTAGCCGGTCACGCTGGCCAGGATGTCACCGAGCTGGAGATTGCCGCGCTGATCGACGCGGCGACGCCGCCGGCCTTGGCACTGGCGGCAGAGCTCGACGAGACCGACGGATTGCTCTTCACCGGCGAGGGCCGCCATTTCGGCACGGCGCTCGAAGCCTCGCTTAAGCTCGCGGAGATGACCGGCGTGCCCGCCGCGGCCTTCCCGACCGAGGAAGCCATGCATGGCCGCCTGCACGGGCTGACGGGCAGGAGTCTCTGCGTCATGATCGCGGCGGATGCGGCCGAGCGCAGGCTCGCGGCGCATGCCGCAGGCGTGATGGTTTCGCTCGACGTCCGCATCCTGATCCTCAACCTGACCGCCGAGCCGACGCCGTTCGACTGGCTGCGGCTCGACAGGCTGGCAGCGCCCTATGATGCGCTCGCCGCGATCTTGCCCGTGCAGCGGCTGGCGCAGGCGATGGCGGCGCGGCGCGGAATCCCGCCGCATCTGATGCGTTTCCCCGGCCTGTCGAAGAAGCTCGGCATCAAGATCGACCGCCTGCCATGAAGACCGTCTTCGCCTTCGATATCGGCGGCACCGCCGTCAAGTTCGGGCTGGTGGCCGAGGATGGCCGCCTGCTCAAGCAGGGCGAGGTGCCGTTCGAGCGTGACCTGGCCTTCGCAGCGCTCTGCGAACAGCTGGCAAGGCTTTATGAGGACACGATGGCAGGCAGCCCGGCGGATGCGCTGGCGGTGGCAATGCCGGGCTTTGCTGCGCCTGACAGCGGCGTCGTCATCGACGGCGGCGGCAATGTTCCGGCGCTGCGTGACGGCTCGATCACGCAGGCCCTCGAACAGCGCCTCGGCCTACCGGCCTGGTTCGGCAATGACGGTGTCGCCGCCGCGCTGGGCGAGGTGAGATATGGCGCCGGCCAAAGGTTGAACCGCTTCGTGCTGATCACGATCGGGACAGGGGTCGGAGGCGCTGTCATTATCGATGGCCAACCGATCATCGGCCGAAACGGCCATCCTCCCGAACTGGGTGCCATCGTCGTCGGCAACGACGATGCGGGAGAACCGCTCTCGCTCGAAGCGCGCTCCTCGGCGCCAGCCATGCTGCAGGCCTACGCATGTCAGACTGACGCTGCAGCTGTCTCGGTGCGACAGCTGTTCGAGCAAGCCGAGGCTGGGGATGCGGCAGCGGAAGCGGCTATCGATGCGACCTGCCGCGGGATCGCCCAGGCGGCGGGTGCCCTCATCAATGCGCTGATGCTCGAAGCGATCGTGCTCGGTGGCGGCGTATCGGGAGCCGGCGAGGCGTTGACGCGCCGGATCCGCATGCTGCTACCCGCTTATGTCTGGCCGTCTCTGGCTGCGAAAGTCGATATCCGCATCGCCGAACTCGGCAACACAGCCGGGCTGCTCGGCGTCGCCTCGCTCGCTTTCGAGGGGCTAGCCGCGTCGACACATGCTCGGGGAGCCTGGCAGGCGGCCAAATCCTGAACCACGGCCTGGGCGGTCGGTGCTTCCGGATGCAAACTCGCGCCAGAGGTTGACGTTGTCACTTTGCCTGGAAGAGTGGAACAGGATGCACGACTGAGCGCAGCCTCATCTATTCCATGCACCCCGACTTCAAGTCTGCGCGTCTCGATGTCGATGCTGCAATCAGGGAAGCCCGCCTAGGTCGCGTCGATATCGAGACGTCAGGTCTAAGACCGTATGCCCGAAGAATCTGTTGTCAGCGCAAGTCTGAGCAACGTTCTAGATGACAGGGTAAAAATGCCGCTGTCAGCGCGCTGCGGATTGGCGTTGCTGCGCACGCGACATGGCCAAAACCCAATCCCTGAACTGCGCGCCGAATGGTTTCTCCAGCGCGGCCCTGTCCCAGGCCAGGAAATAGCTTTCGCCGAGCTGCAGCCGCCTGTCGATCGGCACGACGAGCCGCCCGGAGGCGAGATCCTCGCGGATCATCGCGATCTGGGCGAGCACGAAACCACGGCCGTTGACGGCGGCATCCAGGGCCGTGCTCGACAATGAGAAGGCGAGCTCCGTCGAAACGTGCCCCACGGAGACCCCGACGCTGCGTGCCCACTCGTCCCAGCTCGGCGGAGGCTTGTGCGATCCGTCCCACTCGATGCCGATCAGGGGGTAGGAGAAGATATCGTCCGGTGCCGTGACGGCCTTGCCGGCGATCAGGCCCGGTGCGCAGGCCGGCACGACACAGTCCGTGAAGAGCGGTGCGTAGTGGTCGAAGGACTGGCTCTTCGAACCGTATGACAACCTGAAATCGACCCCGTCCTCGAAGAGGCGCGGCTCGGACTCCGCGCCGACCAGGCGAATCTTCGAGGCTGGATTCAAGGCTTGCCAGTCGAAGAGCTGCGGACCAAGCCAGCGGCTGGCGACGGTCGCGAGGCAGCTGACGACGAGCCCAGAACCGGCGCGCTTGCGGTGAAGCGTGGCATGGGCCTGGCGGAGCGCCGCGAAGGGGCCGGTGATGTCGAGCTGGTAGGCCGCTCCCCAGGACGTCAATTCGACGCCGCGCCCATTGCGCTCGACGAGCCGGATGCCGAGGCAGTTTTCCAGCTTCTTGATCTGTTGGCTGATCGCGCCGGGCGTGACGAACAGCTCGGCCGCCGCATCGGACACGCTCCCCAGCCGCGCGACCGCCTCGAATGCCTGAAGCGCCTTGAGCGGCGGCAATGCCAAACCTGCCTCCCATCCTGTCTTCACATTTTAGCAAATCTAAAATGTAACGCAATTCTTCGGACTCAAGCCGGCGCCGCATCGGTGCCTATCATCCCCTGGATGGCGATTGATGGGAGGGCGTCGATGTTCCTGAAAAATGCCTGGTATGTCGCGGCCTGGGACCATGAGGTCCGGGACCAGCTCCACCCGGTGACGATGCTGTCCGAGAAGGTCGTGCTCTACCGCCGGCGCGACGGAAAGCTGGCCGCGCTCGAGGATGCCTGTCCGCACCGCAAGCTGCCGCTCTCGATGGGACGCATCAAGGGCGACGATGTCGAATGCGGCTATCACGGCCTGACCTTCGACTGCACGGGTACCTGCACCCGCGTTCCCGGCGCCGAGCGGATTCCGCATGTCGCCCGAGTCCGGTCCTACCCTGTCGAAGAGCGCTACGGCCTGATCTGGGTCTGGATGGGCGATGCGGCGCTGGCCGACCCCGCGCTGATCTTCGCGGTCGACCATTGGGGCGATCCCGCCTGGGGCGTCAACCAGGGCGACGGCATGACGATCGCCTGCAACTACCTCTACATGACCGACAATCTGCTCGACCCCTCCCATGTCGCCTGGGTGCACCAGAGCTCCTTCGCCGGGGCCGGAACCGAGGAGACGCCGCTCGAGACGACCGTGGGCGAGGACGGCGTCACCGTCTGGCGCTGGATGATGGCGACCGAGCCCGCGCCCTTCTACGCCCCGTTCCTCAAGTTCAAGGGTCTCTGCGACCGCAAGCAGCACTATGAGGTGCGCTATCCCAGCCTCGCCATCATCAAGGCGATCTTCACGCCGGCGGGAAGCGGCGGTGTCGGCCAGCCGCTCCATCCCGACGTCTTCCTGATGGACAGCTACAACTTCATGACCCCGGTCGACGAGAACAGCACCCGCTATTTCTGGTTCCAGATGCGCAACTTCGCGCCGAACGACCCGGAGATCTCGGCGCAGTTCGCCAGTTCGGTGCGCGGTGCCTTCGAGGAGGATCGGGCGGTCCTCACAGCCGTGCATCAGGGCATGGCCAACAAGCGCACCCCCAATCTCGACCTCAAGATCGATGTCGGTCCGTTGCGGTTCCGCCGCCGCCTGGCCCAGCTCATCGACGCCGAGACCGCTGCCGGCACCCAACAGGCGGCGGAATAGGCGCCGCCGTGGCGGACGCTGCGCAAGCTGCAAGCCGGTTCCGGCCGTTCCGCGTGGTGTCGCGGACGCCGGAGAGCCGGACGATCACCTCCTTCGCATTGGAGCCGCTCGATCCCGCGGACTGGCGAGCCTTCGAGCCCGGCCAATACCTGCCGATCCGCATCCCCGGTACGGACGGGCAGGCAGCGGCGCTCAGGACCTACAGCATCTCGTCGACGCCATCCGACACGTCGCGCTATCGCATCACGGTGAAGCGCGAGGGTGCGCCAGAACCGGGCCTGCCAGACGGAATCGGGTCCTGCTTCCTGCATGACCGGGTCGCCATCGGCGACCTCGTCGAGATCGCGCCGCCGCGCGGAGAGTTCGTGCTGGCCAGGGATACGCAGCGGCCCGTCATTCTCGCCAGCGGCGGCGTCGGCCTCACGCCGCTCGTCTCGATGCTCCATGCCCTCACGAGCGAGCCGGAGCGCGAGGTCCATTTCCTGCACGCCTGCGACGATGGCGAGGTCCATGCCCTGCGCCAGGAGGTCGATGCACTCGTCGGCAGCCGCCCCGGCCTTACGGCACGCTATTGCTATCGCGCGCCCTCCCCGGCTGACGCCGCGGCCGGGCTGCATCATGCCGACGGCGTGATGACCAAGGCACTGCTGCGCAGTTGGTTGCCGCTCGGCGACTACGACGTCTATCTCTGCGGGCCGCCGCCCTTCATGGCCAATGTCTACGCTGCCTTCCGCGAGCTCGGCGTGCGCAAGGACCGGATCCGCTACGAATTCTTCGGCCCGGCGACTGTGCTCGAAGCCGAAAGCGCGGAGCCGTCGCCCTCGGCCGAGACTCTGCCCCAAGCCGATCAGCCCATCGTCGCCAGCGAGGCGAACGAGGTCGAGACAGGCGGCACGCAGATCAGCTTCGCGCAATCACAGCGTTCGGCCGCATGGGATGAGGCGAGCGACACCAACCTGCTCGCCTTCGCCGAACGGCTCGGCCTCGATCCGCCCTTCTCCTGTCGCGCAGGCATCTGCAGCACCTGCCGCACCGGCCTGCTGCAGGGCGAGGTCGACTATGTCGAGGAGCCGCTCGATCCACCCGGACCGGGCGAGGTGCTGCTGTGCTGCGCCAGGCCGCGCGGCCCACTCGTCCTGGATCTCTAGGAGAAGCCGTGCTCATGAGCGAAGCATCGATCCGCATTATCGACGTGGCTAAGCAGTCCAGCGGCTCGCTCGTGCTCAATCCGCATGTCGCGGCGCTGCCGCCCTATAATGCCGGGCTGACCGTCGCGGTGGCGCGCGCCGCGAGCGGGCGCTCCGACATCGCCCGGCTCGCCAGCAACGAGAATCCCGATGGCTGCTCGCCCGCCGTGCTGGAGGCGCTGCGCTCGTCGCAATTCGAGCCCTGGCGCTATGCCGATCCGGCCTGCACGGAACTGAGAACCGCGCTCGCCGAAAAGCTCGCGGCCGCGGCCGACCGGATCGTGATTGGCAACGGCTCGGAGGAGATGATCGCGGCGATCGCCCGGGCAGCGCTGACGCCGGGCTGCGAGGTCGTGACGGTCACGCCGAGCTTCGGCCTGCACGAGATCGAGCCGCTGGCCGCCGGCGCCCGCGTGACCAAGGTTCCGATGGCCGCCGACCTCGGCTTCGATATCGCGGCCATCGCCGCCGCGCTCGCGGCCGAGCCGCGCATCCTGTTCCTGTCGTCGCCGTCCAATCCGGTCGGACCTGCGCTCGGTCAGGCTGAGCTCGAACGGCTCGCCGGAGCCGCTTCACCGCGCACGCTTTTCGTCCTCGACGAGGCCTATTTCGAGTATGCCGACGAACGCGCGCCCGATGCGCGCGCGATCCTGAGCGCCGCCGGCCTGCCGCATGTCGTGCTGCGGACCTTCTCGAAGGCCTACGGCCTCGCCGGGCTCAGGGTCGGCTATGCCGTCTGTTCCGACGCCGGGCTCGCCCGCGCCGTCGCGGCGGCCAAGACGCCGTTCAACGTCAACGGCGCCGCCCAGATCGCCGCCATGGCGGCGTTGCAGGACGAAGCCTGGATGCAGGCTTCCACCACGCGGCTACGGGCCGAGCGCGAGCGGGTCCGGACCGCGCTGCACCGGCTCGGCCTCAAGCCCGCGCCCTCGCAGACCAATTTCCTGTTCCTCGACATAGGCGCCGACAGCGATGGCGTCGCCGCCGCGCTGCTGCGCGAGGGGATCATCGTCAAGCCTTGGCGCGAGGCCGGCTATCGCAGCTACCTGCGCGTCACCATCGGTCATGCCGCCGACAACGACCGGCTGATCGCCGGGCTCGCCGCCTGCCTCGGCGCAAAAAGGCCGCCAGCTTTCAACGAGAGCGGAAACCGCTCCGACAACACAGAGGGAAACTGCAATGACCAACCACGGATATCCAGATAGACGAAGCCTTCTTCTCGGCGCCGGCGCACTCGGCGCAGCGCAATTCCTGCCTTCCGGCGCCTTCGCGCAGGTGCCGAAGCGCGGCGGCGCCTTCAGGGTCGGCATCTCCGACTTCGCGACCTCGGATTCGCTCGATCCGACCTTGGTCGAGACGCAGTTCTCGCAGCACCTGCAATGGCAATTGCGCAACAATCTGGTCGAGGCCGGGCCGGGCGGAAAGCTCGTCCCCGAGCTCGCGGAAAGCTGGGAGGGCTCGAAGGACGCCAAGACCTGGACCTTCAAGTTGCGCAAGGGCGTCACTTTCCATGACGGCAAGAGCCTGACGCCGGCCGACGTCGTCCACTCCTTCAACACCCATCGCCGCGACGGCTCGAAGTCGATGACCAAGCCGATCCTGGCCCAGATCGCCACGGTCAAGGCCGACGGACCCGATGCGGTCGTATTCGAATTGCACGACGGCAATGTCGGCTTTCCGGCCCTGACCAGCTCGGTAGGCCTCGTCATCATCCCCGACGGCGATACCGATTACCGCCGCGGCATGGGCACCGGCGGCTACATCCTGGAGCAGTTCGAGCCGGGCGTGCGCTCGCGCGTGAAGCGCAATCCGAACTATTGGAAAGCCGGCCGGGGCAATTTCGACACGGTCGAGATGATCTGCATCAAGGACGCGACGGCCCGCGCCAATGCGCTGCTGACCGGCCAGATCGACGCCTACAATGCCGTCGATCCCCGCACCGTGGCGCTGCTCGAGCGCAACAGCGCGGTGCGCATCAACCGGGTGAAGAGCAAGGCGCATTTCGCCTTCCCGATGATGGTGGACCAGGCGCCCTTCGCCTCCAACGATGTGCGCCTCGCCATGAAATACGCGATCGATCGCGAGGAGATCGTGAAGCGCGTGCTCGGCGGCTTCGGCTCGCCAGGCAACGACCATCCGCTCTCGGCGGCCTATGAATTCTATGACGGCTCGATCCCGCAGCGCGCCTATGATCCAGACAAGGCGAAATTCCACCTGGCCAAGGCGGGCGAGGCGAACCTGCGCGTGCAGCTTCATGTCTCCGAGACGCCTTTCGCGGGCGCGACCGACGCGGCGGTGCTGTTCAAGGCCCATGCGGCCAAGGCCGGCATTACCGTCGACGTCGCCAAGGAACCGGAGGACGGCTACTGGTCCTCGGTCTGGAACAAGAAGCCGCTCTGCACCTCGCGCTGGAGCGGGCGCATCAACGACGACGTGCTGCTGACGCTCGGCTATTCCGACACCGGGACCAAGGCGGGCTGGAACGAGACGCGCATCAACAATCCGCGCCTCAACACCATCGTCGCCGAAGCCCGCAAGGAGTTCGACACCGGCAAGCGCCGCGCGCTCTACAGCGAAGCGCAGCGCATCATCCATGATGAGGGTGGCTCGAACATCTTCGCCTTCGCCGATTTCCTCGATGCGACCAGTCGCAAGCTGGCGTTCGGAGAACTTGCCGGCGACTGGATGCTCGACGGCTGTCGCGCCTCCGAGCGCTGGTGGTTCGCCTGAGCCGCGTCCTTCCCCTCGATTTGGCCGCCTGACCTGCTCCCGCCAGGAGCCGGTCAGGCCAGCAAGGATCGTTCGATGCACGGCGTCCTCGCCATGATAGCCCAGCGGATCGCGCTCGGGGTCGCGACCCTGTTCGTGATTTCGCTGCTGGTCTTCCTCGCCGTCGACATGTTGCCGGGCGATCCGGCCGAGGCGATCCTCGGCCAGAGCGCGACGCCCGCCTCGGTCGCGGCGCTCCGGCAGGAACTCGGCCTGAACAAGCCGCTGGTCGTGCGCTATGCCGACTGGACGGTGGGCCTGCTGCGCGGCGATTTCGGACGCTCGCTCGCAAACGATCGGCCGATCTCGGAGCTGATCGCGCCACGCTTGGGTGCGACCTTGTCGCTGGCGGCGCTGGCGGCGGCGATCGCGCTGCCGCTCGGCGTCTTGCTCGGCATCCTCTCGACCGTGCATCGCGACCGGGCGCTCGACCGGGTCGCCTCGACCGCCTCGCTGCTCGCGATCTCGTTCCCTGAATTCTTTACCGCCTACATGCTGGTGGCCTGCTTCTCCGTCGGCCTCGGCTGGCTACCGGCGATCTCGCTGTCGAGCCAGGGCGGCTTCGTCGAGACGCTGAAGATGCTGGCGCTGCCGGCCCTGACCCTATCACTCGCCGTCATCGGCTATGTCCTGCGGATGACGCGGGCCGCCATCATGGGCGTCATGGCCTCGCCTTATGTCGAGATGGCCCGCCTCAAGGGCGTCGGACCTTGGGGCGTCGTCGTCCGCCATGCGCTGCCCAATGCGCTGTCGCCGATCATCAACGTCGTCATCATCAACCTCGCCTATCTCGTCGTCGGCGTCGTGGTGATCGAGGTGGTGTTCGTCTATCCCGGCCTCGGCCAATTGCTGGTCGACTCGGTCGCGAAGCGCGACATTCCGGTCGTCCAGGCCTGCTGCATGCTCTTCGCCGGCACCTATATCGGCCTCAACCTGCTCGCCGACATCCTGGCGCTGCTGGCCAATCCGCGGCTGCGCCGGCCGCGCCAGCGGGAGGCACGGGCATGACCGGCATCATGGCACTCCGCACCGCTCCGCTCTCCGCCCGGATCGGGCTGGCGATCGTCGCCCTCTACCTGTTCTGCCTGCTCTTCGCCCCGCTCGTCGCGCCCTATGGCGAGACCGAGATCGTCGGCGGTCCCTGGACCGGCGGCTTCTGGGATCCGGCGGCGGAGGGGCCCGCGACCCTGCTGGGCACCGACCATCTCGGGCGCGACGTGCTCTCGCGCCTGATCTACGGCGCCCGCAACTCGATCACGCTGGCGCTGCTGACGACCACCCTCTCCTTCCTCACCGGTACGACACTGGGACTGGTCGCGGCCGTGCGCGGCGGGGTAGTCGACCAGATCCTCGGCCGGCTGGTCGATCTCGTCATGGCCTTCCCGACCCTGATCTTTGCGCTGCTGGTGCTCGCTGTCGCCGGCTCGACGCTGCCCGTGCTGATCGGCGTCATCGCGCTGCTCGATGCGACGCGGGTCTTCCGGATCGCGCGCGCCGCCGCGATGGACGTCGCGGCCCAGGATTTCGTCGAGGTCGCGCGCCTGCGCGGCGAGGGAACCGGCTGGATCATGCGCCGCGAGATCCTGCCCAACATCGTCGTGCCGCTCGCGGCGGAATTCGGCCTGCGCTTCTGCTTCGTCTTCCTGTTCATCGCGACGCTGAGCTTCATCGGCCTCGGCATCCAGCCGCCAACCGCCGACTGGGGCTCGATGGTGCGCGAGAACGCCGCCGCGATCTCGTTCGGTATCCTGATGCCGCTGTTTCCGGCCGGCGCGATCGCGCTGCTGACCATCGGCATTAACCTGGTCATCGACTGGGCCGCCGCCGGCCATCACGGGGTGAGCGATGAACGCTGAAATCGCAAGCCTCGCCGAGGTGACATCGCGCCTGCGGGTTGAGGCGGGCAGCACGCCGCTCCTCGTCATGAATGGCCTCGTGATCGAGACGAGCGGGCCCGGTAAGGCGCAGCGGATCGTCGATGGCATCGACCTTAGGCTGCATGCCGGAGAGGTGCTCGGTCTGATCGGGGAATCGGGCGCCGGAAAATCGACGATCGGCCTCGCCGCGCTCGGCTATGTCCGGCCCGGCTGCCGCTTCGCCGGAGGCTCCGTCCTGTTCGACGGGCAGGACCTGCTCGCCCTGCCGCCGGAGCGGTGCCGTGCGCTGCGCGGCACCCGCATCGCCTATGTCGCCCAGAGCGCCACCGCCTCCTTCAACCCGGCCCACCGCCTGATCAACCAGGTCGTCGAGACCGCGACGAGGCAGGCCGGCATGGGACGGCGCCAGGCCGAGCACGACGCGCGCGAGCTGTTCGCGCGCCTCGCTTTGCCCGATCCCGACCATATCGGCGAGCGCTTCCCGCATGAGCTGTCCGGCGGGCAGCTCCAGCGCGTGATGATCGCGATGGCGATGATCTGCCGGCCGGACCTCATCGTCTTCGACGAGCCGACTACGGCCCTCGACGTCACCACGCAGGTCGAGATCCTCGCCTGCGTCCGCAACATCGTCGAGGCCTTCGGGACGGCCGCGATCTACATCACCCATGATCTCGCAGTGGTGACCCAGCTCGCCGATCGAATCGTCGTGCTCCGCCATGGCCGCATCGTCGAGGAAGCCGCGACACGGGCCATGCTCGCCGCCCCGCGCGAGACCTACACCCGCTCGCTCTGGGCAGTGCGCCAGATCCGGAAGACGCCCGAGCCGGATCACGGCGCACCACTGCTGGAACTGGACGGGATCAGCGCCTCCTACGGCTCCGTCCAGGTGCTCAGGGACGTCTCGCTGACGGTCCGAAAAGGCGGCACGGTCGCCCTCGTCGGCGAATCCGGCTCGGGCAAGTCGACCCTGGCACGCGTCGTGGCTGGATTGCTGCCGCCCGCGGCCGGGGGAGTCCGGCTGCAGGGAAACGGCTTGCCGAGACGCCTGCAGGATCGCTCACGCGATCAGCTTCGCCGTGTCCAGCTCATCCATCAGAGCCCGGACGCCGCGCTCAACCCGCGACAGAGCATCCGTGAGGCAATCGGCCGACCGTTGCAGCTCTATTCCGGCCTCAAAGGCGCCGCACGCGAGGCCCGTCTGCGCGAGCTGATGGCGCTGGTCGAGCTGAAGCCCGATCTGCTCGACCGTTTGCCCAACGCGCTCTCGGGCGGGCAGAAGCAGCGCGTCTGCATCGCCCGTGCGCTCGCTGCCGGCCCCGAACTCTTGATCTGCGACGAGGTGACCTCGGCACTCGACCAGGTCGTCCAGGCCGGCATCCTCGCCATGCTCCAGCGGCTGCAGAAGGAGCTTGGCCTGTCCTGCCTCTTCATCACCCATGATATCGCGACGGTGCGCGCCATCGCCGACGAGGTCGTGGTCATGCGCCAGGGTGCCGTGGTCGAGAGCGGGCCGCGCGATGCGGTGCTGGAGACGCCGTCCTACGACTATACGCGGCTGCTGCTCTCCTGCGTGCCCGATGTCGATCCGGACTGGCTGACCCGCCTCCTGCAGCAGCGCACCGCCGCAAAGGACATCAACGATGCGGGTTGAAGACATGCCGGCCGGGTCCGCGCTGGACCGGATCGCCTCCCTGCGCGCGCATCTGCCGGACAGCCAGGTGCTCGACCGCAATGCGCTCGCCACGCGCGATCCCGGCTGGGACGCCAGCAATCTGGACGCCTTCGCGCTCGTTCGCCCCGACTCTGTCGCGGAAGTCGCAAGGCTGGTGGCGTGGTGCCAGGCGCATCGTTGCGCCTTCGTGCCGCAAGGCGGGCGGACTGGCCTCGTCGGCGGCTCCGTCACCACGCCCGAGCAGCTGATCTGCGATCTCGGCGCGCTCGACAGGATCGAGGAGATCGACCCCGACAGCGGCATCGCCGTGGTCCAGGCCGGCGTCACGCTCGGCGCCCTGCAAGAGGCGGCGGCGGCCGTCGGCCTCCATCCCGGCCTCGACCTCGCCGCACGCGGCTCGGCCACGATCGGCGGGCTGATCGCGACCAATGCCGGCGGCATCACGGCCTTCCGCACCGGCGTCATGCGCCACCGCGTGCTCGGCCTGGAGGCCGTGCTCCCCGATGGGCGCCTCCTCGACGACATGACACGCGTCCTGAAGACCAGCGCCGGCTATGATGTGAAGCAGCTGCTGATCGGGGCGGAGGGCACGCTCGGCATCGTCACGCGCGCGGTGATCCGGCTCGATCCCTTGCCGAACGGCCGCGCGACCGCGCTGCTGGGCACCACCGGCGCAGCGCGGGCGCTCGACATCGTCCGCCATTTGCAGGGTGGGTCGGCGCCATTGCTCGCGGCGGAGATCATGTGGTCCGGCTTCGCGGCTGTGACTTGTGCCGCGCTCGGCCTCGATTCGGCGCAATTGCCGTTGCGCTCGCCCTGCCTGCTATTGGTCGAGCTCGGCGGCGCCAGCTTCGAGGCTGCCCGCACTGCGCTGGAAGACGCGCTCGCAGCTCTCGTCGAGACGGAACCGGACCTCGACGGCATTGTCTGCGCCTCGATAGCCCAGTCTGCGCAGCTCTGGCGGCTGCGCGAGGACACGGACGCGCTCTATCGGCTCCACCCCCAGGCACCTTCCTACGATATCTCGCTGCCGGCACGCGAGTTCGATGGGTACGTGGCGCGCCTGCGGCCGGCTTTGAAGGCGATCGATCAAGCCATCGAACCTTATCTGTTCGGCCATCTCGCCGACGGCAACCTGCACATCGTCCTGAACCAGCCCGGCCCGCTCCAGCCAGATGCCCGTACGGCTATAGAGACTGTGATTTATGATGAGTTGCGTGGGCTCGGCGGCTCATTCTCCGCCGAGCATGGCATCGGCAGCAAGCGGATCGCAGCCCTGAAACGCAACGCCGACCCTGTGAAACTGGCGTTGATGGCTGAGCTCAAGAGGTTGTTCGATCCCGACAACCTCTGCAATCCCGGCAAGATCGTTGCTTGAATCTGGTGAGCCGAAGAGGTCGTCTACGCTTGCGGCCGGTCGCCCCCGGCGCCCGCGCCATTCACGCAAAGCGCCACAAGCACGCGCTAGCCTTCGCCAGTAAACCGGACTCTGGGTCGTGCGCCAAGCAGCCAGTTAGAAACTCTTTGCAGAGCTGGAAGCCCGTCGAGCGACTGCGTCATCGACTTGCAATGCTGCAGGCCGTTTCCAGACAGAGTTGATGGATCCGCCCATCACCGCAGGTGGCGCTCCGGCTCGCTTGGAAAGGCATCAGCCTGATCGAGGCGACATCTGCGCCTCGATTAGCTCCGCCGTCCTCCGATAATGCGCGGCAAGAAGAGCCTGGGCCGTGTCGGCATCTCTCGCGAGAGCCGCGTCCATGATCTGCCGATGTTCGAACGCGACGTCGCGCGTGCCCGTCGGCATCTTTCCCGCGAGCGCTGGCAGGCGATAGCGCTGGGTCTCGACATGGAGCTGATCGGACAGGTTGATCAGCCGGCGTGAGCCACATTTGGCGATGAGTGCGCTGTGATAACCCACAATCTGTTGCCTTTCAGTTGCCTCTGCTATTGCCCCTTGCGGCCCTTAACAGCCCCTTGTTGTGCTCCATCGCATTCGATGGGTCCGGTTGATCTTCCCGCAATCCCCCGCGTGCTATGGGAAGATCGTGCCGAAGCTCGATCTCGCCAAGCTTTCTCGCGACCTCGATCGCCGACGCCGTGACCGCCCCGAGGGCGTTGGTCCCGGTGGGCGCCCTGCTTCGGGTGCGATGGCGGTCGTGCGGGACAACCTTTCCCAGCTGGAGGCCTTGCACGCCGCCGGGGCGAGCTGGGTCGATATCGCGGCCGGCCTGTCGGCACAGGGTATCCGGCGCGGTGATGGCGAGGCGCTGACCGGACGACAGCTCACCGCCCTGATCGCCAGCGTTCGCCGCCAGCGGCAGCAGCGTGAGGCGAAAGCCGAGCAGCGACAAGCCCGTCCGGACCTGCGGTTGCCACCGGCGCGTAAGCTCGGGCTCGCGTCCGATCTCGTCAAGCCGGAGTCGCGTCCCTCCGACCCTGCTCGCACCGAGGAAGACCTGCGGCGCGATCAGCTCGCTTCACTCCAGGACCTGCTCAAGAAGGACTGACTGCCTATGGCTCGCATTCTGCTCGTCACTCAGGAAAAGGGCGGCGTCGGCAAGTCGCTGATCTCCCGCGCCCTCGCCGAGGCCGTGCCGGAAGCGCCGGTGATCGAGGTTGATGCCAGTCGCCGGCTGATCGAGCTGGAAGGTCGTGCCGCCTTCTTCCCGATGCGAGCCGACCGCGCTGCGATCGAGAAGAGCGGTGGCCGTGCGGCGCGTGCCGAGTTCGATGGCTTGATTTCCGCGATGACGCAGGCGAGCTTGCCAACCATCGTCGATGTCGGTGCCAATACCTCGGCCTCGCTGCTGGCGCTGCTCGCTGATCTCGCGCCGGACCTCAAGGAGGCGAAGGTCGAGATCGGCATCGTCGTCATCGCCACGGCGGAAGCCGGAGCGCTCGCCGAGGCGCCGCGCCTCATGCAGATCGCGAAACCTTTCGCCTCGGCCCGCTTCCTGATCGAGAACCGGGTTCGCGGCGAGGTCGATGGCAAGGTGCTCGCCAAGATCGCCGATGGCGCCACCCTGACCGCGCTCGCTGAACACGTCATGGAAGAGCAGGCCGTTGCTCTCTATCAGGCCGGCGGTCTCGCCAGCATTCCGAAGCTGGATGCAGGCAAGCTCAATGACAGGCACGGGCTTGCCCTTGGATCGCGCATCCGCCGAGACCTTGCCCGCTTCCGGCTGGAAGCGATGGAAGCCGTCAGGCCCGCCGCCGAATGGCTCGTCAGATGAGCAAGCCGGGGGACCGGCTGGCAGATGCGCGACGTGCTGCCAATGCCGCTCAGGCGGATGTAGCAGCCGCGAGTCGAGATCGTCTCGCCGAACTGCTGCGCCAGCCTGCGCATGCGCGCCTTGAAGCCTTGAACGATCCGGCCCTGGAGCCGGCCGAGCGCGAACAGTTGCGGCGCTCGCTGGCGCCCCTGCTTGCGGAGAAGAAGCGTTCTGCTCCCAAGCCGAAGGCGCCGCTGACCGGCCGTGATTTTTCTGCGCTGCTGAACTGGAAGGTGGCTGCGATCTTGATCGTGGGGGCGGGCGCCAGCGTCGCTGCCGCCCGAAGTGGCGGGCAGCGCGCGATCATGACGCGCTCGACCGAGGTTCGGGCCATTCTGTCGAATGGCAGTGTCGGCTGGCTGCCTTTGGCGCGTGGTCAGGCGGTTGTCGTGACCGGACGCGATCAGCGAGAGGCAACGATCCGGGTCTGGCAGGCGCGGGAAGGTTATGCGCGAGCGCAAGTACCTTTGGAATTGCTGGCCGCTCCGACGCGCTGATCCACCAGCCGAAACGTTACGTATCGATCGCGCCGACCGGCTTTTGCCAATTCGCCATGCCGGCGAAGCGCGGATCGCGATGCGGCAGGGTCTTCTTGACGAGAATCGGGTCGCTCGTGTGATCAGCTCCCGTCAGGAAGACGATCGCATTTGTTCGGGTCAACTCGGCCATCTGATCGGGCGTCGCCAGACGCTGCGCCGCTGCGCTGCGCGTCTCCTGGGGCTTGCCGTTCGGGCCAGGGCTGCGGGAGACTGCTACAGTCGTGAAAGAGCCGAGCGCTCGTGACCAGTGTTCGGCTTCGTCGCCACTATGGCGGGGAACATTGAATACCGATACGATTTCGGCCGTTTCCATAATCGTGCGCGCGCCGTCCTCGCCATAGGCTTCGCGAAGCTGGGCGCTGCTTTGCCAGAAGGTCCAGATGCTCGCGCCATAGCCCGGCAGTTCGCCGACGCCCTTCAGGATCGCGTCGAAGCGGCCGAGGACAAAAGCCTCGTCGATGAAGATCATCACCCGCTTCGCCGGGCGATGCTTGCGGATCGTGACGAAGAGATCAGATAGCAGCCAGCGCAGATAGGGCGCCGTGATCTCGCGCCGCTCATCGGCCGGCGTCACGATGAACAGGTCGGTGTCACCGCGCGTCAGGTCGACCAGATCAAGCGTGTGATCGGTCATCACGGCACGCAGCCGCTGATCGAGCAGGAATTGCAATCCTTGTCCCGCCGTCGACAGGATCGGGTCGCGCACGCGCGGTTCCGTGGCGAGGATCGATGCCGCTTCCAGTTCAAGAGGCGTTTGGCCGCCAGTCAGCGCTCGCGCGAAGGTGTCGACATTCTGCATGATGCTGGCGGCGGCGCCGATATCGGCACGGTCATCGCGCAACGTCACGAAGATCGCGGCGGCGATCATGACGCTGGCGCGGTCGCGGAAATAACTTCCCGCCCCAGAACTGCTTTTGGGAGCGGGCAACAGGGCGCGGGCCATGCTCATCAGCGCGGTCGTGTCGGTGCGATCGACATGGAGCAGCGGGTTCCAGCGATCCGTGCCGCCAACGATCCCGAGCGGGTCGATGCAACGCACGGTCCGCCCCAGCGCCTCGCGGCGTTTTCGCATGGCGAGATAGGCCGATCCCTTCGGGTCGATCACGACCGCAGGCCCCGTCCAGGCGCCCTCTTCGGGAACAGCAAGATTGACGAGCAGCAACCCGGTCTTGCCGGAGCGCGGCGGCGCGATGCTGACGAGATTGCCTTCCACCCGGACGCGCACCGCACGGCCGGTGTCGGGATCGAGCCCGAGTTCCAGCCCCTTGCGCATTCCTTTCAGCACACGCGCCGGCGCCCAGCGCGCGCTGCCGAATTGGTTCGAAGCATCCCGCAGTGGGACGCGCCGGCCGCCGGAGACGATCAGGGCCGAGCTTCCGACAATCAGGGCGACTGCCGCCCAGCCGGCGACGGCGCCACCATAGGGCAGCGCATCGACACGGCCCCGCACGAGGTCGAGCAGGAAAACGCCAATCGCGGGGAACTCGCCATTGAGAATCGCGCCGAACCATCGCAAGGGATCAATTTGTCCCGCCGGCCAGCCATCCGGTAGGAACCCATGCGCCAGCAAGAACGCGATGGGAAAAGCCAATAGCGCGACTAGTAAGGAGATCGCCGAGGCTAAGACAATTCGTGCTGGCACGTCAGGTTCGATCATAGGAAGCAGCCAATTTGAGCGGTGAATCTAATTCATGGCCGAGCACTGACCGCCCGCTCTTGAACGCGAAATGGACTTCTTAGTCTCTTCGAAAAAAGGCGGCCATGGTAAATTCGATAAATATTCTTGAAGTAATATTGAATATTGCTCCGGAAATAGCCTAAATACGCGTCCGAATCGATGTGAAAATCGGTCATAATTAAATTATTACTAGAATTTCTCCTTATAAAAAGACGATGATATTCAATAACATAGAGTAAATTATCCTCAAAATATTCAATATTATTATCAAACTCGATAACTTGCCCATGCCACTCAAAGGTAATGACCACGCCCTTTTTCGTGATTTGGCCCAAGATCATTCTATCAGTATCAAAAAAATTAGCACCTTTCTCAGCAGGAAGAGAATAGTCTTGCCAGATAAAATCTTCTCGTAAAATCCTAAGAGCTGATCTTAAATCAGTTTGATGTTTGATAATAATCATCTCTTCTGCTCACGCTTGTCTCCAGCGAACACCGTTCGCGAGACGGAACCATCGGTATGGGTCACGACGATGCCGGAAGGCCCGAGCACGGCATGGTCGACCAAGAGCTTCAGCCGCTGTTGGAAGGCCGCTCGCAGATCGGCATTCTCCGGCTCAGCACCGAGGCTGTTGTAGACCTTCTGGATATCGGCGGCAGCCGCGTCGATGTCGGTCGGACGGGTCTGCTTGTGAGCGCGGTCAAGCTCGACCACCTCCCTGTCGGCGGCGTCAAGTTCAGCTTCGAGAGCCTGAACCTGACGGCCGACGCGGCTCGCCCCGCCTGAACTCTGAACGAGTTGAATGAGATTATCGAGCTGGCGCTGAAGGTCTTCCCGCCGGGCCTGGGCTGCTGAAAGTGCCAGTTGTGCCTGGCTCTGGCGATCCGAGGCCGCGTCGATCAGCGCCTTGCGGCGCTGGCCGAGCCCGAACACCGTCGACAACTCAACGCGCTTGTAGTCGTACATGGTGCGGTGATCGCATCCTGCGCTGGCATGGGCGCGGCCGCAGCGAAGCTTGTAGCCGCCACCGACCAGCGACTTGTTGAGGAACACCATGGTGCTGCCGCAGGCTTCGCAACGGACGAGGCCGGAGAGCAGATTTTTGCGCTGTCCCGGCTTGCCTTTGCCGAAACCCCGTGCCTTCGACGCCGCCTGCGCGGCCCAATAGGTCTCTTCGCTGATGATCGCCGGGAAATAGCCGTCGATCGGCGCTTCAGCAGTGGCGTCCGAACCACCAGCAAGCTTCCCACGCGGAACATAACGCCCGAACGTCGCTGGGTTAGACAGAATCTTGGCGATGTAGCTGTCGTGCCAGTACCCCGCCTTCTTCCGCCCCTGGCCCCAGGTTTCCTCCTTGGCATCGTTCAAGCGCTTCTGAATCGACCGGCGCCCCAGCCCGGCGATGGTGTCGGCAAACATCGACCGGACGATTTCGGCGCGGTGAGGAATCTCGATGAATCTGCCTGATTTGGGGCCGCCGACGAGTTCGAGCCAACCCGGACAACGACCGGTCATCGCCTGCTGGTTCTCAGCAGCCCGCAGGCGCTTGGCTGCCCAGGCATCGGAAACCCGTTTCGATTTGAGCGCGCTTTCCTCATGCGCTCGCGACATCACCACGATGCTGATCAGCAACTGCGTCTGATCCTCGCGCAGGCTCTGTCGCGAATAGACACGCTGGTCGGCAAGCGTCACGATCACGATGCCGTTGCGGGTGAGCCCGAGAAACAGCTCCAGCGCATCCAGCACCTCTTCGCGTGACAGGCGATCAAGGCTCTCGACAAGGAGATAGGAACCGGGACGGACATCGCCGCTCTCGACACGCCTCAGAAACGCGCCGAGCGCCGCCCGCTCGTCGCGGTGCTTGCCTTTGAAGGCCGATACGCCTTCGTCTCGAAAGCTCTCGTCGAGAGCGAGATTGTGGGTGGCCGCGTAAGCCCGCGCTGATTCAATCTGGCGTCTGAAACTCTCGCCCCGTGCCTGCTCCGGTGTCGAAAATCGCACATAGGAGTAGGCCACCACCTGCTCCGCTGTCGCTTGCGCTCGTGCTTTCGTTCTCGCCATACCAACCGACATTGCCAAGCCCGTCCAAACAAGTCCCTAACTGGCAATGACAATAATGCATCTGACATCTTGATGAACGGGCCGCCCGGCGCCGGCAAGTCGATGCTGGCGAGCCGGCTGCCTTCGATCCTGCCGCCGCTCGATCCGCGCGAATTGCTCGAGGTTTCGATGGTGCTCTCGGTCGCCGGCCATCTCGCCGATGGGGAGCTGACCGACCGGCGCCCCTTCCGCGCACCGCATCATTCCGCCTCGATGGCGGCGCTGGTCGGTGGCGGGTGTGAATCCTCATTATTAACGAGACTCAGTCACTAATTCTGCGACTCATTCGAGGCCGCAGATGTCTGACGATCGCGTTCATCGCTTATCCGCCTTTCCTTCCGGGGTCTGGTGGGTCCGTTGGATCGACAGCGTCTCGATCATCTCCGTGACGCCAGGCACGCCAACGGTGAAGGTCGTCCTCGGACCGGTGCCGCCGTCGCCGGCCGGAACGGTCAAGCTGGCCGATCTCGCCAAGGACGCCACGGGCTGCCAGGTTATCGAGGTCGCGATCGGTATGATCGCCGGCCTGGTCATCGGTACGATCTTCGAAGACGGTGTCTGGGTGGGCCGGCTGGAGGCCGAAGAGCGCGCCTTCGACTTCGATCTGCCCAGCGACTGGGTGGGTCTCTTCGCGGCCAATCAAGAGCCCACTCCGATCAGCCGACCGTCCTGGTGGAGCTCGTCGAAGTACGATGTCATCTCGGCTGCGGCGTATCCTCGGGTCATCCGACCTGACTCCTTCTGTGCCGTCCTCCAGAGCCAGTTCGATCACGGGATCGCAGTGATCCCGGCTTCCGAAGTAGTCCGCGCATTCATCGCGATGCATTCCGACATCGCGACCTTGGCCTTCTCCGAACCTTGGGACATCGGACTCGCCAAGCTGGTGGACCTCGACGCTTCAAACGTGGACGAGCACGGCAACTGGCGCGTCGTGGCGCGAGGGAAGCAGCTGCGCAAGGAATGGGTCTCATCGGTCGCAAGCCTGATGCAGGTATTCAATCCCGTCGGCGCCAGGGCGTCCAACATGCTCCATGCGACCGCGGTCGCCCAGGGCGGACGGATCTCGGCGGCGTTGCCCTTCGATGGCTGCAGGCTGCGCTTCGAAGCGAGGTGCCTCAAGCTCCACCCGGGGAAATACCTCGTCGTCGAGGTCACCCAAGCGCAATGGCCGCATCGGCAAGGCGTCACGCTGGTCGAGCCTGGGCCGCTCGAGGACCTCGGAGATGATGCCGCTCAAAGGTCCTACACTATCGATGTCCTCGCGCTGCCCTATGATCGGGACGAGCCCGTTGACGTCGTCTCGGGCGAGGCTCCGGCGCAGATGGGCGAAACGGCGAAGGGGACCGCCGACGCTGTCTGGTACGGTGCCCCCATTCCCGAGATGGTCGTCGGCGAGGCGCGTCCGCGCCCTGGCCGCAGCCCGATCCCGAAGCCGAACTTCGTCGCCTCCGCGACCGCCGTTGGTGCGCCCGCACCGAGCGCCGCAGTGACACAGGCGTCGGTCGTGCAAGCGGTTCGCCTGCCGGCCTGCGGCCGCTTCGAAGGTACCGCTGCGATGTTCGACCAATTGGCTGCCAGCGGCGATATCCGATCCTGGCGCACTCTGCCGGAGCCGGGGCGCCCAAGACAGGTGGGGGCGCGCGAAGTCTGGTCCTTCGGGATGTCGGCGCCCGGGCGATCGGGGCGCTGGCGCTATGTCGACCGGAAGCGGGGTATCGTCCGTTCCGCGATGGTGGGCGAGATCGTTTTGAGCAGTGGGCGGATTGTCTACTGGATTGAGATCGAACCACGTCCTGGCGAGGCCTTCCGATCGCTAGCGTTCGGCATAGGGTCCAGTGGAGCGTCCGCCTCCATCCGTCGCTTGCTCGGTCACGCCGTCGATACGCGCGGAATCTGGGGTGATCCGACTGCGCTCGCGAGCGCAGTCGGCCTTCGTGGCGCAGCGGCTTTTCGACATGGCACTTCGGCAGGTGGTCGTGCCACTGCTACGAGGGCAATTGCCCTTCTGACGGGCTTGCCCTGAAGATTGCGAAGCCGGCACAGCAGTTTGATGCGCATCCGAATCAGGTCACGTTAACGGCGCATCCCCCGTGTGGTAAAATGCTCTGCAGATGCCGAATCGGTGACTATGAAGTAATTTTCCGATTTGGTTTTTGACCTGTCAGGGGCGCTGTGACCGATGAGTATGGTAGAGCAAGAGGCACCGCGCACGTCATCGCTCCAGGCGAATTCTTTCGCTGTGCTGGGGGCGACGACGAGGGATGGCCGAGGCCGCCTCATCGAACTGGCTGATGAGCGTTCTTTGATCGTCGACGGCGACGGAGTTCAGAAGGCACAGTCCGCGTTACTGAACATTCGGGCACGGCTCGCCGCGGAAATGGGATGGTTCCCTGGTGTCGCTCCGGGAAGGGCTGCCGCGATTGTCGACAGCCTCTCAGGTAAGACCGCGGTTGATGTGCCCTTGGACCTGCCGCCTCTCGCTCGGGCCAACGTGCTATCGGCGACTGCGCAAGCGATGTCCGATCAGGTCGTGTCACAAGAGGCGGCCACGATCTTCTACCGGCTAGCCTTGGCTGTGGAGGACGTCGATCTTGATGCGGTCTTGCGGGACATCAACGAGGACCGTTCAGTCGCGGGCTTCCCTCCCGTCCGCGACGAGAACTTGATCCTGGAGGAATTCGAACTCAGGAAAGCTGAGTATCGAAAGGTTTGTAATGACGTTCTGGATCGTCTGCCCAGTCGGACCCTCGTGAAGGTCGTCGATGCGGTCGTGCAAAGAGGGACAAGGGAGGGTAACGAGCATGCGCCAGCCTTCGTTCAGGAGGTTGTCGCGTTCTACGAGTTTGCGTTGCAAGGCTTCATGGAGGCCGAGCTGAAGAACATTGAGGCACTTAACGCACGTGCTCTGGCTCTTGCGTCGCAAGGAGAGGCGTCGGTTGCGCCGGTCATCGAGGAAATCAAGAAGGTAGCGATCAATTTCAACAACGTTGTGGGGCCTGTCCAGATCGTCAGCAAGGCCAATGGGATCGATCACGCGCCCACCCGAAATTTCGCCATCGAGATCCGAAGCCTCTCGATCTCGCTCCATAACGATTTCGGGTTTCTTGACACCCCGTCCCGCATCACGAAGTTCCTGAACGATAACTTCGCACTCTCCGATGCGGTCGCGGAACATCTCTCTACCGACATTGCCTATCTGAAGGCGGCGGAGGAGGGAAAACGCAAGTCCGAGGAGGATGAGCAGGAGTTCCTTCGCGCTATCACCTACAGCGCCGAGATCGGCGCGATGTTCAAGGACAAGGTGAGTATCTCCCCTGCCGGCATTTCCTGGAAGAACAATCATATCGCGCTGGAGGCGGTGACGCGCATCCGTTGGGGCGGGACCCGCCATTCCATCAACGGAATCCCGACGGGGACGGCGTTCATGATCGCCGTGGGCGACGACCGATCGTCCTTCACGATCGACACCCGGAAGAGCGAGATCTATGCCAACATGGTCGACCGCATCTGGCGAGCGGTCGGCGTTCGCCTGCTAGTGCAGACCGTCAAGGAGCTGAAAGCAGGCGCAGCGATACGGTTCGGCCAGGCGATCGTTCGCGACGACGGCGTGACGCTCCTCCGGCACAAGGTGTTTGGTGTCAACGAACCGGTCAGCCTGACCTGGAGGGAAGTCAACATCTGGAGCCAAGACGGCAACTTCTTCATCGGCTCGCGCACTGACAAAAAGGTCTACGTCGGTCTATCATATCAGAACGACGAGAATGTCCCGGTCTTAGAGAACATGATTTCTGCGTTCTTCAAGACCGGGAGGGATCGTGTATCGACCCTCTTCGATTGATCAATGCCATCCCCGGACTTGCTCGACGGCATGCGCCCTTAAGGCTGCGCGCATGTCCTCGATCTCGGTCTGTGCTCTGATCATATCGGACTGGCGATATTGATAGTTAGAGCATCGCGAGTTAAATTCTCGAACATGAAAATTGAAATTCGTGATGTGATTATCGCTTGTATTGTCAAGTATCTCTCGCATTGCCTCAATTCTGATCTTTCCAGCTAAGCAGTATTTAATTTCGCCTTGGGATAGCGTCTGGTTCAGGCCGCCAGTAGGAATCTTCATTGGCTCGGATGTTTGCGTTGGTGCTGGCGCGGGCCTCGGCGGCGGATTGGAAGGACGCGTGGCGGGTGTCGACGGAGGCGCGTAATTCGCCCCGGAGTAGCTCTGCTTGGATGCGTTCGAGTTGAAGAAGGCGATCAAGCAGATGCCTGCTATGACCACTGCCCAGGTCTTCCTGCTGCCGGTCCAGAACCCGGGCTTCTGAGCATCGGGGACGAATGGCTCGTCTTCTGGCCTGACCCTGATCGGATCCGTGCGCGGAGGTATCGGTGCGGGCTTGACGATCGGCTCGGCGGAAAGCGTGGAAGCCAAATAGGTCAAGCCAGCAAAGCCTTTGGCTGCGGCCGATTGCTGGTGAATGTCGGTCAAGTCCGATCTCCATTACTCATAGGAAGCCGACCCTATTTTTCACTTCGCCGATAGGCGGAAGAGTCTTGAGTGCGGCTTCTAGGCTCTCGCGATCGACTTCGTTTCTTCGAGCTTTCGCAGCAAGCCGTGCGCCTTCGCGCACCACGAATGCCGTGTCGGAGAGAGGTCTACCAGCAAGCCTTTCGGCATAGCTGTCCAGTCGCACGTCATCGGCGAGAGGCACCCCGTCGAGCAAGCTCGACAGTAGGTCGAGCATCTCCGCGCCGTTCGCAAAGTCGACTTTGATGACATGGTCGAAGCGTCCTCGCCGCAGGATGGCGGGATCGATCGCATCGAGCCGATTGGTCATGCCGATGATCATTACCCCCGCCTTGATTGCCGACGGGATAATCCTCAGGAATTCGGCGACTTCCTCCACGCGGTGCTGGCCGGATTCCCCGGAACCCCGCGCGGCTAGGAACGCGTCCATCTCGTCGATCACGACGACGGAGGGCGCTGCGTCGATAGCGGCTTGGAAGAGCTGCGCCACCTTGCGTCCGGTTTCATGGATGTAAGGGCTGCCGATGCTGTTCGCCTCGACGCCGAACTGCGGCCAGCCCAGGAAGGCGACGAGTCGTTCGACGGCGACCGTCTTGCCGCAGCCCGGCGGGCCTTCCAGAATGATGGCAGCAGGATTTCCTATACCCAACGCTTCGTAGTGCTGGCGATTCTGGACAACGTCGACAACGTGGTCGTTGAAGAATTCTTCCAGGGTCGAGCGACCGGGAAGCCTGAAGCGCCCTTCGCTGCCACCATCTTGGTTGCGAAGCGCACCGGATGGGGTGTTCTGCCCCGGGGTGGTAACGGCCACCATGCCAACAGGGGTCAGTCCGGCAGTGCGGACGACATCTGCCACTCCTTCCGCCGGCAGCCAGGACAGTAGGTTCTGCATCTTTGCCATAGGCGTGACCGAAACCCTGAGACCGCCCGTCAACCATGATCCCAGCACCAGGTCGTCGTCAGCGTCGGCATCCGCCTCGTAGGTTGGCAACACCCTCGACAGCCGCTCGACGTAGAGGCCGTTCTGCAATGACGTCGTGGTGTCCAACTTTCGTGTCTCGCGGATCGAACTCGCGAATGCCAATGCCTCGCTCTTGTCGTTTGGGGCCGGAGATCTGTCCAGCTTCGCGAGCGTCGACCCAGCCCCGCTAACGACGGCATGCCAAGCGGAGGTGCCGTAGCGAACTTCCACACAGACGTCTTCGGTCAGCAGCCCGGTGTCGAACCATCGTTGAAGCGTAGCGCCCCGCATGAGGAGCGCTCGCCCCCTTTCGTTGGTCTGGACGATCTGCCAGTCGATGCCGGACGAGAGGACGCGGCCGACTTTGACCGTGCCCGTCAATGAATGTCCGATGGGGAGCCAGGGATCCGAGGACATTTCAGCCCTTGACGATGTTCGTTGCGGCGATGAGGTCGTCCGCGTCCGGCGAGGTGATCCTCTGGCGATCGAGGTGGTTGAGCACTTCGCGCAATGCTTCGACGTCGTTGTTGGCGATCGCCTTGCGGCCTTTCGTGATGAGGTGCTCGTAGACCTTGGCGTCGGCAAAGAGGTAAGGCGCCTCGACGTACCAGTTGAAGCGATCGACCGTGAACCAATCCTGGCGACGAAGGATGCTGAAAATCTTGCCGTTCAAGTCCTGGATGTTGGCGTCGAATGCCTGCCCAGGCGTCCCGATCAGCCTCTCCGTCGCGGCTTGAAGCGCTTCGAAAGCCGTTACTTCGTTTGGCTTCGCCAAGCTTCTCGCTGCATTATTGAATAACTCGACGACACGGTCGAGATCCATTCGTCGGATGACTTTGAAATTCGCCTTCCTGGCTGCCGCGAGAAGGCTCTTCGCCTTCTGGACATCGTCCATGGCCTGCTTAGCAACCTCGGGATCGCTCTCGTTCAATGCGATGGCGTTGGCCCGCTCCAGCTTCTCCCTTGCATCTGCGAGTGCAGGGTCGTCCACCTTCGCAGCGATCTCCGCCAGCTGACCCGCGGTCTTGGTCGCGTCCTCATGGATGCGCTTGGATGCCTGCGAGAAGTCGGTGAGGCCGCCCTCGCGGGAATAGAAGTTCTTCGTGTTGTTGAACGAGCCACCGATGGACGGGACTTCGATCTGAAGGTCGATGTTTCCCCCGTATCCGATCTCGTAGGTGAGCATCAGGTCGGCCCCTGCTGGGATGACGCCGTCGACGAAATCGTTTCCGGTGATCTCGAAGAGGCCGACGAAGGTGTTGTCGGACACCGGATGCGCGATGTCGCCCTCCCACACCTTGAACTTGATCGAGCCCGGCGCGCCGGCACGTAACGATTCCGTCGCCTTGAATCGTTCCACGCCCCTCGCCGGCAGCTGATCTCCAGCCCTCACCAGGTAGAAGAGCTTCGGCAGATCGCCCAAGGCGTCGCGAACCTCGACGCCGATCGAGTGCGAGGCCGGGACGGCGTCGACCGTCGCAGCCGTGCGAGTGATCACGATACGATCCTGTGCGAGGGACAGCGGACCGCCCGACGGATCGAACACGAAAAGCTTGAACGCGTTGTCGCCGGGCTTGGCCAGCGGAACCTCAAGAATCGATCCATTCTTGATTTCGGCGCGTCCGGAAGACCATCCGGTATCGAGGCTGTCGATCTGGAAGGCCGAGCCCGGAACGACGGGGCTACCCAGCTTCAGGGCAATCTTCGCCTTATTGTCCGGAGTGCGCGACGCGTAGTTGACCGTGAGGTCGATACTCGTCCCGACGCTTACCGTGCCTCGCGCGCTCTTGCGGGACCTGCTGTGGGTGCTCCAGTCAATGGCTTCGGCGAAAACGGCTGCGCCAGCCGCCACGGCGGTCATTGGGTTGACGTCTGTCGAAGCGGCGATCCCCAGCTCGAAGGCCACGCGATCACGCAACGGCTTGTACTGCGTCGGACCTCCAACGAACACGATGCGCTCGATGTCGTGCGGCGTGAGACCGGCGTGCTCGATCGTCTCTCGGGCCGCCGTAACGCTCTCGCGGATTTTGCCGTCAATCAACGATCCGAGTTGGTCGCGGGTGACGTTCACGTCCAGGTAAATTTCATTTCCAGCCAGATCCCGGCAGCCGCATTCGCTCTCGGTGGCACTGATGACCGCGGTTTCTCGGCTGGAGAGTTCGATCTTGGCCTTCTCGACGGCCCGGTCGGCGACGCGACGCAGCAGCTTGTACTCGGGCGCTGCCAGGAAGTTCTCCGGCAGGTCGAACTGCTCCGCCAGCCAAGGCATGACGAGATTGTCCACGATCGCTCGATCGAAGTCGCGGCCACCGCACATGGCGATCCCGCCCTGTCCGAGCAGGCTTACTCGGCCCCCGATGCTCTGGGCGATGGCGATGTCGAGTGTCCCGCCACCAAGATCGTAGATCAGGAAAATGCCGTCTCCCTGCCGACTCCGCATCACGCTCATGACCGCGGCGACGGGCTCTTGCATCAAAGCCACCTGGCCAAGGCCGGCAGCGCGAGCGGCCTCCATCGTCGCGTCCTTTTGCATCTGGTTGAACGCGGCAGGTACGGTGATGACGGTGGCGATGTCCTGGTCGTTGCGGATCGCCTCGGGCAGATAGCCGAAGAGAGTGCGCAGGATTTCGGCAGAGCATTCCTCCGGCGTCATGGTGAGGCCGACCGCCGGAAGGTTCACCGGAGTCGAGGTTCCCATCAGCCTCTTGAATAGGACTGCCGTGCTGTCTGGGTTGCGTGGGGCACTCTCATAGGCCCGCTGTCCTACGTACCTGTTGCCCCGACGGTCGATCGAGATCGCAGACGGAGTGACGTCGTTCTGCTCCGGGCTCTTGTAGATTTGGACCGTTTCACCGCCGAATGTGCAGATAGCGCTGTTGGTGGTTCCCAGGTCGATGCCGACGTAAGTGCTCATGAATTGACCTTCCTCAACATTACACTACCCATGCGAACCAAACCTGATGTGTTCATGACCGTGGGTTCGATCGTTTCTACGACAACGACGACATCTTCGGCTTCGAAGTCATCAATATTGAGTGGAGTGGCTGCCGTACCAGTTTCGAAAATTTGCCCTTCGTGGCTGACGAAACGCATTCCAGCGTCTGCCAGGCAGCTTTCTATTTTTCCGACGAAGTATCTGTGTTGATTTGTGAAGCGCGCGGCCTCGAGCGGATCAAGTTTAGCGAGAGCTCTTCCGAAGAGCCGTTGGAAGCGCCAGCTCTCCAAAGCGAGCTCCAAGAGCGAAGCTTCTCTCTGGCTGATGATTTCACGCGAATCCATTATTTCTTCCATGTCGTGAGATGTTTGCAAACGCCGCACCCGACAACGAATAGGAACGTCGTGACACCCGAATCAACACATCTTAAGGAGGCAGGATATTGCGGCAGTGGACCTGCAACCAGCGGTTACAAGCTCTTTTGATGTGAAAATGTGGAACACGCGGTGCCTCTTCCGCTACGATTGGCGGCATCTTGCGAGCTTGACGTGATGGGCGACGCCGCTCGCCGACATGGCTCGTCCCGTGCGGGAGCTCTCGAATACCAAGGTGTCGCCAAGGGCTCGGTTCCAGCGCGCCATCGCAGCGGCGAGCGGAGCGCCCAGCACCATTGCGGTGTCGTCGACGGATATTCGCATCGGTTCACCCCCTGAAACTTGATCCGCCCGCAGTCGCAGGACTCGTTGCAGGGGCACTCCGTGGAGCTTGGCGATACTGGCAGCCAGCAAGGCCAACGCCTCGCTGCGGGTATTGGCCATCTGCAGGGCCGCAACGATTGCCCTCCCCTCCTGCAAGAGCCGCGTCTCGCGGCTCTTCGGCTCACGGCGCTTGGGCGTGCTCGACACCGATGGCGTGCCAATCCAACTTGTAAAGGCTGCGAGGCTGTTCGCGTGTCCTCGCGTCCGCCGCAAGAACCTCATCACGTCGCCGTCTTCGACCTCGGCCGCGGACTGCAGGTCGGACTGTTCCATGAGCGCGATGGCGGCCCTGAGATACATGCGGATGGTCTGGGGTCGCAGTGCTCGGGTCCGTTCCGGCGATCGCAGATGATCGAGGAAGGCCGAAATATCCGGCGCCCATGATTGGTCTGCGATCTCCTTGAGCATGGCGTCGATCCTGGCGCGCTCGGCGAATTCCTCGCCGGTATGGTCGGGCCACGGGATCTTCATGAAGGTTACGATGAAGCGCGCTGCGGTGGAGGCGCGGCGCAAACGTTCCGGCCCGAAAATGCCGAGTAGCGCCTCAGCCGACATAGCCGAGGGGTTGGCGATGTTCGCATCCACTGCCGTGAAGAAAGCGGCTGCGCCGGCGACACGTCGGACGACGTCGCCGCGCGGCTGCCGCAGCAAGTCCGCCGCGCAGTGGGCGAGGAAGATCTCCCGAACCCATCCCTGACTGAAGCCATCGAGATGGGACGCGACGGCGACGCGGCCGCGCGCCCTGGCCGCGCAGTCGCGGCATCGGCTCGTCCCGCCGCCGGGCACGTCCTGCTGGCAGTCCGGGCAGATGTGTGTGGTGCCCTCTAAGCATTCGATGCAGATCGGCTTGCCGGCTTCCTCGTTGGCCTGTTTCCGGTATCGCCCGCAGGTTCCGCAGGTGGCGTGGTCATGTTTGTTCCGGCACCTGTCGCAGATGGCCTCGCCTTCGCCGCCGATCCGCGAAAGGCGGCTGGTAAGCTTGCCGCAGTCCGGACATGGCGCCTTCGCTTTGTACTTCGGAACGCAGGACGGGCAGACGACCGCGCCCTCGTGGTACATTCCCGCGTGTGGGACGTGGCGGCCACATCCCTTGCAGAGCCGATGTGCGGTCTCGCACGCCTGGCAGTAGGGGACCACGGTGCCGCGCTTCGCCACGCACGCCTCGCCGCAGCCAGCGCAGGGCATGTGGGTGAAGCCGCGCTTGTAGCAGGCGTCGCAGTACGACTTGCCGGCGTGGTTGCGCTTGATCTTCTTGGGCCGCTCGCACTCGTCGCAGACCTTCACGCCGGGGATGGGGAACGCCGGCTTCGTGATGCGCCTCGTCCTCATCATGGCGGCACCGCCTTGCCGGCGAGGATCCGGGCCGCCCTGAGCTGGCGCCAAGCCGCCGGGTCGGTGCGCTTCAGCTTCCGCATTGTCGCGTCGTGCAGGATGCTGGTCCACGGTTTGCGCTTGCGCTGGACGCCGGTCTTGAGCCGTTTGATCTCCTTGGCGAGGACGGCAGGCTTGGCGAGGCGCTCGAATGTGCGCTGGGTGATCCCGGCCGACACCGCGCCGTGGGCGAAGCGCCGGGCCCAGTCGGCGGTCCAGCAGGCGATGGTCTCCATCCACTGGGCGCGCTCCTGCGTGCCGATCTTCTCGAACTGGTTTCCGTGCTCGATGCCGCGCCAGGGAGGGGTGCAGTCGTCGAGCGCCTCCCGGAGCTTGGTGTGGGCGGGCTTCGAGACCGTCGCGCTGATCAAGGTCCGAAGGACCGCGAAGGCGTCCTCGTCATGGAACGGCTTGGCAGGGGCGGGAGTCTCCGCGTCGTCGTTGACGGCGATCAGCACGCATTCGAAGCGGCGCTGGAGGTCCATGGCCGTGAGGAAGCCGCGTGCGCCGTTGCTCGGCGTGGTCGGCGGTGCCATGCCCGAGCGGTCGCTGGCGTAGAGGTCCAGGCGGTGGCCGCAGTCGTGGCACTCGAGCATGCGGCCGGCGGGCGCGCGGTGCGGGCTGACGGGCGTGCTGCAGGCCGTGCAGCGCTCGCGCAGGGGAATCTGGTGCCTCGTGCAGGCGACCGAGGTGGCGAGCCGCCAGGACCGCCGGAAGTAGGGTTCGTCCTGCACGACGCAGATGGGGCAGAACTGGAGAGCCGGAAGGAGCCGGCGACGGTGCCAGACGCCGGCGGACAGGACGAGCGGCGAGTTCCCGCGCATGTGGTCGGAACCCTCCTGGTTCCCGCCCTTGGCGAGGATGGCCATGAGCGGCCGCAGCGTGAGGTCGCGGACGGCGTCCAGGGTCAGGCCGGCCGCCTCGGCGACGTCGGCCAGCCAGTCGTCCGCGGCGCTCCTGTCGATGTCGCGGGTCCAGACGGCGACCGTGGGCCAGTGCAGCGTCGTGAAGGCGTGTGGGGTCATGCCGTGCGCGTGGGCGACGCGGCACAGCCAGGACGACAGCAGCTCGTCGGGAAGCGGCGAGAGCTTGAACGTCCAGTGCGTCGTCCGGGGCTGCCGCTTCGCGCTCATGGCACGATCAGACGCCTCCCAGGTCGATGGCGTCGAGGCCCGCCAGGATCTCGGGCGTGATCCTTTCGTCGCCGCTCCTGATGGCTTCGACGGCCGCCCGGCGGAGCACCCGCGTCAGCTGGCCGATGGAGCCCTTGGACAGGCTGAACAACAGGACGGCGAGCTCGCGGCCGGCAAGGTTGGAGCGCTCGAGGAGCGGCAGTACCCTCTCGAAGGACGCGAGCAGCGAGACGAATTCCTTTCCGAGCTCCCACTTCGGCAAGACGATGGCCTCGAAGCGATTGGCGAGCTGCGGATCTGTCTGGAGGGTGCGCTTGGCGGCTTCCGTGCCGACCACGACGATCGGGATCATCAGTCTGCTCCCGAGGTTCTTCAGCATGGCCAGCAGCTGCTTCTGCCTAGGCAGGTTGCCGTTCAGGACGTTGTGGATCTCGTCGATGATCAACATCCGGCAGTGGAGGCTCTGGAGCAGGAGCATGGCCTGGCTCATCTTCGCCTGCACGGTGCCGGAATCGTTCCGCGCGACGCCCATGGCGGCGATGAGGTCGCTCCAGAAGCGCGCCTCCGAGGGCTCGGCCGGCATCGTCATGACGACGACGGGCTGTGCGCCACGGCCATCGGGCTTGATGATCGGCGGGTGCAAGTCGCGAAAGCGGCCGATCAAGGACGTCTTGCCGTTGCCGCTGTCGCCCACCACGAGGATGTTCGGCATCCTTGGCGACTTGGGGTGGTCGAGCAGGTCCTCGAGACGCTGGAGGCCGCTCTTGGCGGCGCTGTAGCCGATCCAGGCGTCCTCCCGGGCGAGCCTGATGCGCTCCTGGCTCGTCAGGATGGCGATGTCCTGGCGGTCCGGACCAAGGTGCGCGAGGGATGCGGCTGGGGTCTTGGCGGATGCGGTCATTCGTCGGCCCCTTCATTGCGCGGCTTTGAGACGGCGATGTCGTCGAACGGCACGGCCGGCGTCGCGAAGAGGCTCGCCAGGTCGTCTTTCAAGACCGGCGCCGGAGCCGGATGTATCGGCCGCGCTGGATGGCTCGTCGGCGCCTGCTTCGCGGTCTTGGCGATGGCCGGTCCATTGGTCGTGACGCGGCGCTGGAAGGTCTTGCGGACGTCCTTCGTCGCTGCGGCCGCCTCCGCCACCAGGGCGTCCTGACGGTCGAGGGCGGCGAAGATGGCGTCTTCGTCGACGGTCGCGAGGCCGCGCCTGCGGGCCTCCACCGTCGCCTGGCGGATCGACCAGAGGCTTGCCTTCGGCCGGGAGGTGTCGCGGTAGGGGATCGGATGGGTCGACGCCGTATCCGGATCGGAGAGGTAGACCTGGCTCATGTCGCGCGGGTCGTATCGCACCACGTACTTTCGGGGCTTGCCCGTGACCGGGTCTTGAGAGCCGATCAGTGGGCTGAGGACCTCGTGGTAGTAGTGGATGCCTTCGATGACGAGGCCGTACTTCTGGATCGTCCTCTCCTCGAACGGCAGGAAGTCGATCGCCAGCTTGCGGGCGTCGGTCGGGATTTTCGGGAGTCCGATGCCAGGCGTCAGATCGTCACCCGCGATCGCCGATGTCCAGCGGTCGATCGGAGTCATCTGGACCCCGTCGTGGAAGTCGCGATGGTAGACGTTCACGATGAACTCGGTGATGAAGCGCTCGACCTCGCCAAGGGTGAGGGTCGCCTCCTTCTCGGCGTCGTACCCCTTCCGTTTGGAGGGGCTTGAGAACGTCGTGCCCGGCAGCGTGTGCATGAGGTTGGCGAGCCGACCCATGAAGCGCTCGATGTGCCCGCCGAAGTGCGGCGTCTTCGCCGGGCGCAGCTTGAGGTCGATGGCGTATTCGTCGAAGGCGCGCTTGAGGACGTTCCCTCGGAACTCCTTGGCGTTGTCCAAGTGGACAGAGCGCATCAGCCCGTAGGCCGGCCATTTTCCTGAAACGCCGACGGCGTCCAAGAAGCGGTCCTTGGGCAGGATTGCCATCGTCAGGCAGAGGCCCGCCGCCATCGCGCCGGCGGCCTCCATGGACACGTAGAAGCCCAGGACCATGCGGCTGTAGACGTCCAGCGCGACCGTGATGTACGGCCGCCCGAGCGGGCGCCTCGTCGTGTCGTCGACGACGATGACGTCGAGCTTGGTGTGGTCCATCTGGACGACCGCGAGAGGCTGATCGGCTCCTGGGAAATGGCCGATGATCGGTCTGAACCTGTTCGCGGCCTCCTCGTTGTGACCGCGCCGCCGCAGCATCGCGGCGGCTGGGATCTCTGCGAACCGGCGCCTGATGGTGCTCTCGGGCGGTGGCGTGATCCCGGCGCTGCGGCAGCGTTTGCGGATCTCGACGATCGCGGTGGACGCCTTGCGCCGCTGCTTGGTGAGGAATGTGTCCTCAATGACAGTCCGGATGACGAGCTCGGCGTTCTGGTCGAGGCGCTTGGTGCCCTTCTTCGGCCCGCGCCGGGCAGGGATCAGGGCGGAGATCTGGCGTGTCGTGCGGTAGTCGCCGAGCCAGCGGTAGAGGGTGCTGGTGGAGGCTCCTGACCTCTTTGCCATCGCGGCCACGTCCGAGCGGCTCAGGTCTTCCTTGTCGACCAGGCTCTCGATGATCTTGTGTCGCCGCGTCGCCTCGGTCCATTGCTCTTCGGTGAAATCGGAGAGGTCGGGCCGTTCCACCACTTCGGTTTGAGGAACGTCTGGAGAAGGAGATGCTCCATCGAGTATCTCCTGGATGGTCAGGCGATCGCGGCTGCCGGTTTCGAGGTCCTCGGCGAGGACGTGGTCCGAGGCCGGTATGTGCGTCACGCGCCAGTCGCGGCCCCGGCAGGATACGATGGAGTCGATGTCCAGGGAGATGGTGCGCTGGGCAAGGGTCATGGATCCCTCGCGCTGATCTGAGAGGTCATCGTCAGGGGGTGCATGAGGTCGGCGATGACGATGCCGTTCGCCACGAGCCGCCACAGCGGCGCGATGGCGGCTCGACGATCGGCATCGTTCGAGAAGGCTGCGTCGATCGCCTGGCGAGGCGTCGAGGTTCCCTCTCGACGGATCGCGTTAAGGATCGCGGACTCGACCACAGGCTGCTCGTGGTTCTCAAGGAAGCCGCGCAGGAAGGTCAGGTTTTTGAAGTCGAGCCCGCGGATCAGTCGTTCGGTGGTCAGCCTGAAGCGCAGGCCATGCTCAGCGGCGAAGCTGCGGCCCGCGATCAAGCGGGCCTTCAAGCGCTTGCGCTCCGTCTTGATCTCATCGGCGAACTTCACCTCCCAGAGCGTCTGCCGGCCGCACACGTACCGGACCAAGAAGTCGGGCGTGTAGCGGCTCCGACGTCCCTTCATGTCGACGTATGGAATCGTTACGGGCTGCTCCAAGACGTCTGCAACGGTCGGGTCCATAGCAAGTCGGACCAGGAAGTCGTGCTCCAGGTTCGACTCGCACCCGATGGCCTTGCCTCTGACGATCACTCGTCCCGTAACGCTTCGCCGACCCATGGGAATGATCCGCGCGGGTAGGCGCAGATCCAGTCCCATCTTCTCTGGCAAAACGTGAGGCAGTCTCATTTTCTGTGGGTATCCGATCTCAGCAACTGTGACCGAATCTCCCACAAGTATCTGAAATGTCGAATCCTCCAGTCTCAGCTATCGTGAAACTTCACAGCGGGCTGCAGGCCAAGCCGGGCGAGGTCTCGCTCGCCCATCACGGCGTGCTCTTCCTCGACGAGTTGCCGGAATTCCAGGCGCAGGCGCTCGATGCCTTGCGCCAGCCGATGGAGACCGGCGAGGTGCTGATCTCGCGCGCCAATCACCGCACCGTCTATCCCGCCAAGTTCCAGCTGATCGCGGCGATGAATCCCTGCCGCTGCGGCAAGGCGACCGAGCCCGGCTATGCTTGCCGCCGGCAGCCGAACGAGCGCTGCATGGCGGGCTACCAGGCGAGGATCTCCGGCCCGATGCTGGACCGGATCGACATCACCATCGACGTACCCGCGCTGACCGCCGCCGATCTCATCCTGCCGGCCGCGGCCGAGGGCTCGGCCGAGGTCGCCGCCCGCGTCGCCGCGGCTCGTGCCCGCCAATCGGAGCGCTACGCCGCGCTCGGGCTTCCGGGCGGTACCACCAATGCCCGTTGTCCGTCCGCGCAACTCGACGATGTCGCGCGGCCGGATGCGGCCGGGCTGGCGCTGCTGCGAAACGCCGCCGAGGCGATGCGGCTGACGGCGCGCGGCTATCACCGCGTCCTCAAGGTCGCGCGCACGCTCGCTGATCTCGACGGCGAGGACCGGCTCGGGCGCATTCATCTCGCGGAGGCGCTGTCCTATCGCTCGCGCATCGACCAGGCGGCCCAGGCTGCCTGACGACGGGTTGCCGCCTGATGAAAGGTTAACGAAATCATTCAAACCATCCGGCACCCTGGCTTATAGGGCGAACCCTTTCTCAAGAGGGTGGATGCTAGATGCTATGGCATGATCGAGGTGCCGTCCTTTGCCGTCCTGCTGTCTGGCGCCGCCGTCGCCCTGGCGATTGCGTGTGCCGTCGTCGCGATCCGCCTCCTGCGCGAGCGGCAGGAGATCACGCAGCAGGCGCGGGCTCTGACGGTCGATGTCGAGAAGCTCAGTGACCGGCTCTGGGTGCTCGCCGACAGCGAGGAGCGCTATCGCAGCCTGATCGAGGCGCAGGGCGATCTGATCGTGCGTCGCAGCGAGGGCCGGATCGTTTACGCCAACGCCGCCTATGCGGCGCTGATCGGCAAGAGCGAGGTCGAGGCCGTCGGCAGCGTCGAACAGCCGCGCGTCAGTATTGCTCGGCCGGTCCAGGTGCTGCCAAATGGTGCCCGCGTCGTCGACGAGTGCATCGAGACGCAAGAGGGCGAACGCTGGCTGTCCTGGGTCGAGACGATCGTGCCGGTCGCCGCCGGGCAGACCGTGTTGCAGCGTGTCGGCCGCGAGATCAGCGGGCGGATCGCGACTGAAACGGCGCTTGAGGAGGCGCGCAGCCGGGCCGAGGAGGCGAGCGCTGCCAAGTCGCGCTTTCTGGCGACCGTCAGCCACGAGTTCCGCACCCCGCTCAACGGCATTCTGGGCATGGCCGATCTGCTCGGCGACACCAGGCTCGATCCGGAGCAGAGCACTTACGTCAAGGCGTTGCGCAGCTCCGGCGAGGCCCTGCTCGGCCTGGTCGACGACATTCTCGACTTCGCCAAGGTCGAGGCCGGCAAGCTCGAACTTGTCGAGGCACCGTTCGATCCGGCCGTGCTGATCGAGGACGTGACCGAGCTGATGGCGCCGCGCGCTCAAGCCAAGGGCATCGAGATCTCTGCCTTGCTCGGGCCGGACGTGCCGGGGCAGCTCGTCGGAGACGCCGAGCGCCTGCGCCAGATTCTGCTCAATCTCGTCGGCAATGCCGTGAAGTTCACGCAAGAGGGCGGCGTCGGCATCGAGGCGGACGCAGTCGCTGGCGGGTTCGTCGTCAGCATCGCCGACACCGGTCCAGGCATCCCGCCGGAACGCCTGGCGACGATCTTCGAGGAGTTCGAGCAGGGCGGCATGACCGGCCACCGCGAGCAGGTCGGCACCGGCCTCGGCCTCGCCATTGCCCGTCGGCTCGCCCGCGCGATGGGCGGAGATATCGAGGCCACCAATCGCGAGGGATGCGGCGCGCTGTTCCGGTTGGCCCTGCCGTTGCGGGCAGCCGCGGAAGCCGGCGCCTCTCCCGCTTCGTCGGATTGGGCAGGCCGGCGGATCCTGGTCGCGTCTTCCGCCCCGTTCAGTGCCGCGCATATCGTCGCCGGCCTCGAACGCATGGGCGCACAGGTTGTGCAGGCTGGCGATCATGCTCAGGCCCTGGTCGAGCTCGCCGGCGACTCGGCCCCGTCCGCTGTGCTGATCGATCGCAACCTCCCGGGCGGCGAGATCGAGGCTGTTGCAGCTGCGGCGCGCCGGGCCGGCGTCGCCGACATCGTGATCATGCTGGCGCCAGCCGAGCGCCGCAGCTTCGGCTCGCCCTATGCCGCGGGTTTCAGTGGGTTCCTGGTCAAGCCGGTCCGTGCCCGCTCGCTCCAGGTGCGGCTCGATCCCGCCAGGCGCTCGCAGGGCACGGCTGTCGCAGCGCCGGCCGACGACGCCTCTGCGCGGCAGCCTGTCGCCAGTCTGCGGGTGCTTGTCGCCGAGGATAACGAGATCAACGCGCTGCTGCTGACCCGCACGCTGGAGCGATTCGGCTGCAGCGCTGTCTGGGCGCGCGATGGCGGCGAGGCCGTTCGTTTGATCGAGGAGGCGCGCTCGGGCGAGGCGAAAGGCTTCGATCTCGCCTTGCTCGATGTCCGCATGCCGGTCCTGGACGGGCTCGCCGTCGCCCGGCGGATACGTGCGGCCGAGAAGGCGCCAGGCTCGGAACGGCTACCGATTGTTGCCGTGACCGCCAATACGGCGGAGGAAGACCGGCGCGAGGCGCTCGCCGCCGGCATGGATGATTGCCTGGCTAAGCCGCTCTCGCGCGAGCAGTTGCGCGGCTGGATCGAGCGGCTTTCGCAGCTGCGAACGACACAAATGCTGTCGGCCTGAGCCGGGTTTCCTCGGCAGGCGGTTGGCTTCGTCATCGCTCTGACGTAGTTTTGTCGCGATCCCGTAAGACGGTCGGCGCAGAGCTGTCATGCGCCGATCCGGGTTCGCAGGGGCCAGACCGTCTATGACGCACGACGTTTTTCAGGGTTCCCGTCAGCCGGCAAAGCAGAAGCCGGCCGGTCAGGCCCTGTTGCAGCGTTTCGCTCCCTCAAATCTGCTGGCTGCCGGCAAGCAGCTCGGCGGCTTCGCTTTTCCTGGTCCCGACGCTCTCTCCGGCACGCTCGGCCGCTCCGGAACCCTCGAAGTCCGGCTGGCGCGCGGGCCCCGCGAGATCTGGCGGGCGCAGCGCCTGCGCTATCGTGTCTTCTATCAGGAGATGTCGGCCAAGCCCGACGTCGTCTCGCGCATGTTCCGCCGCGATGCCGACCGGTTCGACGCGGTCTGCGACCATCTCCTCGTCATCGATCATGCCGCGCGGGGCCGTTTCGGCGGGATCAAGCCGAAGGTGGTCGGCACCTATCGGCTGATGCGCGAGCAGGCCGTCGCCAAGCTCGGCGGCTTCTACACCCAGTCCGAATTCGACATCGCGCCGCTGCTGGCGCGCCATCCCGAAATGCGCTTCCTGGAGCTCGGCCGCTCCTGCGTGCTGAAGCCCTACCGCACCAAGAAGACGGTCGAGCTACTCTGGCACGGCATCTGGGCCTATTGCCGGCATCACCGCATCGACGCGATGTTTGGCTGCGCCAGCTTCGACGGCGTCGATCCCGACATGCTGGCGCTGCCGCTCAGCTTCATCCACCACCACGCCACCGCCCAGGGCGAGTGGCGCGTCGTGGCGCAGCCTGAGCGGCATGTCGCGATGGACCGGCTGCCGGCTGGCATGGTCGACGCCAAGCTCGCGCTGAAATGCCTGCCGCCGCTGGTGAAGGGCTATCTGCGCCTCGGTGCCCGCTTCGGCGCGGGGGCCGTGGTCGACAAGCAGTTCGGCACCACAGATGTGCTGGTCATCCTGCCGGTCGCCGCGATCGATCGGCGCTATATCGAGTATCTCGACGGCGACGCCGGACGCTACGCCGCCTGAGCGCTTACTCGCCCGCGGCGGCGATGTCGCGCAGCGCCTGCCGGTACTCCGGATAACGGAAGGTATAGCCGAGTTCGCGCTTCACCAGCGCGTTCGAGACGCGCTTGTTCTCGCCGTAGAAACTCGCGGCCATCGGCGACAGCTTCGCGGGGTCGAACGGGGTTTCCGGCGGCGGCGTAAGTCCTGAGACCTCTGCAGCGAAGCTGACGACATCCTGCGGCGGCGCCGGCTCGTCATCGGTGACGTTGTAGATCGCTCCGGCGCGCGGTTGTTCTATCGAGGCCATCAGCACGCCGGCGATGTCGTCGACATGGATGCGGTTGAAGACCTGCCCGGGCTTGATCAGCCGGTTGGCGCTGCCGGCCCGCAGCTTGGTGATCGGGTTGCGGCCAGGGCCATAGATGCCGGAGAGGCGGAAGATCTGCACCGGCTTGCCGCTGCGCTCGCCGAAGCCAAGCCACTGCTGCTCGATCTCCAGCCGCTGCCGCGAGCGCTTGCTGGTCGGCCGGCATTCGGCTGTTTCATCGATCCAGGCGCCGCCATGGTCGCCATAGACGCCGATGGTCGAAAGATAGCCGATCCAGCGCAGCTTCTCGGCCGCGGCCAGCTTGTCGGCGAGCGCGCCGAGCACGGGATCGCCGTTCTCGTCGGGCTGGGCCGAGACCAGGACGGCATCCGCTTCCGCGACGAGTTTGGCGAGCGGCGTCGACACGGCGAAGCCGCCGAACACCAGCGTATGGAGCCCCTGCTTGCTGAGTTCGCCGGCCTTTTCGGCCGAGCGCACCGTTCCGGTGACCTCCCAGCCCTTCGCCAGAGCAGCGCAAGCGAAGAACCCGGCGGAATAGCCGAGGCCGAAGATGACGAGCTTCATGCGGGTTCCAGTTGGTTCGGAAAAGGCTGAGCCCATTCGGCCCTGACCTCGGGGTCGGCTTCTTGCGCGAGCCGCGCTGGGGCGAGTTCGGCAGCACGATCGGGGGCAAGCTGCCAAAGCGCCCAGGCGGCCATCGCCCTCACCAAAGGCGAGGGATCGTCGAGCAGAGCTTCGGCGCTTGCGGCCAATGCCGGATCGCCGCTGTTGCCGATCGCGATCAGCACATTGCGGACAAAGCGGTCGCGGCCGGTGCGCTTGACCGGCGTGCCGGCGAAGAGCGCGCGGAAGGCGGCGTCATCGAGCCCGGCGAGATCGGCCAGCGGCAACGCGTCGAGCTCGCCCTTCAGCGCCAGGCGCGTCTCATGCGAGGCTTCCGCGAACTTGTTCCAGGGGCAGACGGCGAGGCAGTCGTCACAGCCGAAGACGCGGTTGCCGATACCCTCGCGGAATTCTGCGTCGATATGACCCCGATGCTCGATGGTGAGATAGGCGATGCACCGGCGCGAATCCAACTGATAGGGCGCCGGAAAGGCCTTGGTCGGGCAGATGTCGAGGCAGCGCGTGCAGGAGCCGCAATGGTCGCGCTCCGGCTCGTCTGGCGGCAGCTCGGCCGAGGTGTAGATCGCCCCAAGGAAGAGCCAGGCGCCGTGCTGGCGCGAGACCAGCACGGTCTGCTTGCCTTGCCAGCCAAGCCCGGCCGCCTGTGCCAGCGGCTTTTCCATCACCGGGGCGGTGTCGACAAAGACCTTCACCTCCGCGTCGCCGCGCGCCGCCAGTACGCCGGCGATGCTCTTCAGCTTGCCCTTGATCACGTCGTGATAGTCGCGCCGGCGGGCGTAGAGCGAGATCGCACCGCGGTCGCGCTGCTCCAGCACGGCGAGCGGGTCGCCTTCGTCGGCATAGCTCATGCCGAGCATGACGACAGAGCGTGCTGCCGGCCATAGGGTCGCCGGGTCGGCGCGCTCCGCCGTGCGCTCGGTCAGCCAGGTCATGTCGCCGTGGTGGCCGGCCCCCAGCCAGCCGGCGAGGCGCGCCGGCGCCTCTGGAATTGCATCGACCGAGGCGATGCGCATCACCGAGAAACCCTCGGCTTCGGCGCGCGCGGCGATCGCGGCCTTGAGCTTGTCGGGGCTCAGAAGTCCAGGTCGTCGTAATGGGCCGAGGGCGCCATGCCGGGAATCCGGTCGCTCAGCAGCGGCCGGAAGCTCGGTCTGGACTTGATCCTCGCATACCATGCGCGGGCTGCCTCATCCTCGTCCCAGGGCACGTCGCCGAGATAGTCGACGCAGGAAAGATGCGCCGCGGCGGCGAGATCGGCATAGCTCAGATTGTCGCCGGCGAGCCAGTTCCGTTTCGCCGTCAGCCAGGCGATGTAGCGCAGATGATAGCGCACATTGCCGCGCGCCGCGCGGATCGCGCTCATCTCCGGCGGGCCGCCGCCCTCGTCCCGGCTCATGAAGCGCTTCATCACCTTCTCCAGCACGAGCGGAGCGGTGATCTCCTCATTGAACTTGATGTTGAACCAGTCGAGCAGCCGGCGCACCTCGATCCGTCCGCCCGGGCCTTCCGGCAGCAGGCGGCGCTCGGCCAAGGCCAGTCCGCGCGTCTCGTCGAGATATTCGGCGATCGGCCCCGGCCCGGGGATGACGAGGCCGCTATCCTCGCGCAGCACAGGCGTCGTGCCGGCCGGGTTGAGTTCGAGGAACTCGCGTCGCCGTTCCCAGACGCGCTCTTCGACCAGCGTGGCGTCGAGGCCGAACTCGCCGAGGGCGAGCCGGATGAAGCGCGAATGCGGGCAGAGCGGATAATGGTGAAGCGTGGCCATCGATGACTGGAACAGAGGACGGTTCGGATGAGGTAGGCCGGCGCTGATGCAGCGCAATAGAGCGCCCCCGTATAGGCCTGCCGGCTAAGCCTCACAACCCGGCACGGGGTGAAGTGGCGGATTGCGCAGAAATCCTTGCCGATCTGGTAACCAATTTGCAAAGACACTGCGCGATAGCTTTAACGCGTTCGGCTCAGCTTTGTTGCGCCGCACGCGCAGGCTCGGAAGGACCCTCCAATGTATGACCTTTTCGTCGCCGCCATTCTCGGCGTGGTCGAGGGGCTGACCGAATTCCTGCCGGTGTCCTCAACCGGCCATCTGCTCTTGCTCGGGCATTTCCTCGGCTTCGAATCCAAGGGCAAGGCTTTCGAGATCCTGGTCCAGCTCGGCGCGATCCTGGCGATCCTGCTGGTCTATTTCCGCCGCCTGCTCGACATCGCCCTGCGGCTGCGCAGCGATCCTTCGGCGCGGCGCTTCGTCCTCGGCGTGCTCGTCGCCTTCCTGCCCGCGGCGGTGATCGGCGCGCTGGCGCACGGCTTCATCAAGGGCGTGCTGTTCAACCCCTTCCTGGTCTGCTGCACGCTGATCGCCGGCGGCCTCGTCCTGCTCGTCATCGACGAGCTTGAGCTCGAGGTGAAGCATCACGACGCCACCAAGTTCCCGCTGCCGATGTATCTCAAGATCGGCTTCATCCAGTGCCTTGCGATGGTGCCCGGCGTGTCGCGTTCCGGCTCGACCATCGTCGGCGCGATGCTGCTCGGCGCCGACAAGCGGGCCGCGGCCGAGTTCTCCTTCTTCCTGGCGATGCCGACCATGGCCGGCGCCTTCGCCTATGACCTGCTGAAGAACTACAAGGAGCTGACGACCAACGATCTCACATTGATCACGATCGGCTTCGTCACCGCCTTCATCTCGGCGCTGATCGTGGTCCGCAGCTTCCTCGATTTCGTCTCGAAGCGCGGCTTCACGCCCTTCGCCTGGTGGCGGATCATCGTCGGCTCGGCCGGTCTCGCCGGGCTCTGGGTCTTCGGCTGAGCGTCAGCCTGAAGCAGGCAGGGGCCCCCGCCAGGTTCCCAGCAACATCTCGAGGAACCGTTCCGCTGCCGGCGCCAGCTTGACGCCGCGGCGCCTGACCACGCCGATGGTGCGAGAGACTTCCGGATCGCGGATCGGCCGCGTCACGATGATCGGGTGATCGGCGCCCGGCGTCGCCAGTTTCGGCAGCACCGAGATGCCGAGGCCCGCCTCGACCAGCCCGAGCGAGGTCGAGAGGTGCGTCACCTCGAACGACCAGTCGAGCCTGACGCCGATCTTGACCAAAGCCGCATCGAGGATGGCGCGGTTCCCGCTGCTGCGGCTGACGGTGACCAGCGGATCGCCTTCGAGATCGGCCCAGCCCAGTGATGATTTCTGCGCCAGCGCATGATCGTGGCGGCAGGCGAGTACGAAGGGATCGTCGATCAGTGGCTCGAAGGTCAGCTCGGCATCGGAGCCGCCGATCAGATTGATGCCGAATTCGACCTCGCCGCGCGCCACCGCCTCGAGGCCGTCATTGGCCGAGAGGTCGAGGATGCGGAAGCGGATGTTCGGGTACTGCGCCTGGAAGCGCGCGATCACCGAAGGCAGGAAGTAGAAGGCGGCCGTCGGTACGCAGGCGAGCGCGATCAGTCCGGCACGCCGGCTGCCGAGATCGCGCATCGCGAAGATCGAGGTATCGAACTCGTCGAGCATGCGCCGGACCAGCGGCAGCATCTCGCGCCCGACCATAGTCAGCGCGACCCGGCGCGTCGTCCGCTCCAGCAGCGCCGCCCCGACCGCGCTTTCAAGGCGCTGGATGCGCCGGCTCAGCGCCGGCTGTGACATGTTGAGCGCCTCGGCGGCGCGGTGGAAGCCGCCGAGCTCGACGACCGAGATGAAGGCGCGCAGATCGAGGGCTTCGAAATTGATGCTCATGACGTATCAATAGCGTCGATCTCTGCATTTCACAGCAGTTATCTGATTTGAGAAGAGAGGGCATCGCCAATCGCCGGGTGACGCCCTTGTCCGCTCCCTTCCAGCTCCCGCATGCTCAGGCCCTGCGCATCCCCTGCGTGCTGATGCGCGGCGGCACCTCGCGCGGCCCGTTTTTCCTGGAGCGCGACCTGCCGAGGGATCCGGCGGCGCGCGATCGCGTCCTGCTCGCCGCGATGGGCTCGCCGCATATGCTGCAGCTCGACGGGCTCGGTGGTGGCAATTCGCTGACCAGCAAGGTCGCGATCGTCAGCCGTTCCAGTCGGCCCGATGCCGATGTCGACTATCTCTTCGCCCAGGTCGCGGTCGAGCGCGCTCATGTCGATCTCAGTCCGAACTGCGGCAACATGCTCTCCGCCGTCGGCCCCTTCGCCATCGAGGCCGGCCTCGTGCCGGCCGCCGATGGCGAGACCATCGTGCGCATTCACAACCGCAACACCGGCGCGCTGATCGAGGCGGTCGTGCAGACCCCAGGCGGCGTCGTCGCCTATGACGGCGCGACTGCGATCGACGGCGTCGCCGGCACGGCGGCCCCGATCAAGCTCGGCTTCCTCGAAGCTGTCGGCTCGAAAACCGGCGCGTTGCTGCCGACCGGCTGCGCTCGCGAGGAGATCGACGGCATCCCGGTGACGCTGGTCGACTATGCCACGCCGATGCTGCTGCTGCGGGCAAGCGATCTCGGCCTTGCCGGCGATGAGACACCGGTCGAGCTCGATGCGAATGCCGCGGTGCTGGCGCGCCTGGAGGGGCTGCGCCGCGAAGCTGGCCGCCGCATGGGCCTCGGCGATGTGACCGGACGCGTCATTCCCAAGGTCGGGGTGCTTTCGCCCGCGCGCCGCGGCGGCAGCCTGACCTCACGCTATTTCACGCCGGATCGCTGCCATCGCAGCCATGCCGTCACCGGCGCGCTCTGCGTCGCCGCGGCAAGCCGTATCGCCGGCAGCGTCGCCGCCGAGATGCTGTCCCCCGGGATCGGCTCGCTGGTCGCGGTCGAGCATCCGAGCGGCGCCATCCAGGTCGACCTTGCGCTCGATGCCGCCGGTCAGGTGGCCCGCGCCAGCCTGGTGCGCACGGCGCGCCGCATTTTCGAAGGAAACGTCATCGTCCCCGCCAGCGCGATCCTCGCGCTTGCAGAGAGGGCGGAAACGGGAGGAGAACTGACCCATGACGATCACGCGCCGACACCTCTGCAGCCTGATCGCGGCCGCCGCGGCCAGCACCTGCCTGCCTGAATTCGCGCAGGCTCAGGCCACCTTCCCGGACAAGCCGATGAAGCTGCTCGTGCCCTATGCCGCCGGCGGCGGCACGGACGCGATCGCGCGCCTCGTCGCGCAGGGCGTCGGCGAGCGCCTGGGCCAGTCGCTGGTGGTCGAGAACAATGGCTCGGCCGGTGGCAATCTCGCGACAGCCCAGGCGGCTGCGGCTTCGCCGGACGGCTATACCGTGCTGATGGCCAATCAGGGCCCGATGGTGGTCAACCCGCATCTGTTCAAGAATGTCCGGATCGATCCGCTGACTGCCTTCGACCCGCTGACGCTGATCACGGCGGCGCCGCTCGTCGTCGTCGTGGCGGCAGGATCGCCGCACAAGACGCTGGCCGAGCTCGTCGGCCAGGCCCAGAAGAACCCGGGCAAGCTGACCTATGGCTCGGCTGGCAACGGTTCCGCCAGCCATCTGGCGACGATCCTGCTGGCTCAAACCGCGCAGTTCGAGGCGGTGCACGTGCCTTATCGCGGTGCAGGGCCGGCGCTGACCGATCTGCTCGCCGGCAATAGCGACTTCATGATCACCACCGTGCCGTCGGTGCTCGGCCTGATCCATGGCGGCAAGGTCAAGGCGCTGGCTGTGACCGGCAAGGCGCGCGCCAAGCTTTTCCCGGAGGTGCCTTCGGTCGCCGAGAGCGGCTGGGCGGACTATGAGGCGACCGCCTGGTACGGTTTCGTCGTGCCCAAGGGCACGCCGAAGGATGTGGCGGCCAAGCTGCGCCAAGCGACGGTGGAGGCGATCAACAGCCCGATCATCCGCGAGCGCCTTGAGAACGAGGGTGCCGAGCCGATCGGCAACAAGCCGGAGGAGTTCGCAGCGATGATGGAGGCCGAGTCGCGGCGCTGGGCGGGGATCATCAAGCAGGCCCGGCTGGCGATCAATTGAGGTTCAGGGCGCCCGCTTGTCGGGTGAATCGCAGAGATCGGCGACGACGCAGGTCTCGCAGGCCGGACGCAGCGCCTTGCAGGTGTAGCGTCCGTGCAGGATCAGCCAGTGATGCGCGTGCCGGCCGAATTCGGCCGGCACTGCCTTTTCAAGGCCGAGCTCGACCTGCAGCACGTTCTTGCCGGGCGCGATACGCAGGCGGTTGGCGACGCGGAAGACATGGGTGTCGACCGCATGGGTGATCTCGCCGAAGGCGATGTTGAGCACCACGTTCGCGGTCTTGCGGCCGACGCCCGGCAGGCTCTCCAGCGCCTCGCGCGCAGTCGGAACCTCGCTGCCGAACTCGGCGATCAGCTTCTCGCAGAGCGCGATGACGTTCTTCGCCTTGTTGCGGTAGAGCCCGATCGTCTTGATCAGCTCACGCACCTGATCTTCGCCAAGGGCTAGCATCTTCTCTGGCGTGTCAGCGAGCTCGAACAGCCGCTTCGTCGCCTTGTTGACGCCGGCATCGGTCGCCTGCGCCGAGAGCACGACGGCGACCAGCAGGGTGAAGGCGTTGACGTAGTCTAGCTCGCCCTTCGGCTCGGGCCTCTGTTGCCGGAAACGGCTGAAGATCTCGTAGACCTCGGCGGCGCTGCGCGGCTTCGGACTTGTGATCCGCTTCGGCGACGGGCTGCGGCGTTTCGCACTGTTCGGCACGGGCATCGCGGCGTTATAGTTGGCACATGACCTTGGGCAAGCCCGAATCCGACCTTGCAGTCGAAGCGGCCGAAAAGCCGGTCTTCGACGCGACGATCACGCCGCATCGCTCGCTCGGCCAGAACGGATTCCGGACCGTGATGACATTGGTCTGCCTGACCAGCGTCGCAGCCTCGATTCCCTTCATCGTGCTCGGCGCTTGGCCGGTCGCCGGGTTCTTCGGCCTCGACATCCTGGCGCTCTTCATTGCCTTCAAGGTCAATTTCAATGCGGCCCGCGCCTTCGAGCGTATCGTCGTGACGCCGCTCGAAGTGCTGCTGCGCAAGGTCTCGCATCACGGCCGCGAGAAGATCTGGCGCTCCAACCCCGCCTGGACCAAGCTCGAGCGCGAAGACGACGATGATTACGGCCTGCTCGAGCTGTCCCTTGTCTCGCGCGGCCGGCGCACCGTGGTCGCCTCTGCGCTTTCGCCGGGGGAGCGCGAGGGTTTTGCGCAGGCGCTCGGCTCGGCGCTCGCCAAGGCCAGGCGCGGCCCGGATTTCGAGCCTGCCTGAGGATGACCGCGACGGTCATCCCGCTGATCGCATGGGCGGCCATCATCGTCGTCGTCATCGCGGCGGTGCGGGCCAATCGCGCTCGGCGCGGCCCTCCTCCCGCTGAGTACGACGGCGAGGCGGCTGTCCGCGGCTATGCACTCGTCCTGCGCGACAAGCTCGATCGCGCCCTGTTCGGCCCGGTGCTGGCAGGGCGGGTCTGGGATCGCGTGATGGCTCGCCCGATCGGCGAGGGGCTGATCCACGAATTCCACCGCGATTATTGCGGTCACGGCCTGATCCGCACGCGAGACGGCGTCAAGCTCTGCGACATCCTCGACGGCCACCATGCCAGCGAGGCCATCGCCGAATGGCGTTCGCGCGAGGACTTCGTCGCCTTCTTCGCCGAGCAGTCGGACTACAGCTGCAGCGGCTGGGACGAGAGCTCGCCGGTCTTCTTCACCGACGACGAATGGCATCGCAACAACCAGCGGCTCACGCGGGAGAAGTTGCAGCGGTTCATTTGACGAGCCTCTTACCGCCGCTGCTGCGATAGCCAGATCGTATGCCCGCCGCAGTTCGGATCCTCGACGATATGCTCGACGACGGCAAAGCCGTTCGCGTCCAGCAGCGCGCGATATTCCGCCGGATCGAGGCTGCCATGATAGAGCGGCTCACCCTCGAAGGTGCCGATCGCCTCGCCATGGCCGGGCCCGCTGGTGAAAAGCAGCGCAGCTCCATCCGCCGCATGCGCACGGAAGAGCGGGAACATTCGCCGTTGATCGTCGGGCTTGAGATGGAAGAAGCTGTCCCAGGCGATGAGCCCGTCGAAGCGCCGGCCAAGTGCGAGCTCGCGCATATCGCCGACCTGCCAGTCCTGCTGCGGGAAGCGTTTCCGGCAGAGCGCGATCAGAGGCGCCGCCGAATCGATCCCGGTGACCCCGCAGCCGCGCTCGATCAGATGCCTGGCGATCGGCTCCCCCATGCCGCAGCCGATGTCGAGGACCGCAGGCATCGCCGGCAGCAGCGACAGGAAACGATCGAGCCAGCGCGCCTCCGTCAGCTTGCGGCCGCGTTGCTGGTCATAGGCGGTGGCGTGGCGTCGATAGAGCGAAACGACGGCGTCGGCGGAATCGGTCATCGTTGGATGTCTACGCGGCCTTTGAGGCGAAGACGAGCTTGTCAGCTTTCGGGTGGGAGACGCATGCTGACAGCATTAGCGTCGCGAGCATGAGATTTGAGATCGCGAGGACAGAAAGATGAACGCCCATTCCAGTCTCAGGACGGCGATGAAACCGATAGTCGTCTCCAATGCCGTGCTTGCTCGCGCCACCGAGGCCATTCCGTCGGAAGCCGATTTTCCCGCAGTCGCGCCCGGTTCGGATTACGACACCGTCCGCCGCATCCTGTCCTACATCACCAACAACTGGCGCCAGCAGCCGACGATCGAGGCGATCGCCGATGCCGCCGGCGCGACGCCAACCGATGTGCACCACCTGTTCCGGCGCTGGTGCGGGCTGACGCCGAAAGCCTTCCTGCAGGCGATCACGCTCGACAACGCCAAGGGCCTGCTGGCCTCCTCCGCCAGCATCCTCGACACCAGCTTCGAGGTCGGGCTCTCCGGTCCCGGCCGCCTGCACGATCTCTTCGTCACCCATGAGGCGATGTCGCCGGGCGAGTGGAAGACCGGCGGCGAGGGGCTGCGCATGTCCTATGGCTTCCATCAATCGCCTTTCGGCGAGGCGCTGGTCGTCGTGACCGAGCGCGGCCTTGCCGGTCTCGGCTGGGTTTCGAACAGCCTCGACGGCGGCAAGGTCGTCGGCGGCCGGGCCGAGGCGCTGGCCGACATGATGCGGCGCTGGCCTCATGCCGATTACCGCTTCGACCCGCAGAGCACCGCGCCCTATGCGACACGCATCTTCGAGCCGGGGAGCTGGTCGCCGCAGACGCCGCTACGCGTCGTGCTGATCGGCACCGATTTCGAGGTCCGCGTCTGGGAGACCCTGCTGCGCATCCCGGTCGGCTGCGCCACCACCTATGGCGACGTCGCCGGCCATATCGGCAAGCCCTCGGCGGCCCGCGCGGTCGGCGCCGCGGTCGGCAAGAACCCGATCTCCTTCGTGGTTCCCTGCCATCGCGTCATCGGCAAGTCCGGTGCGCTCACCGGCTATCATTGGGGGCTGACGCGCAAGCGCGCCATCCTGGGCTGGGAGGCCGGGCAGGTCGCGGGCGGGCAGGCCGCCTGAGCCGAAACCCTACTGGATGGTCGGAGCGGGCGCTGCCGCAGGCGGGGGCGTCCGCCTTGCCGTGGCCGGGCGCGGCTTGGCCGTCTCGGGCTTCGGCTCGGGCAGGCCGAGGCGGGAGCGGATCGAGGCGGCGCGCGCCTCGGTGATGCGGGCGCCGCAGAAGCCGTGCGAGCCCTCGCGCTGGAAGTCGCGGCAGATCTGCTCGCGCTCCGAGGAGAAACCGGCCTGCTCGCGGGCGATCGTGCGCTGCTCCGTCAGGTCGGCCTTGGCCGAAAGCGCCCGGTAGCCATCGCGCACTGCACCTTCTGCGTGCTTGCGCTCGGCTTCGATGTCCTTCGCCCGGGCGGCCAGGGTGCGCGAATCCGGCCCCCAGACGCCACGTGGCTCGATGCGGCAGGCGGCGGCCTCGATCACGCAGGGCTGCTCCGGCTCAAGCACCAGGAAGGCGCCATCGAGCACGTCGAAGACGATCGGGCAGGCGGGCGCCTCGAGCTTGTAGCGCGGCAGCCCCGCCGGCTTGCCGAGCGAGGTCACCGGCACGGGCGCATCGCCGAAGGAAATGGCGCAGGGTTCGACGAGGTTGCTGGACTGGAAGCCTTCGGCACGCAGCTTCAGGCCATAGCCGGTGCCGGTCTTCTCCAGCGTCGCTTCGCCGAAGCCGCCATTGCGCCGCAACGTCTTGCCGAGGATCGAGTCTTCGCCGGGGATCTTGATGGCTGGCATGGTGCGCGGCCGCGGCGTCGCCGGGCCGCCGACGGAGGCCGGGGCCGACTGTTGGGCGCCGGGCTGGTTGAAGGGCTGCGCGCCCGGCAGTTGCAGCGGCTGTGCCTGCACGGAACCCGCAAGGCCGAGCCAGGCCAGCCCTGCGCCGGCGGCGAGGCGATGGGCAGTCGGGCGGCGGAGCGTCGTCACGGCTGTTTTCCTGGTGGCGCAAGGTCTTCCTGAATGGAATGGCTACGTCCGTTGCGCAAGAGCATGCGGGCAACACTTACCCGCAATGGTCAGCCCCGCGAATTCTGTGCAGGACCATGCGCAAAGCCGATTCTTAATCCGGCTCCGCGCCTTGCAAGCAACCCGTCACCCTCCCTATATACGCCCCGAAGCGGTGGTTTTTCAAAGGCCATCGGGGCCGGATTGCGCTAGGCGCCAGCACTCGCATGCGAGCGCGGAAACGCAGGGCCGGCCGCTCTTTGTTGTAACCGGCGGGCGAAGCCGGAAAGGAGCCAAGGCTCCGTTCCGTCACTTCGGTCGCCAGACGTGGATATCCCGGGTTCGTTCGCCGCGGTAGGTGGGGGCGATCCGGGGCCATGGGCCGGGGGACGGCGTCCTGGACGCGGCCTTCCGGCGATCTGCTAAATCGAAAGGGATCCCATCCATGGGTAAAGTCATTGGTATCGACCTCGGAACCACCAATTCCTGCGTTGCAGTGATGGAAGGGTCGACACCCAAGGTCATCGAGAATTCCGAGGGTGCCCGCACCACGCCTTCGATCGTCGCCATCACCGATGACGGCGAGCGTCTGGTCGGCCAGCCTGCCAAGCGCCAGGCGGTCACCAATCCGGAGCGTACCTTCTTCGCCATCAAGCGCCTGATCGGGCGCACCTTCGACGATCCGATGACCAAGAAGGACATCGACCTCGTCCCCTACAAGATCAAGAAGGCTCCGTCGGGCGACGCCTGGGTCGAGGCCGACGGCAAGGATTACTCGCCCTCGCAGATCTCCGCCTTCACGCTGACGAAGATGAAGGAGACCGCGGAGGCCTATCTTGGCCAGCCGGTGACGCAGGCCGTCATCACCGTCCCGGCCTATTTCAACGACGCCCAGCGCCAGGCCACCAAGGATGCCGGGCGCATCGCCGGCCTCGAGGTGCTGCGCATCATCAACGAGCCGACCGCGGCCGCGCTCGCCTATGGCCTCGACAAGAAGCAGGCCGGCACCATCGCGGTCTATGACCTCGGTGGCGGCACCTTCGACGTCTCGATCCTCGAGATCGGCGACGGCGTCTTCGAGGTGAAGTCGACGAACGGCGACACCTTCCTCGGCGGCGAGGACTTCGACATGCGCCTGGTCGAGTACCTGGCGGATGAGTTCAAGCGCGAGCAGGGCATCGACCTGAAGAAGGACAAGCTCGCTCTCCAGCGCCTGAAGGAAGCGGCCGAGAAGGCCAAGATCGAGCTGTCGAGCGCCTCGCAGACCGAGATCAACCTGCCCTACATCACGGCGGATGCCTCGGGTCCGAAGCACCTCGCCATCAAGCTCTCGCGCGCCAAGTTCGAGAGCCTGGTCGACGACCTGATCCAGCGCACCATCGAGCCCTGCCGCAAGGCGCTCAAGGATGCCGGCCTGTCCGCGGGCCAGATCGACGAGGTCGTCCTGGTCGGCGGCATGACGCGCATGCCGAAGGTCCAGGAAGTCGTGAAGCAGTTCTTCGGCAAGGAGCCGCACAAGGGCGTGAACCCTGACGAGGTCGTCGCCATCGGCGCCGCGATCCAGGCCGGCGTGCTGCAGGGCGACGTCAAGGACGTGCTGCTGCTCGACGTGACCCCGCTCTCGCTCGGCATCGAGACGCTGGGCGGCGTGTTCACGCGCCTGATCGACCGCAACACCACGATCCCGACCAAGAAGAGCCAGGTCTTCTCCACCGCCGAGGACAACCAGGGCGCGGTGACGATCCGGGTCTTCCAGGGCGAGCGCGAGATGGCGGCCGACAACAAGCTGCTCGGCCAGTTCGACCTGATGGGCATTCCGCCGGCCCCGCGCGGCATGCCGCAGATCGAGGTGACCTTCGACATCGACGCCAACGGCATCGTCTCGGTGACGGCGAAGGACAAGGCCACCAACAAGGAGCAGCAGATCCGCATCCAGGCTTCCGGCGGTCTCTCCGAGGCCGAGATCCAGAAGATGGTCAAGGACGCCGAGGCGAACGCCGCCGACGACAAGAAGCGTCGTGAGCTGGTCGAGGCCAAGAACCAGGGTGAGAGCCTCGTGCACTCGACCGAGAAGTCGCTGAAGGACTATGGCGACAAGGTTTCGGCCGCCGACAAGGGCGCGATCGAGACCGCGCTCGAAGCCCTCAGGAGCGCGCTCACCGGCGAGGATGTCGAGGCGATCCAGGCTCGCACAAACGAGCTGATGCAGGCGTCGATGAAGCTCGGCGAGGCGATGTATGCCGCCAGCCAGGCTGAAGCGAACGCTTCCGAAGGCGCCGCTGCCGAGGACTCGAAGAAGGACGACGTCATCGACGCCGACTTCAAGGACGTCAGCGACGACAAGGGCGACAAGAAGAAGAGCGCCTGATCGCGCTTTTGGTCATCCATCGACTGGGACGGGATGGCCGGGCTTGACCCGGCCATTCCCTTGAGACGATGGCGTCGGCAGGACATGACTCGCCGGCTCGCGCAGCAAGCGCAGGGCGGCGCAGGGGCAGCTGGTTGAATGTCTAAGCGCGACTATTACGAGATCCTCGGGGTCTCCCGGACCGTGACGGAGGTCGAGCTCAAGAGCTCCTTCCGCAAGCTCGCCATGCAATATCACCCGGACAAGAATCCGGGCGACAAGCAGGCCGAGATCAAGTTCAAGGAAATCAACGAGGCCTATCAGATCCTCTCTGACGGCCAAAAGCGTGCGGCCTATGACCGCTATGGCCACCAGGCCTTCGAGAATGGCGGCGGTGGCGGTGGTCCGGCCGACATGTCGGACTTCATGTCCGACATTTTCGAATCCTTCTTCGGCGAAGGCCGTGGCCGTGGCGGCCCGCGCGGCGCCAACTCCCGCGAGCGCGGCGCCGATCTGCGTTACAATCTTGAGATCGGCCTCGAGGAGGCCTATGCCGGCAAGAACGAGACGATCCGCGTCCCGACTTCGGTGACCTGCGAGGTCTGCTCCGGCACCGGTGCCAAGGCGGGCTCGAAGTCGCGCCAGTGCCCGACCTGCGGCGGCCATGGCCGCGTCCGCGCCAGCCAGGGCTTCTTCTCGGTCGAGCGAACCTGTCCGACCTGCAATGGCCGCGGCGAGATCATCGACGATCCCTGCACCGGTTGCCATGGCGCCGGCCGCGTGACCCGCGAGCGCACCCTCTCGGTCAACATCCCGGCCGGTGTCGAGGATGGTACCCGCATCCGCCTTGCCGGAGAGGGCGAGGCTGGGTTACGCGGCGGGCCGGCTGGTGATCTCTACATCTTCCTCTCGATCAAGCCGCACGCCATCTTCCAGCGCGACGGCGCTGACCTGTTCTGCCGCGTGCCGATCGGCCTGACCTCGGCGGCGCTCGGCGGCGAGATCGAGGTGCCGACGCTGAATGGTGAAAAGGCCCGGGTGAAAGTCCCTGAGGGCACCCAGACCGGCAAGCAGTTCCGCCTGAAGGGCAAGGGCATGAGCGTGTTGCGCTCGCGCGAGATGGGCGATCTCTACATCCAGGTGCTGGTCGAGACGCCGCAGAAGCTGACCGCCCGCCAGCGCGAGTTGCTGATGGAGTTCGAGCGCGAGAGCTCGGGCGCCACCCATCCCGAGACAGCCGGCTTCTTTGGCCGGGTCAAGGATTTCCTCGGCGGCCTCGGCGGAGCGGCCTGAAAACAAAAAACGAGCGCCTTGCGGCGCCCGTTCTTCTGTGGTCGGAGCCGGCCTGATGGTCAGGCCTTGTCGATCACCTTCTTGACGGCGTCCTTGGTCTTGCCGACCGCCTGCTGGGCTTCGCCCTTGCGCTCCTGCGCGATACCCTCGGCCTGAAGCTCGGGCTTGTTCAGCGCCTTGCCGGCTGCCTGCTTGATGTTGCCGGCGGCCTCGTTGGCCATGCCCTTGATCTTGTCGGCGGTGCTGCCCATAGACGTGTTCCTTTCCGAATAAGTTGAACTCGGCGCCTCGGCGCCGCTTCGGATGGGAGAACGTCACGGCCGGATTTTGGTTCCCGCGCTCAAGCGGACGTGATCGTCTCTGCGATCGCCCGCAGCGCCCGGCCCGTTGCCTCGTCGGCCGGGAAGAAGGTCTCCAGCGCCAGCTCCGACAAGGTCACGTCGACCGGCGTGCCGAACACCGTCGTCGTCGAGATCAGCGACAGCTCGGTCTCGCCCAGCCGCAACTTCAAAGGCACCACGATCGGAGGCTCTGCCTCCTCCTGCGCTTTGCCCTTGGCCGAGGGCGCAGCCGCGACGGGATAGCTCAGCAACTCGGTCAGGAGTTCGGCCAGCAGCGGGTCGGCCGTGGCGCGGATCTGCTGGCGCAGCCGGGCGATCAGATGGCCGCGCCATTCGGCGAGGTTGAGGATCGCCGGGGCGATCCCGCGCGGATGCAGGCTCAACCGCAGCACATTGACCGGCGGGCGCAGCAAGTCGGCGTCCTCGACCAGCGTCAGCAGCGGCGGGACCATGGCGTTCGCCGCGAGCAGGGTCCAGTGCCGGTCGACCGCGACCGCCGGATAAGGCTCATGGCCCTTGAGCAGAAGGTCGATCGCGCTGCGTGCGGCCTGCAGGCTCGGATCCTCGAGCGACCGTTCGAGATAGACCGGCGCATAGCCGGCGGCGAGCAGGAGCGCGTTGCGCTCGCGCAGCGGCACGCCGAGATGCTCGGCGAGCAGCAGGACCATGTCGCGGCTCGGGACCGAGCGGCCGCTCTCGACGAAGCTGAGATGCTTCTGCGAGATCTCGGCTTCGAGCGCGAGGTCGAGCTGGCTGAGACGGCGCAGCTGGCGCCAGTCGCGGATGAGATGCCCGATCGCGGGCTGCTGGTGCTTGTTCATGGCGTGCAAGCTAGCTGCGCTAAGGCCGTCTTCCAATTACCTCCCGCTTAATCGACCAGCCTCCCGGCATCCGTCAGCATGGCCTCCATCAGCAACCGCCCCGGACGAGACGGGGCCTGAACCGGAGAACGACCATGGCCTTCATCCAGTCCTCGCGTTTCCTGCGCAACGCCCTTGCCCTAGATGCCGCCGCCTGCGCGGCGACCGGCCAGTTGCTCGCCGTCGGCGCCGGCGCGCTCTCCGGCCTGCTCGGCTTGCCCACCGAATTCCTGCGCGGCGCCGGCCTCGTGCTGCTGCCTTGCGCCGCGGTCCTCGCCTTCCTTGCCAGCCGGGCGCGGTTGCCGCGGCTTGCCGTCTACGCCGTGATCGGTGTCAACATCCTCTGGATCGCCGATAGCGTCCTGATCCTGGTCGCCGGCTGGTTCGCGCCGACCACGCTCGGCATCGCCTTCGTTCTCGCCCAGGCCGCGGCGGTCGCTGTCGTGACCGAGCTCGAGGTGATCGGCCTGAAGAAGTCGGTCATCGAAACCGGCGGAGCCGAAGCCGCGCTGCGCTGATCCGGAATGCCTGCGATTTGAGGCCGCCGTGGCTCATGCTGCGGCGGCTTTCGTTTGCGACGGCTTGTCACGAAACTGTCGTCTGTGCTCACTAGCCGGATGGCCTGCCTCCTCACCCTACGGAACAGGGCCGTCCCATGCGCAAACCTCTCGTCCTTACGGCTCTCGCGACGCTCCTCGCCGGCGGTACGGCGCTGGCCGAGCCGACCTTCAACCGCATCGCCACCTTCCAGGTGCCGCTCAACCTGCCGTCCGACCGCGACGCTAGCAAGAAGACGGTCTCCGAGATCATCACGGCCAATGAGGCTGGAACTCTGCTCGCCTATACCGACGCCGAGCAGAAGGCGATCGGCCTCGTCGACATCAGCACCGCCAATGCCCCCAAGCCCGGCGGCTTCATTCCGGTCGGCGGCGAGCCGACCTCGGTCGTCATCCTCGGCGAGCGCGCCTTCGCCGTGGTCGTCACCTCCGGCGACAACTTCAAGGAGCCGGCCGGCCATCTCGCCACCATCGACCTCAAGACCAAACAGGTCGCTGCCAAATGCGAGCTCGGCGGCCAGCCCGACTCGATCACCCTGACCAAGGACAAGGGCAAGCTCGCCATCGTCATCGAGAACGAGCGCGACGAGAAGCTGGGCAAGGGCGACCTGCCGCAGCTTCCCGGCGGCAATCTCACGCTCATCGGCCTCAAGGACGGGCAGGCCGATTGCGCCTCGAGGCAGGTCGTCGATCTCACCGGTATCGCCGCGGTCGAGCCGACCGATCCGGAGCCGGAATTTGTCGACGTCAACCAGGACGGCCTTGCCGTGGTGACGCTGCAGGAGAACAACCACCTTGCCGTGGTCGATACCAAGACCGGCAAGCTCGTCGCGCATTTCCCGGCCGGCACCGTCGACCTCAAGGGCATCGACAAGACCCGGGACGGTGAGATCAGGCCGGTCGAGGAGCTGAAAGGCGTGCGCCGCGAGCCCGATGCGGTGCGCTGGCTCGACAATGACCGCTTCGTCACCGCCAATGAAGGTGACTGGAAGGGCGGCTCGCGCGGCTTCACGATTCGTCGCAAGGACGGCACGGTCGAGTTTGATTCGGGCAACATGGTCGACCACATCGCCATGCGCCTCGGCCACTATCCGGAGCGCCGCTCGGCCGCCAAGGGCAGCGAGCCGGAAGGCATCGAGGTTGGCACCTATAATGGCGAGCGCCTGTTCTTCGTCGGGCTGGAGCGCGCCTCGCTCGTTCTCGTCTTCAAGGATGAAGGTCCTGGCCGCGCCCCGCGCTTCCTGCAGGCGCTGCCGGGCGGCATCGCGCCGGAAGGCCTGCTCGCCATCCCGCAGCGCAACCTCTTCGTCTCCGCCTCCGAGGCCGATCTCGGCGAGAAGGGCGGGCCACGTTCGGCCGTGACCATCTACGAGCGCAGCGAAGGACCCGTCGTCTATCCGACCATCGTCTCGGCCGATGTCGATGGTCTGCCGCGCGGCTGGGGCGCGCTCTCGGGCCTTGCCGCCCATCCCGAACTGCCGGGCCGGCTCTTCAGCATCACCGACAGCGCCTATACGCCCTCGCGCATCCTCGAGATCGACGCGACCAAGAAGCCGGCGACGATCACGGGCGCGATCACCGTGACCAAGGACGGCAAGCCCGCCTCCTATGATCTCGAGGGGATCGCGACGCGCCCGGGCGGCGGCTTCTGGCTGGCTTCGGAAGGCGCGCCGGAGCGCAAGGAGAAGCCGACGCAGAACCTCTTGCTGCGCGCCTCGGCCAAGGGCGAGATCGAGGAGGAGATCGCCCTGCCGGAGGAATTCGCCGCCAAGGCGACCAACCAGGGCTATGAGGGCGTCGCCGTCACCGGCAGCGGCCAGGACGAGACGGTCTGGATCGCCGTGCAGCGCGAGTGGAAGGACGACCCCAAGGGCAAGGTCAAGCTCCTCTCCTACAAGCCCTTCACCAAGAGCTGGGGCATCCTCTACTACCCGCTGACGGCCCCCGCCGCCGGCGCCTGGATGGGCCTCTCCGAGCTGACCTATCTCGGCGACGACAGCTTCGCCGTGATCGAGCGCGATAACCAGTTCGGTGCCAAGGCGGTGAAGACGCTCGCGACCTTCTCGGTCAAGGGATTGAAGCCGGCGCCGTTCGGCTCCTCGGAGATCCCGACCGTCGCGAAGACGCTGCTGCGCGACCTGACGCCGGAGCTGATGAAGCTCGGCGGTTACGGGCTCGACAAGGTCGAGGGCATGGCGGTCGACAAGGACGGCAACCTCTTCGTCGTCACCGACAATGACGGCGTCGACGACGCCTCCGGCGAGACCCAATTCTTCGCCTTCGGCAAGCTCGCCAAGTAAGCGTTCCGTCGAGCGAAAAGGCCGGCGAGCATCGCTCGCCGGCCTTTTTTATTGGGAGATCGCAGCGGGCTCGCGCTCGCTCCGGACCGGAGTTTTACAGCCCCAGCTTGCGCTTGCGCTGACCGAGCGTGCGCAGGCGCAGCGCGTTGAGCTTGATGAAGCCGGCGGCGTCGCGATGGTCGTAGGCGACCGCGCCTTCCTCGAAGGTGACGAGGTCCTGATCGTAGAGCGAGTACGGGCTGGAGCGGCCGATGACGTGGACGCCGCCCTTGTAGAGCTTGAGCCGCACCTGGCCGGCGACGAACTCCTGGCTCTTGTCGATCAGCGCCTGCAGCATCTCGCGCTCCGGCGAGAACCAGAAGCCGTTATAGATCAGCTCGGCATATTGCGGCATGAGCTGATCCTTGAGATGGGCGGCGCCGCGGTCGAGCGTGATCGACTCGATGGCGCGGTGCGCGACGGCCAGGATCGTGCCGCCGGGCGTCTCGTACATGCCGCGGCTCTTCATGCCGACGAAGCGGTTCTCGACCAGATCGAGCCGGCCGATGCCGTTGTCGCGGCCGAGCTCGTTGAGCCTGGCGAGCAGCTTGGCCGGCGAGAGCTGAACGTCGTCGATCGCGACCGCATCGCCCTTGGCGAAGTCGATCGAGATCACGGTCGGGGTGTCGGGCGCCTCTTCCGGCGAGACAGTCCGCGAAAAGACGTAGTCCGGAACCTCCTGCGCGGGATCCTCCAGCACCTTGCCCTCCGAGGAGACGTGCAGCAGGTTGGCGTCGGTCGAGAACGGCGCCTCGCCGCGCTTGTCCTTGGCGATCGGGATCTGGTGCTGCTCGGCGAAGGCGATCAGCTGCTCGCGCGAGCGCAGGTCCCATTCGCGCCAAGGCGCGATGACGTGCACGTCGGGCTTGAGCGCATAGGCGGTCAGCTCGAAGCGGACCTGGTCGTTGCCCTTGCCGGTCGCGCCATGCGAGACCGCGTCGGCGCCGACCTTTTCGGCGATCTCGATCAGCTTCTTGCCGATCAGCGGGCGGGCGATCGAGGTGCCGAGCAGGTAGACGCCCTCATAGGCGGCATTGGCCCGGAACATCGGGAAGACGTAGTCGCGCACGAACTCCTCGCGCAGGTCCTCGATGAAGATGTTCTCCGGCTTGATGCCGAGCAGCAGCGCCTTCTGACGGGCCGGTTCCAGCTCTTCGCCCTGGCCGAGATCGGCGGTGAAGGTCACGACCTCGCAATTATAGGTGGTCTGCAGCCACTTCAGGATGATCGAGGTGTCGAGCCCGCCGGAATAGGCGAGCACGACCTTGTTCACGCGCTTGTCGGCCATGGACTGTCTTCCTGCAGTGGCGGCACGAAAGCCTCGCGCCTGGAGTAGTGAATGCGGCTTTCCCGGCCGCATTTCGGACGTAACCGGGCACTATCGCAGGGCTAGGGACGACGCAATCGGAACCTTCTGATCGATTGCGCGTCATCGTTTGATGGATCGCTGTCCGTTGGCGCGTTTGCGGCTTCTGGCTTGTGGGCCGATTCGCGGGGGCGGATAATCGGCTCAGTTTGTTCAAAGCCGCTCCCGCGTGGAGGTTTGATGCCGAATCGTCCTGTTCTGGATTTCTGGTACGAGTTCGCGTCGACCTATTCCTGTCTCAGTGCCCTCAGGATCGAAGAGCTGGCCGAGGCGGCTGGCGTCGAGGTGCGCTGGCGGCCATTCCTGCTCGGACCGATCTTCGCGGCACAGGGCTGGGCGACCTCGCCCTTCAACCTCTACCCGAACAAGGGCCGCTATATGTGGCGCGACACGGCGCGCCGGGCCGCCCGCAACGGGCTCACTATCGTGCGGCCGGAAACCTTCCCGCAGAATTCCCTCGTCGCGGCGCGGCTTGCTCTGGCGGGGCGCGAGGCCGGCTGGCTGCCGACCTTCTCCAAGGCTTTGTTCCGCGCGCAGTTCTGCGAGGGGCGCAACATTGCCGAGGAGGCCGTTCTGAACGCGGCCCTGCGCGCGGCCGGGGCCGATCCGGTCAGCGTCTTCCCAGCGTCGCGCAGCGAGGAGGTCAAGGGCCGGCTCAAGGCCGAGACCGAGCTCGCCAAATCGCTCGGCATCTTCGGCGCGCCGACCTTCGTCACCGGCGACGGCGAGTTGTTCTGGGGCGACGATCGGCTCGAGGAAGCGCTCGCTTGGGCCAAGGACGGGCGCTAGCCCCCTGCCGGCGGTGCCGGCCGCGACCACGGTCCGTGCGTCGCCGAGGTCTGAGCGATCTCCGGCAAAGGCTGCCGCTCGCTGATCTTCGGCGGGCCGGGCGGTGCTTCCGGCGGCAGGCGCCCGCCAGCGGTCTGCACCAGCGCCTGCACGCGCTTGGTGACGGAAGGATGGGTCGAGAACAGGTCGGCGAAATCGTCCGGATCGTTCTCGAAGCACATGTCCATCACGCCGGACGGGACATTGTCGATATCGGCGCGGCCCGAGATCTTGAGCAGGGCCGAGATCATCGCGTCCGGATTCTTGGTCAGCTCCACCGCCCCGGCATCGGCGAGGTATTCGCGGGCCCGTGACAATGACAGCCGGATCAGCACGGCGAGCAGCCAGGCGACGGCGATGACCGCAAAGCCGAGAATGATCGCAAAGCCGCTGCCCTTCTTGTCGCCGTCGGAGGAAATCCGCACCCGCCCGAGATTGCGGAACACGACTTCGCCGACGAAGGAGATGATGCCGGCGATCACCACCGCGATCACCATCAGCCGGACGTCGCCATTGCGGATATGGGTCAACTCATGGGCGATCACCGCCTCGATCTCGGCGTCGTTGAGCTGCTCGATCAGCCCGGTGGTCAGCGTCACCGTGAACTGCTTGTCGTTGACGCCGCTGGCAAAGGCGTTGAGCGCGTCGCTCTGGATGATGGCGAGCTTCGGCGTCACCATGCCGCGCGAGATGCAGAGATTCTCCAGCATCCGATAGAGTTTTGGCTGCGCCTCCCGCGTCACGCCCTCCGCCCCCGAGACGGCCTCGATCAGCTTCACGTTGATCTGGAAGCCAATGAAGACCCAGGCGCCGGTGGCGAGGGTGATGAAGGGGAGCCAGGACCAGAAGCGCTGGCCGACGAAGCTCGTCACCGTGTATCCGCGCGGCACGCCGACATAGCCGTAGCCGACCAGCATCACGCCCCAGACGGTCAGATAGACCATCAGGAAAAGCCCGATGATCAGGGCGATCGACCGGGTCCGGTTGTTGCGCTGATGGGTGTAGAGCCCGAAGGCTTCCCCCGGCATCGCCGCAGCTCCGTTGTAACGCCTATCGAGGCGCTCAGAACTTCACGGTGGGTGCAACCTCGATCTGCGCCCGCGTCTCTTCGCCGACATCGAAGAACTCGCGCGGGGAAAAGCCCATCTGCGGCGCGAAGAACACGGCCGGGAAGGCCTGGATCGCCGCGTTGAACTCGCTGACCGCATTGTTGAAGAAGCGCCTGGCAGCCGCGAGCTTGTCCTCGACATTGCCGAGATCCTGCTGGAGCTGCTGGAAGTTCGCGCTCGCCTTGAGGTCCGGATAGGCCTCGCCGAGCGCCAGCAGGCGCCCGACGGCGCCGGTGAGCTGCTGCTCGGCCACGGCCTGGTCGTGCGGCCCGCTCGCGGACTGGGCCTGGTTGCGCGCCTTGATCACCGCGTCGAAGGTTTCCTTCTCGTGGCTGGCATAGCCCTTCACGGTTTCGACGAGATTGGGGATCAGGTCGTGGCGCTGTTTCAGTTGCACGTCGATGTCGGCGAAGGCCTGGTTGACGCGCTGGCGCATCGCGACCAGGCCGTTATAGGTCATGATCAGCCAGACCACGACGACGACGATCAGTCCAAGGACGACCCAACCCATGGTGTTCTCCTTCGGCACAGGCGATCTTGCGGCACAGGCGATCTCGCCGGCAACCTTGCATGAAGGACGACGCTAGGGAAGCTGTCGCCGCTCGCAGCGAGCGCTTTGCGCCGGTCAGGCCGGCTTTCCGACGCTGCTGCGCGCGATCATCCTGACGGTGGCGATCACCGCGACCGCCGAGATCGCGGTCGCCAGGCAGAACAGTGCGCCATAGCCCAGCGTATCGGCGAGCTTGCCGGCCAGCATCGAGCCGGCGAGATAGACCAGCAATTGCGCGCAGGCGAGGATGGTAAAGTCGGTGCCCGGCTGGTCCGAGGTCGTCACCGCCATGAACAGCGAGTAGAGCGCGACGATCTCCATATAGCGGATCAGCGTCTGGAAGCCGGCAGCGCCGAAGAGCGGCCAGGCGCCGACGACGGCTCCCAGCGCATGGCAGGCGAAGAGCAGGAAGCAGAGCGTGCGCGCCGCCCCGAGCAGAGCGAGCACGAAGGCGACACCTTGGCGCTTGACCAGCCAGGCCGCGATCGCCGAGCCGGCAAGGCCGGCCGTCGTCGCCGATATGCCGGAGAGATAGCCGATCTGGTTGAGCGGCACGCCGGCATCGACGAGGTAGGAGCCTTCCATCGCCTTCACCAGCCCCTCGCTCGCCCGGTAGATCAGCGCGATCCAGAGGATCTGGCGTGCCTCGGGCCGGCGCAGGAAGGCGCGGATCGAGGGGCGCTTGGCGGTCTCGGTCGGGGTCGGATCGCCCTCGCGCATCATCGCCGCCGCGATGAGCGGCAGCAGCGAGATCGCGGCGATGGTGACGAGCATGCCGGTCCAGCCGATATAATGGTGCAGCACGAGGCCGAGCGTGCCGCCGATGACGACGCCGAAGGCGATCGAGCCGCCCTGGATGGCGTTGCCGATGGCGCGGTCGGCCTCCGGCAGGTACTTCGCCGCATAGCCGTCGGTGGCGATGTCCTGCGTGGAGATCAGCAGCGATGCGACAAAGCCGATCGCGATGATCCTGGTGACATCGAGCGGCCCAACTGCGATCAGCGCCAGGATGCACAGGATCGTGCCGGTCTGGGTGATGAAGACCCAGCCGGCCCGGTGCGCCCGCGCGAACGGTCTGATGCGGTCGATCCAGGGTGCCCAGACGAACTTGATCACCAGCGGCAGCAGCAGGATGCTCATGTAACCGATGGCAGTGCGTGAGACGCCGGCCTCGCGCATGATCGGCGGCAGCGCCGCGACGAAGAGATAGGACGGGATCGCCTGCGCGAGATAGAGCCCGCCGAGCACCGCGAAGAGCCGGTAGCGCGCGGCATTGCTGGCCGGAGCTGCGCCGATGGCGGCCTCGCCCGCGCTCATGCCGCTCTCCTGTGTTTCAGCAGGAAGGCTCGCGCCGCCGCCTCGTCGGTCTCCAGGCTGATCGGGAAGGGCCAGAGCCGGCGGAAGACGTCCGCCATCGCCTCGGTCGCGCCCGGGCGCACGATGGCGCAGGCGCCGCAGAGCGCGCCGAACTGGGCCCGCGTCCGCTTGAACCAGATCGCCTGCTCGCGCTCGCCGGCCTGCGACAGCTTGCGGCCGCCGCCGAAGATGGTGAGCAGCAGGAAAGGTTCCTCGCGCCGGCCGAGCTCGGCGAGCGCGTCGAGATAGGCGCGCTCGTCATTGTCGGCATAGGGCGGCGCGAAGCGCAGGGTGACGATGCCGTCGGCGTCGCTGTCGAGGCTCACCATGGTCAGAAGGTCTTGCGGAAGCCGAGCGTCACGGTGCGACCCCAGGCATAGTTGGCGAGATTGCGAACTGAGGTCGCGGTCGGGTTCTGGTAGTTGCGGTCGAACAGGTTGTTGACCGCGACATAGGCCTCGCCCTCCAGCACCGGGGCGGTGAAGGCGACATTCATGGTCGCCGCGCCCTTCAGCCTGTTGCGGGTGCCGCGCAGGTCGGTCGCGACGTCGCGGTCGGAGAAGGCCTCGCCCTCGAGGCGAAGCTGCATGCCGTTGGTGAAGCGGTAGCTGCCATAGAGCATGCCGCGATAGGGCGAGCCGATGCGGTTGTTCGGCAGGGCGCTGTCGAGCTTGCGGTCGCCATTGGTGTCGTAGCGCCCCTCGCGATACGAGAGGACCGTGCCGAGGGTGAACTGCTCGGTGACGGCGACGTCGCCGGTCGCCTCGACGCCCCAGATCCGCTCCCGCTGCTGCGAGATCGTGTTGCTTGCCTGGTCGAAGGTCACGCCCTTGCCGGAGGTGCTGATGAAGCCGGTCAGCGAGCCCTTGAAGATGCCGTGGCTGCCGCGGATGCCGAGTTCGTAATTGTTGACGATCTGCGCTTCCGGCGCGATCGAGGCATAGCTGATGCTGCGCCGGTTGGCCGGCAGGCAGTTCACATTGGTGACCGGGCAGGCATAGGCGGTGGAGATGCCGGCCCGCCTTGTGAAGGCGCCGACATCCGGCAATGCGAAGCCCTGCGAGAAACCGCCGAAGATCTCGCTGCTCTCGGAGAGTTTCACCGTGGCGCCGAGATTGCCGGTCCAGGCCTTGTAGTCAAACTTGCCTCCGGTGACGTTGAGCGCCGGCAGCACGAAGCTCTGATAGCCCTGGGCATTGTTGGCGGCGACCGCGGCATAGGCGGCCGGGCGGGTATAGTCGCTGACATCCAGGGCGAAGTACTCGTAGCGCAGGCCGCCGCGCAGGGTGATCCGCTCGCCGATCGGGATCTGCAGCTGGCCGAAGGCGGCGCTCGTCGTCTGCTTCAGCGGCGTGAACACGTCCTGACCACTGGTCAGCGTTTGCCAGGTCTTCTCCTGGTTGAGGTCGCCGCCCCAGGTCAGCTTGGCGCCGGGCAGGATGCGATCGAGCGGCGTGTCGATCGTCAGGTTCACGCCGCCGCGCTGCGAATAGAGCGTGGTCTGGTTGTCCGGGCTCGTCGGCGAGGCTGGGTTGAAGGAATAGTAGACCTGGCTGTTGTAGGGGTAGGAGAAGGTCGAGTAATTGAAGCGCTTCTTGATGTCGTTGTAGTAGCCGAGCACGCTGAGCTTGCCGAGGGCGAAGTCGCTGTCGCTGTAGCGCAGCGAGACCGACTTGGTGTCCTCGATCACGTTCTGCCCGGTATAGAGCCGGGTCCGGTCAGGTCGGGCGAAGGGCGCGGCATAACTGGTCAGGTACTTCGGGTCCTGGTCGAAGGCGATCAGCGAGCCCTGCAATTCGATGCGCTTGCTGGCGTCGAAATCATAGCCGAGCTTGGCGAGCAGGTTGCCGGCCTTGTAGCGGTCGCCGCCGCCCTGGCCTAGCAGGCCGTCCGAGGGCAGCTCACGCCCGGCGCCGTCATAGGTGCGGCCGGCGCCGCGGGCGCTGCCGGAGATCAGATAGTCAAAACCGTTCGGGATCTTGCCGGACACAGTGACCGAGGCTTCCGGCGCCAGCGAGCGGCCGAGAGCCTGGGTGAAGCCGCGCACCGCGGTGTTGACCGTCACCCGCGGCTTGCTGCCCTCGATTGGCGTCTTGGTGATGAAGTTGACCGTGCCGCCGGTCGCGCCGGCGCCGTAGAGGCTGGAGGCGCCGGCGACCAGCTCGATGCGCTCGACCGTATTGAGGTCGATCAGCGAGAGGATGCGCGAGACGTCGCGCAGCGGTGTGTTCATCGGCACGCCGTCGATCAGCACCAGGAGGTCGCGGCCGCGATAATTCTCCGAGGCGCTCGATACCGTCTGCGTCGACATCGAATAGCCCGGCACCAGCTTGCCGAGTGCGGCCGCGGCGTTCGGGCTGAATTTCAATTGCTCCTCGATCTGCGCGCGGTCGAGCACCTGGATCGATTGCGGCGTCTCGGCCGTGCTGCGCTCGGTGCGCGCCGCGGTGACGGTGATCGTGTCGAGATCGATCACAGGCGAGGGCGTCGATTGCGCCACCGCCGCCGAGGCGCAAAGCAGAGCCGGCAGGCTGATGGCGAGGGAAGCGCGCTTGCTCATGAAGACACCTGTCGTCGTCGGTCCGGATCGGCGCTCCGAGCGAAAGGGTATCGCGCCGGGTCTTTCGATCTGAAGTTGTGGTGCCGTTTCGATCTTAGTTTAGAACTAGAATAAACTAGCTTTATTCATTGATCTCTGCGGCGAAAAGCTCTCGATGCGTTGTGTTCTTGCGATCTCTAAAGTTATATCCAAAGCGTCATCTTGGACTTGCGCGAACGCGCAATGGGACAAAAGCGAACTCCGATGCGGGATGAGGTGGCTGTGGCCGCGCTGCAACGGTCTGCGGCCGCCAAGGCAGCCGAGGGCGAGACATTCGCGCCGTTCTGGTTGGTTTCGGGCGAAGCTGCGCCCGATGAAGTCCAGGCGATGGCGCACAAGGTTTTCGGTCATGTGCCTGATGGCAATGACATCCGCGCCGAGGCTGCCTTGCCGTTTGCCGCCCGCAGCATGCTGACGACGCGGCCCGATATCGGGCTGATGTCCTGCTTTTCCCCGGCGACGCCCTGGATCTGGCCGGCGCGCCAGAGTGGGCAGGAGCCGCGCTATATTCTTGTCCGCCCCTCCGATGGCCGTTGCGTGATCGAACAGGCGGGGCGCCGCATCTCGCTGCGGGCTCGCGATGCCGCTGTCGTCGATCTCGCGCAGGAGACGCGCTTCACTTTGGTCGAGCTCGGCCGGATCGACCTGATCGCACTCGATCCGGCGCGCCTGCCGACCCTGGCGCAACTCACCCCCGATGAGCTGATGCAGGCGATCCCGCGCGGCAATCGCGGCCTGCAGGTGCTGGCGCATTATGGGGCGTTGCTGCTGCGCGGCCTGTTCCCGCTTAATTCGGCGCCGCTGCGCGACCTCGCCATCGGCCATGTCCACGACCTGATCGGCGTGATGCTGGCCGACCGCAGTGCACCGCCGGTGACAGCGACGCCGCGCCGCGGCGGCCGGCTCGCCGCGATCAAGGCCGACATCGAGACCAGGCTGGAGCGGCGCGAACTCTCGATCGACCTGATCGCCGGGCTCTATGGCGTGACCCCCCGGGCTATCCAGAAGGCCTTTGGCGCCGAAGGGCGCACCTTCTCGGATTATGTGCTGGAGCGCCGGCTCGAACGGGCCTGGCTCAAGCTGATGTCGGCCGAAGACGACGCCATTTCGATCAGCGGCGTCGCCTTCGAGGTCGGCTTCGGCGACCTGTCCTATTTCAACCGCAGCTTTCGCAAGCGCTTCGGCCGCTCGCCCTCGCAGGTCAGGGCGGGGTAAGGCGGTTCAAACTGCGACCGCCGCCAAGCCCAGTGTCGGCTGGATTTCGGCCAGGATCTCGTAGGAGCGCTTGCGCGCGGCGTGATCGAAGATCGCCGAGGCGACGATCAACTCGTCGGCGTCGGTCTTCTCGATGAAGGCCTGCAATTGCGCCCGCACGCTCTCGCGCGAGCCGACGAAGGAGCAGGCCAGCATGCGCTGCGCCTGCGCCTTCTCCGGGCCGGACCAGTAATCCTCGATGTCGTCGATCGGCTTCGGCAGGAGGCCGCGCCGGCCGCGCAGCATGTCGGCGAAGCGCTGCTGCAACGAGGTGAAGAGGTATTGCGCCTCGGCATCGGTCTCGGCGGCGATGACGTTGCAGCCGACCATGGCGTAGGGCCTGTCGAGCTGCGCCGAAGGCTGGAAGCGCTCGCGATAGACGGCGAGCGCATCCATCAATGCGTCCGGCGAGAAATGCGAGGCGAAGGCATAGGGCAGCCCGAGCACGGCGGCGAGCTGCGAGCCGAACAGGCTGGAACCGAGAATCCAGAGCGGGACATTGGTGTTGGTGCCCGGCACCGCCTGGATCACCTGGTCCGGCTGCAACGGCCCGAGCAGCGCCTGCAATTCCAGCACGTCCTGCGGGAAGCGCTCGGATGCATCAGCCTCGCGTCGCAGTGCCCGCCAGGTCCGCTGGTCGGTGCCGGGCGCGCGGCCCAGACCGAGGTCGATGCGGCCGGGATAGAGCGTCTCCAGCGTGCCGAACTGCTCGGCGATCACGATCGGCGAATGGTTCGGCAGCATGATCCCGCCGGCGCCGACGCGGATCGTTTGCGTGCCTGCGGCGACATAGCCGATCGCGACCGCGGTCGCGGCGCTGGCGATGCCGGTCATGTTGTGGTGCTCGGCCAGCCAGAAGCGGGTGTAGCCGAGCTTTTCGGCATGGCGGGCGAGGTCGCGGCTGTTGTGCAGGGCGTCTGCCGCGGTCGAACTCTCGGCAATGAAGGCGAGGTCGAGGATGGAAAGCGGGAACATCGGGTTTTCCCTTGCATCGCTCCGGCTTGGCGCCGGGCTTCGCCGTAAGAGATCGGGCTCGCCTGCCCGAGTCACAAGGCCGCCCTGCGCATGCGCGACCGGCATTTGGCGACGCGATGCTCGGTATGCTCGCTCGTGTCCTCCGAGAAGAGAGCCGCGATTTTGGTTGCGCAGCTTGCAACTGGCAGCGGAAATCGCTAGGTCAGCCTCGTCCGAAGGGCCGTGATCGATCACAGCCGGGGGGCGGCCAGCAGGCCGGCTCCCGTTTCGTGTTTGGAAAATGGCCGGCCGGATGCGGATCGGCCCCTGCGGCCAGGCGCCGCCGTCCTTAAGGGATGGCTCGCTCCACGAGTGGAGCACCGTGCGGATCGATCCGGTGTGCAGCACCAGCCCAATCGGCGCCATGCCGGACATCCGCGGGATACGCGGCCGGCGTTCAGGAGCACATATGTCAGCTGTCGAAAGCTATAACGCGGGTCGCGAGGATTTCGCCGCCCTGCTCGAGGAATCGTTCACCCGGAACGAGGCCCTCGAAGGGACCGTCATCAAGGGCAAGGTCGTTGCCATTGAGAAGGACATGGCGATCATCGACGTCGGTCTGAAGACCGAAGGTCGCGTCGCCCTCAAGGAATTCACCGGCCCGGGCCGGGACGAGGAGCTCAAGGTCGGCGACGAGGTCGAGGTCTATCTCGACCGGATCGAGAACGCGCTCGGCGAAGCCGTCATCTCGCGCGACAAGGCTCGCCGCGAAGAGAGCTGGGTCAAGCTCGAGAAGGCGTTCGAGGCCCGCGAGAAGGTCATGGGCAACATCTTCAACACGGTCAAGGGTGGCTACACCGTCGATCTCGACGGCGCCGTCGCCTTCCTGCCGCGTTCGCAGGTGGACATCCGCCCGATCCGCGACGTCGGCCCGCTGATGGGCCAGCCGCAGCCATTCGAGATCCTCAAGATGGATCGTCGCCGCGGCAACATCGTCGTCTCGCGCCGCACCGTGCTCGAAGAGACCCGCGCCGAGGCTCGTTCCGAGCTCGTCGCCTCGCTCGAAGAGGGCCAGGTCATCGACGGCGTCGTCAAGAACATCACCGAGTACGGCGCGTTCGTCGATCTCGGCGGCATTGACGGCCTGCTGCACGTGACCGACATGGCCTGGCGCCGCGTCAACCATCCGTCCGAGGTCGTGACCATCGGCCAGACGGTCAAGGTCAAGATCATCAAGATCAACCAGGAGACGCACCGCATCTCGCTGGGCATCAAGCAGCTGCTGGCCGATCCGTGGGATGGCATCGCCGCCCGCTACCCGGTCGGCACCCGCCTGAAGGGCCGCGTCACCAACATCACGGACTACGGCGCGTTCGTCGAAGTGGAGCCGGGCATTGAAGGCCTGATCCACGTCTCCGAGATGTCCTGGACCAAGAAGAACGTCCACCCCGGCAAGATCGTCTCGACCTCGCAGGAAGTCGACGTCGCGATCCTCGAGGTCGACCAGGTCAAGCGCCGCATCTCGCTCGGCCTCAAGCAGACCCTCCGCAACCCGTGGGAGGTCTTCGCCGAGCAGCATCCGGCCGGTTCGGTGGTCGAGGGTGAGGTCAAGAACAAGACCGAGTTCGGTCTGTTCCTCGGCCTCGAGGGCGACATCGACGGCATGATCCATCTGTCGGACCTGGACTGGAACCGTCCGGGCGAGCAGGTGATTGAGGAGTACAAGAAGGGCGACATGCTCCAGGCGGTCGTCCTCGATGTCGACGTCGAGAAGGAGCGCATCTCGCTCGGCCTGAAGCAGCTCGGCGGCGATCCCTTCGTGGATGCCGGCGAGTTCAAGAAGGGCCAGGTCGTGACCTGCGAGGTCATCGACGTCAAGGAAGGCGGTCTCGACGTCAAGATCGCCGGCACGGACATGACCACCTTCATCAAGCGCGCCGAAATCGCGCGTGATCGTGCCGAGCAGCGCCCCGAGCGCTTCGCGGCCGGCGAGAAGGTCGACGCCCGCGTCATCCTCTTCGACAAGAAGGCCCGCAAGATCCAGGTCTCGATCAAGGCCCTGGAAGTGGCCGAGGAGCGCGAGGCGATGGCCACCTACGGTTCGGCCGACTCGGGTGCTTCGCTCGGCGACATCCTTGGCGCCGCCCTCAAGAAGGCGACGACCGACAAGAAGTGATCACCAGGCCGCATCTTGCGGCCTGACCAATCCATCGGCCCGCGCGGAGAAATCCGCGCGGGCTTTTGTTTCGGCTGAAGGAGGCGAGCATGAACGACGCAGCGATCGGGATCGATTTCGGCACGACCAACAGCGTGGTCGCGCTCGCACGTCCCGACGGCTCGGTGACGACCCGCAGCTTCGCGACGAAGCAGGGCGCCGTCGACGCCTATCGCTCGGCCCTGATGTTCTGGCGCGAGGGCCGCCCGCCCAACACCCATGTCGCCCATGTCAGCGGCCCCGACGCGCTCGATATGGCGCTCGGCATGACCACCGAGCACCGTTTCCTGCAATCGTTGAAGACGCATCTGTCGAGCCGCGCCTTCCAGGAGACGCGCCTGTTCGGCAAGCTCTTCCGCCTGGAGGACCTGATCGCGGTCTTCCTGAGCGACCTCTCCGCCGGGCTGGACGATCTCGGCGAGCGCGCCGTCCTCTCCGGCCGCCCCGTCGTCTTCGCCGGCGATCGGCCGGATGAAGAACTCGCTTTGACGCGTCTCTCGGTCGCCTATGGCAAGGCCGGAATGAGCAAGGTCGACTTCGCCTATGAGCCGCTCGGCGCCGCCTATTGGTACGCCCGCGAGCTGAAGACGCCGCAGACCATGCTGGTCGCCGATTTCGGCGGCGGCACCAGCGACTTCTCGGTGATGCGCTTCGAGCCCGGTAGCAACGGGACCTTGCAGGCCGTTCCGCTCTCCCATGCCGGTGTCGGCGTCGCCGGCGACACGTTCGACTACCGCATCATCGAGCATGCGGTCTCGCCGCTGCTCGGCAAGGGCTCGGACTATCTCTCCTTTGGCAAGCGCCTGCCGATCCCGGCGCATTATCACGCCGCCTTCGCGCAATGGCACCGGCTTTCGCTGATGAAGAGCAGGGAGACCATGACCGAGCTCAAGGCGCTGATCCGCGACGCGGTCGAGCCCGAGCGGCTCGAGGACCTGATGACGGTGATCGAATACGATCTTGGCTATGAGCTCTACCGCGCCGTCTCGGCGACCAAGATCGCGCTCTCATCGCAGGAGGAGGCGCAGCTCAGTTTCGATCAGATGGGGGTGCGCATCGACCGGACTGTGACGCGGACGATGTTCGATCGCTGGATCGCCGACGATGTGGCCGCGATCGAGGGCGCGCTCGACGAGGCTCTGGCTGCCGCCGGGGTCGCCGGCAACAAGATCGAGGCGGTGTTCATGACCGGCGGCACCTCCTATGTGCCGGCGGTGCGCGCCTTGTTCGACCGCCGTTTCAGCCCGCAGCGCATCCATATCGGCGACGCCTTCCGCTCGGTGGCGAGCGGGCTTGCTTTGCTCGCGCTCGATCGCCAGCGAGCGCTGGCCGCGGCTTAAGGCCGCTCAGACCCACACATCATTCTGCGCCGTCCGCGCCCCGCCCTCATGGCCGGTGTTGAGCGTGCCGCGCGGCTCGATCAGCAGCATGCTGACCTCCTTCTCTGCGAAGGGCTTGTGCTCCTTGCCCTTGGGCACGACGAACATCTCGCCTGGGCCGACGATGACCGAACCGTCACGGAAGTCGATCCGCAGCGAGCCTTCGATGACGAGGAAGGCTTCGTCGGTCTCGGGATGGTCGTGCCAGATGAAGTCGCCTTCGATCCTGACGATCTTGATCTGATAATCGTTGAGCTCGGCCATGACGCGCGGCTGCCAGTGCTCGTGAATTTGGCCGAGCTTTTCGGCGAAGTTGATGGCGCGATAGGTGTTTTGCGGCATTTGGGTAGGGCTCCGATCAAGATATCGGCATCTTCGGTGCCGGGCATCGCCAGGTCTTGAACGATCGTGCAACGCCTGTTTCGGTCATCGGCGCGACAACTGCCGCCTTGCCCGTCGGGTACCACGGGGCTACATCACAGGCCCTGCTAACCGGAGCCGCCGACATGTCGTCCGATGCCGATCTGCTCGCCGATCGTCGCAGCCTGCGGCGCAAACTGTCGCTCTGGCGGCTGCTCGCGCTCGGCGGTGTCGTCGTGATGCTCGTCGCCGGGGCCCTGGCCTGGAGCGGGCGCCTGCCGGGCAGCACGGCCCAGGCCCATATCGCCCGCGTCACCATTTCCGGCTTCATCTCCGGCGATCGCCGCACGCTCGACCTGATCAAGTCGCTGGAGAACAGCCGCGCCAGCGCCGTGCTGCTCAGCATCGACAGCCCCGGCGGAACGGTGACCGGCTCGGAGGCCCTGTACGACGCGATCCGCCGGCTGGCCGCGAAGAAGCCGGTCGTCGCGGTGGTCGACGGGGTTGCAGCGTCCGGCGGCTACATCGTCGCCCTCGGTAGCGAGCGCATCGTCGCGCGCCAGACCTCGCCGGTCGGCTCGATCGGCGTGATCGCCCAGATCCCTAATGTCTCCAGGCTGCTCGACACGATCGGCGTCAAGTTCGAGATCACCCGCTCCAGCCCGCTCAAGGCCGCCCCGAGTGGTCTGGAGCCGACTTCGCCTGAAGCTGCCGCCGAGACGGCACGCGTCATCGCCGACAATTACGACTGGTTCAAGCGGCTGGTCGGCGAGCGGCGCAAGCTCGCCGATGCCGAGGTCGCCAAGGTCGCCGACGGGCGCGTCCATTCAGGCCGCCAGGCCGTCACGCTCAAGCTCATCGATGAGGTCGGCGGCGAGCCGGAGGCGATCGCCTGGCTCGAACGCGAGAAGGGCGTCGGCAAGGATCTGCCGGTGCGCGACTGGCGCCGCCGTAGCGAATCCTCGTCCTACGGCCTGTGGAGCGCGGGCGAGGCGATGGCGCGCGCCGCCGGCCTGGAGCCGCTCGCGGCGCTGCTCGCGCGCGCGGCCGAAGTCCCGGTCGGGCTCCGGCTTGACGCGCCCTTGGCGCTCTGGCAGCCTGCCGTCGAAAAGTGACGATGTTACAAGCGGTTATATTGGACCCATGATAAAATCAGAGCTCGTCCAGCGCATCGCCGAGCGCAACACCCACCTCTATCAGCGGGATATCGAGAACATCGTCGGCTCGATCCTCGATGAAGTCGTCAAGGCGCTGGCGCGCGGCGATCGTGTCGAATTGCGCGGCTTCGGCGCTTTCTCGACGAAGGAGCGCGCTGCCCGCGTCGGCCGCAATCCGCGCACCGGCGATTCCGTCAAGGTCGAGCAGAAGTTCGTACCAGTCTTCAAGACTGGCAAGGAGCTGCGCATGCGGCTGAACGGCAAGGCCTGAGCAGGCCGGAGGAGCGGGATGAAGGCTTTTTTCAAGGCGCTGGTGCTCGTCCCGGTCGCGCTGATCGTGGTGCTGTTCTCGGTGGCGAACCGCGCTCCTGTCCGGGTCTCGCTCGATCCGATCAGCCGCGATGCCCCGGCGCTCGCGCTCGACCTGCCGCTCTTCGCCGTGATCCTCGCAGCTATCGCGCTCGGCATCCTGATCGGCGGCTTCGCCTCCTGGCTGGCACAGGGCAAGCATCGCAAGGCCGCGCGGGTCAACCGCCGCGAGGCCGACAAGCTGCGCAGCGAGGCGCAGTCGCTGCGCGCCGCCGTGCCGGATTCGGCACTGCCCGCCCTGACCAACCGCGTCTGACCCCACGACCATGCGCTTCTTCTCCGCCGCCGAGATCGACGGCCTGCTCACCTTCCCCGCGCTGATCGATGCGCTTGCCGACGCCTTCCGCGGCGACATCGTCACGCCTGTGCGCCATCACCATGAGATCGAGCGGCCCGATGCCGCCGCGACCCTCCTGCTGATGCCGGCCTGGACCGCGCCGGAGGAAAAGCCCGCTTTCCTCGGCACCAAGGTCGTCACGGTGTTCCCTGGCAACGCCACGGCCAGCCTGCCGAGCGTGATGGGGAGCTATCTGCTGATGGACGGAGCGAGCGGCGCGCCGCTGGCGGCACTCGATGGTGCGCGCCTGACGCTGTGGCGCACCGCGGCGGCTTCGGCACTCGCCTCACGCATGCTGGAGCGCCCGGATTGCAAGCGGATGCTGATGGTCGGCGCCGGTGCGCTCTCGACCTTCCTGGTCAAGGCGCATCGCAGCGTCCGCAATTTCGAGGACGTCGCGATCTGGGCGCGCCGCCCCGAGGCTGCGGCCGAGGTGGTCGCCGAATTGGCGCGCGAGGGCATCGAAGTGCGCGTCGCCGAGAACCTCGAAGCCGAGGCGCGCCAGGCCGATCTGATCTCTTGCGCCACGCTGTCGCGCGAGCCGCTGATCCATGGCCGTTGGCTCAAGCGCACCGCTCATCTCGACCTGGTCGGGGCCTTCAACCTGTCGATGCGCGAGGCCGATGACGAAGCGCTGCAGCGCGCCCATGTCTTCGTCGATACTGAGGCGGCGCTGCACGAGGGCGGCGATGTCGCCGTCGCGATCAAGGCGGGTACTTATACGGCCGAGCAGGTCTCGGGCACGCTGGCCGGCCTCTGCCGTGGGGAGTATGACCCTGCGGTCGAGCGCGATGATGTGACCCTGTTCAAATCGGTCGGCACCGCGCTCGAGGATCTCGCTGCCGCCATGCTGGTCTGGAAGCTCGCGAACTGACGGTGGTGCGAGCCGCTCCCTTGTCATCGCGAGGAGCGTCAGCAACGAAGCAATCCTGGAGCGGCAGCGCTCTGCGATCTGGATTGCTTCGCTTTGCTCGCAATGACGGTGAGGGCTCAGACCCTGACGGCCGGGCCGCCGAGCGCTCCGAGCAGCCACAGCACGATCACGATGACCAGCACGAGGCCGACGACGCCGCCGAGGCCGGCGCCGCCATAGCTGCGATGGCCGTAATATCCGCCGCCACCGAGCAGGATGATGAGCAGGATGATGATGAGGAGGGTGGACATGGCTCGCGCCCCTTCTTCCGTCCGCCCGCGTCCTCGCCGATCGGCGGGCGGGCTTTTGGAGAACGTCGGGCGCGAACCGTAGGTTCCCGGAAGGTCACTCCGCCTTGATGCCGACCTCGCGGATCAGGCCGACCCATTTCGTCTGCTCGGCGCGAACGAAGGCTGCGAGCTCCGCCGGCATGTTGCCGACCGGCTGGGCCGCGAGCTGGTCCATCTTGCCGCGCACCACGGGGTCGGCGATCGCGGCCTTGGTCTCGGACTGGAGCCGGTCGATGATCGCCTGCGGCGTCTTCGCCGGCGCGAACAGGGCGAACCAGGAGGAGACGTCGAAGCCCGGTACGAGATCGTTGATCGGCGCGAATTCGGAAGCGGTCGGCGCGCGCTGTGCCGTGGTGACGCCGAAGCCGCGCACGGTCCCCGCACGGACCTGTGGCAGTGCCGCGGTGATATTGTCGAACATCAGGTCGACGCGCCCGCCGATCAGATCCTGCATCGCCTGGGCCGAGCCGCGATAGGGCACATGCACCATCTTGATCCCGGTCAGCTTTTGGAAGAGCTCGCCGGCGAGGTGGATCGAGGTGCCGACGCCGGAGGAGGCATAGGTCAGCTTGCCTGGATTGGCCTTGCCATAGGCGATCAGCTCGGCGGTGTCCTTGACCTTCAAGGTCGGGCTGACGACGAGCAGGTTCGGCACCAGCGCGACCATGGTGATCGGGGCGAAGTCGGTCAGCGGGTCGTAGTTGACCTTGGCATAGAGCGCCGGATTGGCGACGAGGCCGACCGAGACGATCAGCAGCGTGTCGCCGTTCGGCTCCGCCCGGGCCACAGCCTCGACGCCGATATTGCCGCCGGCGCCGGCGCGGTTCTCGACCACGAAGGTCGCGCCGAGCGCCTGGCCGACCTTGTCGGCGACCAGCCGTCCGAGGATATCGGTGGCGCCGCCGGGCGTGAACGGCACGACCAATTTCGGCGCGCGCCCCTGCGGCCAGGCGCCTTGCGCGAACCCGGATGCTGGCAGGGCGAGCGAGGCGCCGAGGCCCCCGAGCAGCGCGCGGCGGTCGAGTGAAAAACGGCTCATCGTCGGTCATCTCCTCCAGAAGCGTTGGCCGGCGGGCTTGCCGCCCGTTCTTCGGCGCGCCGACGCTGCCGGCTCCCGCACGCCCTGTCCAGCCGATTGATAGCTCGGCGGCTTGACCGCGGGGTGAGCGGACTGCGATTCTGCCGCCATGCAGTTGCTTCGCCGCTTCACCCCGCTGATTCTCCTGCCGTTGCTGGTCGCCACCGGCGCTGCGCACGCTCAGTCCACCGCAGAAGCGGAGGCCAAGGCGCGTGCCGCCAACATCGCCGCCTATCCCGATGCGGCGCGCGCCCTGTTCGGCCAGAAGACCACGCCTGCGGCCATGAAGGCGCGCGCCATCGGCTCCTATGCCCGCGGTTGTCTTGCTGGCGCGACCGCCCTGCCGGTCGATGGCGAGAACTGGCAGGTCATGCGCCTTGCCCGCAACCGCAACTGGGGCCATCCCGAGCTGATCTCCTTCCTCGAGCGCTTCGCCCGCGAGGTGCCGAAGATCACCGGCTGGTCCGGGCTGCTGGTTGGCGACATCTCGCAGGTCCGCGGGGGACCGATGCTGACCGGTCATGCTTCGCACCAGATCGGCCTCGACGCCGACATCTGGCTGACGCCTATGCCGCGCAAGCGCCTCGACAGCGACGATCGCGAGAACATGGCGGCGACCAACATGGCCCGCTCCGACTGGCGCGATGTCGACCCGAAGAACTGGACGCCGGCCCATACTCGCCTGATCAGGGCGGCGGCGAGCGAGCCGCGCGTCGAGCGCATCTTCGTCAATCCGGCCCTCAAGGTCGCGCTTTGCCGCGAGGCCGGCTCGGATAGGAGCTGGCTCAGCAAGGTCAGGCCGATGTGGGGGCACAACTACCATTTCCACATCAGGATGAGCTGCCCGCCCGGCGTCGAGGGCTGCAGCGGCCAGGAGCCGCCCAATTTCGGCGACGGTTGCGGCGAGGAGCTCTCCGGCTGGATCGAGCGTCAGCATCAGGCGATCTTCAACCCGCCCAAGCCGAAGCCCGGCCCGAAGCCGAAACCGAAGCCGCCGATGTCTCTCGACGCACTTCCGGCCGAGTGCCGGCAGGTGCTGGTGTCGCGGTAGCCGGCGACCTTACCGCCGCAACGATCCAGTCTGCTGCCCCTGCGGCCGGTAGGCGAACGGGTCGTTGCGCGGGTTGATAGGCGGCTCGCTATCGGCCGGTTGGGCTTCGTCGATGATGCCGTTGCCCTCGTCGTCGCCGACGATCAGCTCTTCGGTCGGCGGCACCGAGCCCGGCAGTTGCAGCGGCCCGCGCATCTCGCTCGGCGCCGGCTGCGGCTGGTAGCGTGGGCTCGCTTGCGGCGCCTCTTCGAGATAGCGCCGCTGGCCGTCGAGCCCGCTTTGGCCGGAGCGATGGGCGACGGAGTAGCCGCTGTCGACCGCGCCGGGCGGGCGCAGGCCGCCGCTCGGCTGGCGCAGCAGGCCGCCCGAGGCGCCCGCCACCATCGGCGGCGGTAGGCCTTGGCGCATCGACGGCTCATGCTGCTGCAGCGCCATGCTGTTCGGCCGCGCCGGATCGGGCGGCGGCAGGTTGTAGTTGGGCTCGTACTTGATCACCGGCTTGCAAATGCGCCGGCCCTTTGAATGGCGCGCCAGGTCGATGTGGAAATGGTCGTAGTGGAAGGCATCGGCACCGGGACCGAGCACCGTCGAGAAATGCTCGCAGGCGCCGACGAAGATTTCGCGCAGGAACGCTTGTTCCTCCGGCGCGCCGCGCCAGCCATCCTTGACGGTGACGACGCGGTTGTCGTTCAGCCGGAAGGAAAACACGTCGACGGCGTTGCCGAAGGCGTGCTCGGAGGTGCGGCTCGTGCCGGTGCCGTTGTTCATGGCGCGGCAGGAATAGGAGCCGGCGCGGATCTCGATTACCTGCGCGCCGAGCACGTTCATCGCCGCCGGTTGCACCACGTCGGTGAACCACTTGTCGGTGGTCGCGACGATCGGGCAGGCGAGCGTCGCATTGCTGGTCAGGGCGACGCTGCCATTGGCGAAGGCGGCGACGCGCAGCGGTTTCTCCATGCCGCAGGTGCCCGGCCCGTCGATCGCCTTCTCGCGCAGGCTGACATAGGCCGAGAGCTGCACCTGGCGCGAGGCCAGGCACTGGGCTTCGGCCTGGTCACGCCAGGCGGCGCGCTGCGGCTTCTGGAACTTGCCGCAGCCGGCAATGCCGACGCCAATGACGCCGAGCGCGATGAGGGCGAGGTGAACGCGACGCATGACCAATCAAATGCGAGGCGTTGGGTGAACGGTTTGTTGACCGGCTGCGTCCCGGAAGCCACGGGCGGATTAACTTTGCCGATGGCGTTAAGCGGTGGTTAAAGCACCATGGCGGGCGTTAACGCGCTGCCGCCGTCGCCTGGCCGAAAACGACCTTGTTCATCATGCGCCCCGGCATCAGCGTGAAGGCGCCGGCCAGGGCGAGCCCGGCGAAGAGCCAGAGCATCGCGGCGCGATGGCCGGCGATGTTGCCGCGTCGGCGCATGATGATGGCACGGGGCAGGGTCACGATCGTCAGGACGCTCAGCAGGTGGATCGCGCTGTAGTGCCCGTTGCTGGTGATGAAGGCCGAGCTGATCGCCGTCACCGTCATCGCGACCACGAAGATCCAGCCGATGAGGCGGTGGCGTGGCGTGCCCTTGCGCAGGAAAAGCACGGTGAGGCCCGCCGCCAGCGAGACCAGCGCCGCCAGGGCATGGAGCTGCATGACGGTCGGCGCGGCAAGCAGAGGGGCGAGCGTCATCGCGATGTCCTCGCGGGGTGACAACGATGCCGAGCATAGCGTCGAGATGTGAATCCTGCGTAAGCCGGTTGGCGTTTGCGCAAGCTCGGCCTGGTTGCGCCGCTGAGGGGGCCACTCCAAGTTACGCCGCAACGCCATGCTCTTCGCCGCTGGCGCCCCGCCATCCGAGGATACCCCCTAGATGTCAGATCTCTCTGCCTTTCCAATCACGCAGCGCTGGCCGGCCCAGCATCCCGACCGCCTGCAGCTCTATTCCTTGCCGACGCCCAACGGCGTGAAGGTCTCGATCATGCTGGAGGAGACCGGCATCCCCTATGAGCCGCACTTGATCGACATCGGCAAGAACGAGACCTGGATCCCGGAATATCTCGCGCTCAACCCGAACGGCAAGATCCCGGCGATCATCGATCCCAACGGCCCCGGCGGCAAGCCCTTCGGCCTGTTCGAATCGGGCGCGATCCTGGTCTATCTCGCCGACAAGGCCGGCAAGTTCCTGCCCACCGATCCGGCCCGCCGCTACGAGACCCTGCAGTGGGTTTTCTTCCAGATGGCGGCGATCGGCCCGATGTTCGGCCAGCTCGGCTTCTTCCATAAATTCGCCGGCCGCGAATACGAGGACAAGCGCCCGCGCGACCGCTACGCCAATGAAAGCAAGCGCCTGCTCGGCGTGCTCGAGACCAGGCTCGCCGGCCGCGACTGGATCATGGGCGACGACTACACCATCGCCGACATCGCGACGCTGGGCTGGGTCCGCAATCTCGTCGGCTTCTATGGTGCCGGCGAGCTGGTCGAATACGACAAGCTCAAGCTGGTGCCGAAATGGCTGGAGCGCGGCCTGGCTCGTCCGGCCGTGCAGCGCGGGCTGGAGATCCCGAAGCGGCCGGGTTGAGGAGGCGCTACCGTCATGGTCGGGCTTGCCCCGTGCATCTCAGGCCGGAGGGGGCTCCGGCCAGCGCCGTCTTCTGCAAGTGATTCTCGGGCCTGTGCTTCGCTGCGCCCGAGAATGACGCTCTTCAATACTTGATCACCCCGAACCGCCGGAACGCGTCGTGGATGCGGTCGGCATAGGTGTTGAAGCTTGGATAGTCGCCGAGATGGGCCGGGCGCGGCCGCGGCAACTCGATCCTGATCTCGTCGACGACCCGGCCCGGCGTCGGCGACATCACCAGCACCCGGTCGGACAGGCCGATCGCCTCCTCGATCGAATGGGTGATGAAGACGACGGTCTTGGCGGTCTCCAGCCAGAGCATTTCGAGATCGTGCCGGATCTGCGTGCGCGTGATCGCGTCGAGCGCGCCGAAGGGCTCGTCCATCATCAGCACCGAGGGGTTGTGGATCAGCGCGCGGGCGATCGAGACGCGCTGGCGCATGCCGCCGGAGAGCTGCTTGGGATAGCGGTCGGCGGCATGGCTGATGCCGAGCTTGCCGAAGAGTTCGAGCGCCCGTTCCTTGGCCGGCACCAGCGGCAGGCCGCGGATTTCCGCCTGCAGCATGACGTTTTCGAGTGCCGTCCGGAATTCCAGCAGCAGGTGGTCCTGGAAGACGATGCCGATATCGGTCAGCGGCTCGGTCAGCGGTTTGCCGTTGACCAGAAGCTCGCCACCGCTGGTCGGGATCAGCCCGGCCGCCATCAGCATGAAGGTGCTCTTGCCGCAGCCTGAGGGGCCGATCAGGCTGACGAACTCGCCGCTCCTGATGTCGAGCGTCAGGCCGTCGACGGCCGTGAAGCCGCCGAAGGTCTTGACGATGCCGCGCCCCTCGATCGAAGCGGCGGCGTTGGCGGCCGTCGTGCTCACGAGCAGGCCGGCGCCGAGGCCGGGAGCAGCTCGGTCGTGTAGTAGTCACTGATCGGCTTGTCCTTGGGCAGGCCGAGATACTGCGTCAGCAGGTCGAAGCTCACGTTCCAGTTCTTCTCCGGCACCTTGCCGAGCGCGGTCGCGCCGGGGGCGCAGAGCAGCTTGTTGACCACGTCGAACTGGGCCAGCACCTGCGCCTTCTTCACCGAGGGGAATTGCGCGACGACGGCGTCGGCGGCGGCGTCCGGGTTCTTGCGGGCGGCGTCCCAGCCCTGCAGGCTCGCCTCGATGAACTTCTTGTAGAGCTCGGCATCGGCCTTGATCTTGTCGTCACGGGCGATGATCGAGAGCCCGACCGTCGGCACGCCGACATCGCGATAGAAGAGATCGCGGACCTTGAAGCCGCGCTCGCGGATCTGCACCGAGTGGAAGTCGGCGCCGCCGAGGATGGCGTCGACCTTCTTCTCCAGCAGCGCGCCGACGAAGGCGCCGGGATCGATGTTGATGATGTCGACCTTGCTCTTGTCGATCTGGTTGGAAGCGAGGATGGCGTCGAGCAGAATGGTCTGCGCCGTGCCGGGCTGGACCGCGAGCTTCTTGCCGACGAGATCCTTGGGCGAGGCGATGCCGCTCTCTTCCAGCGCGATGATGGCGAAGCCGTTGGTCTGGAGCACGGGCGCGACGATCTTCACCGGCGCGCCCTTGGTCCGCAATTGCATCGCGGCCGGTGCATCGGCGAAGCCAACATCGGTCTGCCCGGTCGCGACCATCTGCGCGGTCGTGCCCGAGCCCTTGCCTTCCTCGATCGTCAGGTTGATGCCGGCCTTCTCGTAGAGCCCCATTTGCTTGGCCATCATGAAGCCGGCATTGGGCGCCGCGGCGAGGAAGTTCAGCGTGATCTTCATCGGCTTGCCGGTCTGGGCGAAAGCCATGCCGCTGCTCAGGGCGAGGATGGCGGCGGTGGTCAGCAAGGTCCTGCGTTTCATCGGTCTATCCTCCCTATGGTGCCGGTTGGCTCCGGCGAGATCGCGATCGGATCAGCCTTTGCGTTGCCAGGGCATCAGCAGCATTTCGAGCCAGTCGACGAGATAGCTGAACAGGATGCCGACGGCGGAGAGCGCCACCAGGCAGGCGAAGATCAGCGGCATGTCGAGGAAGCTCGTGCCGCGCAGCAGCAGATAGCCGAGGCCGGCATTGGCGCCGACGAATTCGCCGACGATCGCGCCCGTCGCAGCGAATACGGCCGAGACCTTGAGGCCGGAGAAGATATAGGTCAGCGCCGCCGGCACCCGGACATAGCGGAAGGTCTGCCAGGCCGAGGCGCCCATCGAGCGCGTCAGATACAGCACGCGCTCGTCCAGCGCCCGAAAGCCCGTCATGCTCGCGACCAACGTCGGGAAGAAGCAGAGCAGAAAGGTCAGCAGCACCTTCGGGAACAGGCCGAAGCCGAACCAGACGACGAAGAGCGGCGCGATCGCGATCTTCGGCACGAGCTGGAAGAAGACGATCACCGGATAGACCGCCTTCTCCAGCAGCTTCACCGAGACGATGATGTAGCCGAGCGGGATCGAGATCACCGCCGCCATCAGGAAGCCGAGCACGATCTCGTTCGCCGTCACCAGCGTGTGCCGGAAGATGTCGACGCGGTCGATCCAGAGCCGCTCGAAGAAGGCGCTCGGCACCGGCAGGATGTATTCCGGTATGCCCGCCATTGGCACGAGCAACTGCCAGGCGATCAGCAGCACTGCGAAGCTCGCCAGCGGCCAGGCGATGGCCGAGGCCCAGGCGGCTGCCTTGCCGGTGGCCTGCGGCGTGGCCGTGGCGGGTGCGGTATCGCTGCTCATGCTGAGGTCTCTGTCGGCAGCACGCGCAGGGCCGCCTCTGTCGAAACGGCGGGGAGGGCGCCGATCTGGCGCCGCCTCAGCGGCCAGATTGCCGCCATGTCCCGTGCGGCGGTGGCGAGCGCTGCCGCGATCTCGCCGCGGCGCGCCTCGTGCATGCGTGGCAATGGCCCGGCGACGCTGAGCGTGCCGGCGACCGGAGCGCCGGCATCGAGCTCGGCGCGGAAGGTCGTCGCCATCGCGACGGTGCCGATCTCACCCTCCTCGACCGCCAGCGCGTAGCCGCGGCTGCGGGTCTCGCCGAGATGCTGCCTCAAGGCATCGACATCGCCGAGTGCATTTGGGCCGGTGCGCCCCTCGCCGTCGAAGCCGCGGGCGCAGACGATGCGCAATGCGTCCGCTTCCGGGAGGGAGGCGAGCCAGGCTTTGCCGGTCGCGGTGGCGTGCAGGACGATGCCCATCCCCATCGGCGGCTCGTAGCGCAGGCCGGCGGTCGCGCCCTGCGCGCGGGCGATCCAGGTTAGGCTCTCGCCCTCGACCACGGCGAGACGGCAATATTCGCGGGTAGCGCGGGCGAGCCCGTCAAGCACGAGCTGGCCGGCATCGGGCAGGCCGCGCAGGTCGAGATTGCGGAAGGCGAGCTGCGACAGCTTCAGGGTCAACCCATAGGCGCCCGATTGCGGGTCCTGCGTGACGAATCCGCGCTCGGCGAGGGTGGCGAGCAATCGGTGCGTGGCGCTGACCGGCAGGTCGAGCCGCTCGGCGAGCACGGTCAGGTCGGCGCCGTCGGCCTCGTCGGCCAGCGCTTCCAGCAGCTTGAATGCCCGCTCGACCGCCGCGATCGTCACCCGTCCCCGCCCCTTGTTTCAATTAGAATTGGAAATCATTTCCAATTTGGATTTCATTTTCGTATAGAGAGGAGGCGAGGCCGAGTCAACGCGCCACGCAGGGTAAGTAGGTGGAGAGAACGATGAGCCTGGCAGGCGAGGGGGCGGTCGCGATCTGGCATGACATCGCGCCGGAGGGCAGGGCGGAGTTCTACGCCTGGCATGGCGAGGAGCACATGCCGGAGCGAGTTGGAATCCCCGGCTTCCTGCGCGGGCGCCGCTATGTCGCGATCGACGCCGATCTCGAGTTCTTCAATCTGTACGAGGCGCAGACCGTCGAGGTGCTCAAGAGTCAGGACTATACCGCCAGGGTCAATGCGCCGACGCCCTGGACCTTCTCGGCGGTGAAGCATTTCCGCTCGGTGGCGCGCGCGATCTGCCGTGTCGCCCACACCACCGGCCCGGCACAGGGTGGGTTGATCGCAACCTTGCGCTACGATGTGCCCGACAACATCGCCTCGGCCCATAGGGCGGCCCTGCTGCGCGGGCTGGTGCCGGACCTGCTGGCGGCGCGGGGCGTCGCCGGCGTGCATCTCTTGACGGCGGATGCGCAGGCAAGCGGCCTTGCCACTGCCGAGCAGGCGGCACGCGGCGTCGCCAATGCCGTGCCCCGCTGGGTACTGCTGGTCGAGGGGTGGGGTGACGAGGCCGAGTTCGTCGCGTTCGCCAAACAGGAGCTCGCGGGCGAGAATCTGAAGGCGCTCGGTGGCGAGGGGCCGTTCTCGCTTGGCCTCTACCGCCATCAGATCACCCGGACCAAGACGGCCTGGAGTCCCGGCTGATGAGCGTGCGCCATCATCTGTCCGGCCGGCACGCGGTCATTACCGGCGGGGCCGGCGGGCTAGGTCGAGGCATCGCCCGGGCGCTGATCGAAGCCGGCGCCGGCGTCGAGCTCTGGGACCAGGATGCGGCCGGTCTCGCGCAGGCCGTGGCCGAACTCGGACGCCGCGCGACCCAGCGCCAGCTCGACATCCGCGACGTCAATGCGGTCGAGGCCGCTGCTGATGCTGCGGTCGTGGCTCATGGGCGCATCGACATCCTGATCAACAATGCCGGCGTGCTCGGAGAGGTCAGGCCGATCTGGGAGACGATGCCGGAGAATTTTCAACGCGTGCTGCAGGTCAACCTGTTCGGCGCCTATCTGGTGACGCGGGCCGTGGTCGGCCGCATGCTCCGCCAGGAGCCGCGACGCTCGCCCGATGGCCATCCCTTGCGCGGCCATGTCGTGAACATCGCCTCGATCCAGGGTAAGGAGGGTATGGCGATGGCGGCCGCCTATTCCGCCTCGAAGGCGGGACTGATCGCGCTGACCAAGAGCGTCGCCAAGGAGACGGCGAAGGAGGGCATCATCGTCACAGCGGTGACGCCCGCTGCCGCGGAGACCGCCATGGCCAGGGAGATTTCGGCCGAGCGGCGCGCCGACATCTTGTCGCGCATTCCGATGGGGCGTTTCGTCGAGGTGGAGGAGGTGGCGCGGCTGGTGCTCTGGCTGTCCAGCGACGACTGCTCCTTCTCGACCGGCGGCATATTCGACCTTTCGGGTGGCCGCGCGACCTATTGAGCCGCGCGATCCGCGACGTGCCAGCTGCATATCAAGCCTGCAAGGTCCCGTTCCCGGCTTCCTTCCGACGCCGGGCCTGTGCCAGCATGGCGTAACGGTGGTCCGGCCGCGCAAATTCCAGGAACAATTTCATGCTTTCGGTTCGCGATATCGCCCGCCGCGTCGCCAATGGCGCCCTGTCGGCCCAGGCCGCCCTTGCCGACAGCGAGCGGCGAATCGACGAGCGGGATGCCGACCTGCGCGCCTTCGCGGCTCGTCCCAAGATCCTGGCGGCCAGCGCAGGGCCGCTCGCCGGCGTCGCGGTCGGGGTCAAGGACATCATCGACACCGCCGACCTGCCGACCGGCATGGGCTCGTCGATCTATGACGGCCACCAGCCCAGGGCCGATGCGCCGATCGTGATGGCGCTGAAGGCGGCCGGCGCGACCATCGCCGGCAAGACCCAGACCACCGCCTTCGCCTTCCTCGACCCCGCTCCCACCCGCAATCCGCACGACCCCTCGGCCAGCCCTGGCGGCTCCTCGGCCGGTTCGGCCGCGGCTGTGGCGGCCAGTCTCGTCCCGCTCGCCATCGGCACCCAGACCGGCGGCTCGGTGATCCGTCCGGCCGCCTATTGCGGCGTTGCCGCGATCAAGCCGTCCTACGGGCTGCTGCCGACGGTCGGCGTGAAGCCCTTCTCCTGGTCGCTCGATACGCTCGGCCTGATGGCCGCCAGCGCCGACGATCTCGGCTTCGCCCTGGCCGCCTTGACCGGCCGGCCTGATCTCGATGCGCCCGATGCCACGTTGGACGGGCTGAGGCTTGGCCTCTGCCGGCAGGAATTCGCCGACAGGCCCGAGCCGTCCTGCGAGGGCGCCTTGCAGCGCATCGCCGATTTCGCCCGTAAGGGCGGCGCGACCGTCCTGGACATCGCGACGCCGGCCGAGGTCGCCGAAACCTTCCATGCCCATGGCCCGCTGCAGAATTGGGAGGCGACGCAGGCGCTCGCCTGGGAATACGCCAACCACCGCGACGACTTGCCGCCGAAGCTGCGCGCCTATCTCGACGAAGCCCGAGCCACTACGCCTGAAGAGTATGACGTGGCGCGCGCCGCCGCTCGACGCGGCCGGCATGCGGCCGAGCGTTGGTTCGGCGAGGTCGATTTGATCCTGACCTATGCTGCACCGGGCGAAGCGCCCGAGACCCTCGCCTCAACCGGCGATTCCAAGTTCAACCGGCTCTGGACCCTGCTCGGCACGCCCTGCCTGACCGTGCCATTGATGCGCGGTCCGCGCGGCCTGCCGGTCTCCTTCCAGCTCGTCGGCCGCTTCGGCGATGACGCCCGCGTTGTCGCCGTGGCGCGCGCGCTCGAGCGCCTGATCCTGCTGCCGGCATGACGATTTCTCGGCGAGACTTGGGCGCTCGTTCCGCATGGGACAATATTGCGCTGCAACAACTTCGGCGCGATTGTGACCGCAAGGACTTATGCTGCACCTGGAAATACTAAAAGCTTCCGATAGGAAGGTCTTGTGGGGGACTATCCACAAAGCAGTTCAATGTTTTAACCACTGATTAAGAACGCTTCTCTGCTGCGGCGCCGGCTGCGGCGCTGCAGCCACTTGCGGCGGCCGCCGTTTCTGCTAGCTTCCATGTCAGGTCAATGACAAAGGAGGGTTCACATGAACCTCACGCTAAGTCTCGACCGGTTGGCCATGGGTGCGGCATTTGCGCTGGTTCTGGCGATCGTGATCGGAGCGTTCTGACGGGGAAGTCAGTCTCAAGTCGAAAGACCACAAGCCAATTGGGAGGCGTCGCGGGAGAGGCCCTGCGGCGCTTTTCCTTTTCCGGGGAGGGGCCCCGCTTCTTGCCGGCTCAGCTCTCCGGGCAGGGGTTCTCGGTCACGTCCCAGGACATCATGTTGATGACACGCCCGCAGGTGGCGAGGCGCCGGCCCTGGGTGGTGCGGATGCAGGCCATGCTGCCTTCCGCGATCTTCTTGCCGTCGTTCCAGCAGAAGCACAGGGGCTCGGGCGCCTGCGCCAGACGTGGCTTGTCGAGGGCGATGGCCCGTTCCTGCGCCGGCGCCGACGACATGAGCAGCAAAGACATGGTCATGGATACCGCGGACAACAGCAATGTCGCGGTGCCAGAGCGGGATAGCCTCCGAGGGGGTCGGACCATGGCTCGCTCCTGTCGTTCGCCTGACGGCGTAACGAGACGGAAACGATAGCATAGTGAAGCCGGCAACCCAATGTTGTCATGACCCGTCGGCCGAAGGTTGAAGGCCACCCCCACCTTGCGAAAGTTGTACGACCCGACCATATTTCGGTTCCAGTGAGCCGATCCCGGCTCCGGGAGGAACCATGTCACTGATTTCGCTCGCCCGTCGTGGCCGTGCAATCGCCCTTATCGCCGGCGCGCTTCTGCTGGTGCCGATCATCGCCGAGGCCGCCCCGGGCGGCCGCAGCATGGGCAGCCGCGGCTCGCGCAGCCAATCGCAGGTCGCGCCGACGCCGACCGCACCCGGCTCTTCGTTCCAGCGCAACCAGGCTCAGACCCCCGGCACGTCGGCCGCCACGCCGGCTGCCGGAGCAGCGGCCGGTGCCGCCGCACAGGCTGCCCGCCCGTCTATGGCACGCAGCCTGATGATGGGCGTCGCCGGAGGTCTGCTCGGCGCCGGCCTGTTTGGCCTGCTTTCAGGCGCCGGCTTCGGCGGTCTCGCCGGGATGCTCGGCCTGCTCTTCCAGGTCGCGCTGATCGGCGGCCTGATCTGGCTGGCGCTGCGCCTGTTCCGTCGCCGTAGCGAGCCGCAGCTCGCCAGCGCCGGTGGCCCGCTCGGCCGTCAGGCCTATCAGCCGCAGCCGGCGGCTCCGGCCATGGGCGGTCTTGGCGGCGGCGCTGCCGCGGCTGCTGCCGTCAAGCCGGTCGAGTTCGAGCTGCAGAGCGCCGATTACGGCACCTTCGAGCGCCTGCTCGCCGAGGTGCAGTCCGCGATCTCCGATGAGAACATCGCGCGCCTGCGCCAGATCACCACGCCGGAGATCTCCGGCGCGCTCGAGGACGAGTTCGCCGAGAACGCCCGCAACGGGCTGATCGAGAAGGCAGCCGACGTCAAGCTGCTGCAGGGCGACCTCGCCGAATCCTGGCGCGAGGACGGCTACGAATACGCCACCGTCGCGATGCGCTTCAGCCTGCTCACTGCCATGGTCGAGCGCAATGGCGGCAAGGTCGTCGAGGGCCACGCCACCATCCCGCGCGAGGTCACCGAGCACTGGACCTTCGTCCGTTCGCGCGGCGGCGAGTGGAAGGTCGCGGCGATCCAGCCGGTCGAGTAAGCCAGTTACGACACCCGAAATCTGGACGGCCGGGCCTCAGCCCGGCCGTTTTTCGTTTCAGCGGCCAGCGAAGCGCCCTATAGGCAATGCTGGCGCCGTTCTGGCGCGCCTTGGGTATCTGGAGCGTTTCACCATGAGCGACATGCGCCTCGTCGTCGTCGGCGCTGCCGGCCGGATGGGCCGCACGCTGGTCAAAGCGATCCACGATACGCAAGGCTGCGTGCTCTCGGCCGCGATCGAGCGGCCGGGCTCGCCGGCGCTCGGCCAGGATGCCGCCGCGCTCGCCGGCCTTCCCGCAGGTGGCGTCAAGGTCAGCGATGACGCGCTCGCCGCCTTCGTCGAGGCCGAGGGGGTGCTCGACTTCACCACGCCTGAGGCCACCGTCGCCTTCGCCGGCCTCGCCGCCCAGGCCCGCATCGTCCATGTCGCCGGCACCACCGGCATGGAGCCGCAGCATCTGGCCAAGCTGGAGGCGGCCTCGCGCCATGCTGCGATCATCCGCTCCGGCAATATGAGCCTCGGCGTCAATCTGCTGGCGGCCATGGTGCGCAAGGTCGCAGCGACGCTCGGCACCGACTGGGACATCGAGATCGTCGAGATGCATCACCGCATGAAGATCGACGCGCCCTCCGGCACAGCGGTCCTGCTCGGCGAGGCGGCGGCGCAGGGGCGTGCCGTCGAGCTGGCCGAGGCTCGCGTCGCGGTGCGCGACGGCCAGGTCGGCGCCCGCCAGCCCGGCACGATCGGCTTCGCCGCATTGCGCGGCGGCACCGTCATCGGCGACCACAGGGTGATCTTTGCCGGCGCCGGCGAGCGGCTGGAGCTCGCCCATGTCGCCGAGGATCGCAGCCTGTTCGCCCAAGGCGCGGTCAAGGCGGCGCTCTGGGGCCGCGGTCGCAAGCCGGGCTTGTACTCGATGGCCGACGTGCTCGGCCTCGACAAATTCTGATGATGGTGCTCGCGGTCGCGCCGGGCGTGACGCATTGGCCGGGCTATCTCGATCCGGCCGAGCAGGCGGCGTTGGTCGCGGACTTGCGCGAGGCCGCGCGGCAGGCGCCGTTCTATGTGCCGCGCATGCCGAAGACGGGAAAACCATTCTCCGTCAAAATGACCAATTGCGGCTCTCTCGGCTGGGTCTCGGACGAGCGTGGCTACCGCTATCAGCCGCTGCATCCCGAGACCGGCGCGCCCTGGCCGCCGATCCCGGCCCGGCTGCTGCGCGCCTGGGAGGAACTCGCCGGCTATCCGCATCCGCCCGAGGCCTGCCTGGTCAACTTCTACGAGCCATCAGCGAAGATGGGCCTGCATCAGGACCGTGACGAGCAGGACTTCGACGCGCCGGTGCTGTCGCTCTCGCTCGGCGACACTGCGGTCTTCCGCATCGGCGGTACCAGCCGCGGCGGCAAGACGCTCTCGCTGAAGCTGGCGTCCGGCGATGCGCTCGCCTTCGGCGGAGAGGCGCGGCTGGCCTATCACGGCATCGACCGCATCCTCGCCGGCTCGTCGAGCCTGCTGCCGCAAGCCGGACGCATCAACCTGACTCTGCGGCGGGTGACGAAACCGTCAGGCTGACGGCGTCGGCGCGTCGTCGCCCGGCAGCTTCGGGAAGGACCAGCCGAACAGGATCGAGCCGGCGCGCAGGCCGAAGCCGGCGGCGACTCCCCCGAGCATGACGAGAATCGGGGAAAAGCCCATCTGCGCGAGACCGACCGTCGCTCCGGCGCCGGCAGCCGCGGCGGTGACATAGAAATCGCGGCTCCACAGCACCATCGGCCGGTCACCGGCGAGGAGGTCGCGGATGATGCCGCCGAAGGTGGCGGTCATCGCGCCGAAGGCGATGGCGGAGGGTATCGGAACGCCAGCTGCAAGGCCCTTCTGCGCGCCGACCACGGCGAAGAGCGCAAGCCCGGCGGCATCGGCCCAGATCAGCAGGCGTTTGGCGCCCCAGCCGTCGAGCGTGCCGGGCTTGAAATAGGCGATCACCCAGGCGCCAAGCGCGACGGCTGTGCACAGCATCACGTCGGAGGGCGCCTCGATCCAGAAGACGCGCCGGTCGAGCAGGAGATCGCGCAAGGTGCCGCCGCCGACGCCGGTGACAATGGCGAGCAGGATGAAGCCGAACGGATCCATCCGCTTGCGGGCGGCGACCAGCGCCCCGGTCAGGGCGAAGACGACGACGCCCGCAGCTTCGAGCACCTGTCAGTTCGCCGGATTGTCGCCGGCATCGGCCGCCGGGTTCTCCGAGCCATTGGTGGCGGGCTTGGGCGCGCCGGCCGAGACGCCGACCAAGGCCGGGCGCAGCACGCGCTCGCCGATCTTGTAGCCGGTCTGCACCACCTTCGAGACGAGGCCCTTGGCGATGGCCGCATCGGGCGCTTCGAACATCGCCTGGTGCAGGTTCGGGTCGAACTTCTCGCCCTGCGGATCGATCTTGCGCACGCCATGGCGCTCCAGCGTCTTGAGCAGCTCGCGCTCGGTCAATTCGACGCCCTCGACCACGGCCTTCAGGGCATTGTCGGCAGTGGCGCGTGCCGTCTCCGGTACGCTTTCGAGCGCGCGGCGCAGATTATCGGCCGAGCCGAGCAGGTCGCGGGCGAAGCTGGTCACCGCATAGGCCTTGGCGTCGGCGATCTCGCGTTCGGTGCGCCGGCGCAGGTTCTCCATCTCGGCCAGCGTGCGCAGCAGCTTGTCCTTGAAGTCGTCACGTTCGGCCTGGGCCGTGGCGAGCGGATCGGGCGTCTGCGTCTCGCTCGCAGTCGTCTCAGCCGCGTCCTGGCTCTCGGTGTCCGGCTTCGGATCGTCCTTCGCAGGGTTCTGCGTCATTCCATCATCCCAATCGTTGATCATCATGCATCATTGCGGCGCTGCCTTTCGGCACACCGGCTTCGCAGCCGATATCGGGCTTCGGTGCGGCGAAATCAAGCGCGGGCCACGGCCTTGGGCTTGCTGGAAGCCGGCTTGTCGAGCTCCAGGTTGAACACGGCGAGCAGTGCCTGGCGGATCACCAGCTGCCGGCCGGTCGAGGTGATCTTCGCCCCGGTGAGATCGGTGACGTAGAAGACGTCGACCGCCTTCTCGCCGAAGGTGGCGATATGCGCCGAGGCGATGTTGAGGTTGAGCTTCCCGATCGCGGTGGTGAGGTCGTAGAGCAGGCCGGGGCGGTCGAGGCCCGACACCTCCAGCACCGTGTGCCGCGACGACAGCACATTGTCGATGATCACCTCGGGCGCGACCTGGAAGGTGCCGCCGCGCGGCGGGGGTGCGCGGCGCTGGGCGACGAGGTCGGCGATCTTGATCTCGCCCTTGAGCGCGCGCTCGATCGCTGCAGCGATCCGCTCGGCCCGGCGCAGCTCGTCGTCGTCGCGCTCGAAGGCGCGCGAGACGAAGATGGTGTCGAGCACCAGCCCGTCGGTGGTGGTGAAGATCTGTGCGTCGACGATGTTGCCGCCAGCTGCAGCGCAGGCGCCGGTGACGATGGCAAGCAGGCGCGGATGGTCGGGCGCCAGCACGGTGAGCTCGGTCACGCCGCGGAACTGGTCGGTCTCGACCCGCGTCGCCGTGGTGCGGCCGGCAACCTCCGCCTCGCGCAGGAAGCGGGCGTGCTGCTCCTGCCGCTCGGGCTCGACCTTGAGCCAGTAGGCCGGATAATGCCGCGCGAGATAGGCGGCCCGCTCCTCTTCCGTCCAGTCGGCGAGGCGCGCCTCCAACGCCTGCTGTTTGCGCTCGACCCTGGCCTTGCGCTCGATGCCGGAATGGCCGCCGGCGAGCACGACCTCGGTCTCGTAGTAGAGCGTGCGCAGGAGCTGGCCCTTCCAGCCGTTCCAGACGCCGGGGCCGACCGCCTTGATGTCGGCGACGGTCAGCACCAGCAGCAGCTTCAGCCGCTCCAGCGTCTGCACGATTCCCGCGAAGCTCTCGATCGTCTTGGGGTCGCCGAGATCGCGGCTCTGGGCGACGGTCGACATCACCAGATGGTTCTCGATCAGCCAGACCACGGTCTCGGTCTGCGCCTCGGTCAGGCCGAGCCGCGGGCAGAGCTTGCGGGCGATGCGGGCGCCGGCGACCGAATGGTCCTCCGGCCGGCCCTTGGCGATGTCGTGCAGGAACAGCGCGACATAGAGGGCGCGCCGGTTGGTGATCGTCGCGAAGATCGAGTTCGCCAGCGGATGCTCGGCTTCGAGCTTGCCGGCATCGATCTCGGCGAGAATGCCGATCGAGCGGAGCAGGTGCTCGTCGACCGTATAGTGATGATACATGTTGAACTGCATCATCGCGACGACGCGGCCGAAATCCGGGATGAAGCGGCCGAGCAGGCCGGACTCGTTCATCCGCCGCAGCACCGGCTCGGGCGAGCGCCGCGCCGTCAGGATCTCCAGGAAGATGCGGTTGGCCTCGCGGTCCTGCCGCAATTGCGGCGTCACGAGGCGCAGCGACTGCGTCACCAGCCGGCTGGTGTCGGGGTGGATGGCGAGATCGTCGCGGCTGGCGATCTCGTAGAGCCGCAGAAGATTGACCGGGTCGCGCTTGAAGGCCTCGTCGTCGATGACGGCGAGGCGCTGGCTCCGCAGGGTGAAGTCGGGATGGCCGAGCGCGCGTACGCGCCGGCGCTTGGTGAAGGAACCGATCAGGCTGGTCAGGCTGGCGCGCGGCTTCTGCTGGCGCGCCTCCAGCGCGGCGCAGACGATCGCGGTGAGGTCGCCGACATCCTTGGCGACGAGGAAATAGGCCTTCATGAAGCGCTCGACCGGCGCTTGGCCGCTGCGGCCGGCATAGCCGATCGCGGCCGCGACCTGGCGCTGCAGATCGAAGGAGAGCCGCTCCTCTGCTCGCCCGGTGATGAAGTGCATCCAGCAGCGCACCCGCCAGAGGAATTCCTCCGAGCGCTGGAACATCGCGAATTCGCGCCCATCGAACAGGCCCGCCTCGACCAGCTCGGCCGGATCGTCGACGCGATAGGAGTATTTGGCGATCCAGAACAGCGTGTTGAGATCGCGCAGGCCACCCTTGCCGTCCTTGACGTTGGGCTCGACCAGATAGCGCGACGAGCCGGCGCGGGCGACGCGGGTCTCGCGCTCGGCGAGCTTGGCCTCGGTGAAGGCGGCGGCGGTGCCCTCGGCGATCTCGGCGCCGTAGCGCCGCTGCAGATCGGCGAACAGCGCCGCATCGCCGCAGATCAGGCGTGCCTCCAGCAGCGCGGTGCGGATCGTCATGTCGGCCCGGCCCTCGCGGATGCAGTCGTCGACCGAGCGCACGGAATGGCCGACCTTCAGCTTCAGGTCCCAGAGCGGATAGAGCATCGCCTCGACCACGCTCTCGCCCCAGGCGGTCTGCTTGTCGGGGAAGAGAAAAAGCAGATCGACATCCGAGCCCGGCGCCAGCGTGCCGCGGCCATAGCCGCCGACAGCGACGACGGCGATGCGCTCTCCGGCGGACGGGTTCTCGACCGGGTAGAAATGCCGTGTCGCCGCGACATGCAGGCTTCCGACGACGCTGTCCATCACGCTGGAGAGCCGCTTGGCGCAAGCGAGACCATTGCGGGATTTGGCCAGAATCTCGCGGGCTGACTGGCGGCCTTCCTCAAGATTGTCGCGCAGTGCATCGACGAGCGCACCGCGCAGGCTATCGCGATCGCCCTCGTTGAACCGTCGCGCCAGCTTGCCGACCGCAGCCAGGGGATTGTCGATGAATTCGGCGAGGCGGGGTGCTGGCTTGTCGGGGGAGGGCGGCACTGAACGAGGCTCTTCGAGACTTTCGGCAACGCGGCGGCGGCCGATCCCTAGCACGAACGAGGGCCGGCGCGGAGACATAATTAAACAAGCATATAATGTGAAATTATCAATATCACGCCATTCTACGTTTTGTTTGACAAAGAGAACGATCGAACCTATCAATCGGACACGCGCCGATTTGAGCCAGCAGCTTGCGGGCGCGAAACAAGTGCAGCTAAAGCGGGGGCGCCGGAGACTGATGTTCTCCACCCCTTCGCATAAGTCGATCGAAGGGGAACGCCATGCCGATCATCTCATTTCCGACCCGCCGCGCTGTGCTCGCCGGCCTTGCCGTAGCTTCGGTCGCCTTTGGCAGTGCGCAGGCGCAGGCGCAGGCGCCGAAGGAGATCCGCGTCGACTACGCCACCTACAACCCGGTCAGCCTGCTGCTGAAGGAGCGCGGCATCCTTGAGAAGGCGCTGGAGGCCGAGGGCATCAAGGTGCGCTGGGTGCTCTCGGCCGGCTCGAACAAGGCGCTTGAATTCCTCAATGCCGGCTCGCTCGATTTCGGCTCGACCGCCGGCGCCGCCGCGCTGATCGCCAAGATCAACGGCAATCCGATCAAGTCGATCTATGTCTATTCGCGGCCGGAATGGACGGCTTTGGTCACGGGCGCCAAGAGCGAGATCAGCAAGGTCGCCGACCTCAAGGGCAAGCGCGTCGCCGTCACCCGCGGCACCGATCCGCACATCTTCCTTGTCCGCTCGCTGGCCGAGGCCGGCCTGACCGAGAAGGACGTCAAGCTCGTGCTGCTGCAGCATGCCGATGGCCGGCTCGCCCTGGAGCGCGGCGATGTCGAGGCCTGGGCCGGGCTCGACCCGATGATGGCCGCCGCCGAGGTCGAAGCCGGCGCCAAGCTCTTCCACCGCAAGGCCGCCGACAACACCTGGGGTGTGCTCAATGTCCGCGAGGAGTTCTCGGAGAAGAATCCAGAGCTCGTCCGCAAGGTGCTCAAGGCCTATGAGGAGGCGCGCGCGATCGCCCTCGCCAATCCGGCCGAGGTCAGGAAGGCGCTGGTCGAGGCGACCAAGCTCTCCGACGCGGTGATCGAGCGCCAGCTCACCCGGACCGAATTGACCCACAGCACGATCGGCCCGGCGCAGGCCGAGACCATTCTCGCCGCGGGCCTCGCTTTGCAGCAGGCCGGCGTGCTGCCCGCGACTGCCGACGTCAAGGCATCCGTCGACGCGCTGATCGACAAGCGCTTTGCCGCGACCAACTGAGCATTGGCTTGCAAATTCACAGCCCTCATCCTGAGGAGCGCTCGGCAGGAGCGCGTCTCGAAGGATGTTCCAGCTGGTTCGGGAGCCTCCTGGGCCATCCTTCGAGACGCCGCTGCGCGGCTCCTCAGGATGAGGGCTGGGGGGAGTTCCCAAACGAGTTCCGAGTGGCGATGATCACACCACGATGAGTTCAATCGAGGTCGCAGACGCCATCGACGAGAAGCCGGCCGCGCCTCCTGATCGGCCGGCTTCCCGCGTTGGCCTGCGGCTCGCCGGCCTCCTGCTGCCGGTCGTCCTCGCGATCATCTGGGAAATCCTCGTTCGCGCCGGCCTCGCCAATGGCCGGCTGATGCCGCCGCCCAGCGTGGTCGGCAAAACGCTCTGGCAGCTCGCAGTCAGCGGCGAGCTCTGGACCCATGCATGGGCGACGCTCTGGCGCGTCGGCGCCGGCTTCGGCATCGGCGCCGCCGTCGGGACTGCGCTCGGAGCTCTCACTGGCGCCCTGCCGCTGGCCCGCGGCCTGCTCGACCCGACCTTGCAGGCCCTGCGCGCCATCCCCTCGATCGCCTGGGTGCCGCTGTTCATCCTGTGGTTCGGTATCTTCGAGGCCTCGAAGGTGGCGCTGATCGCGGTCGGCGTCTTCTTCCCGGTCTATCTCGGCGTCGCCGCCGCCATTCTCTCGATCGACCGCAAGATCGTCGAGGTCGGCCGCGTCTTCCGCCTCGGCCGGCTCGCCATGGTCCGCCGCGTACTGCTGCCGGCGATCCTGCCCGACTGGTTCACGGCGCTGCGCGGCGGCCTCGGCCTCGGCTTCATGTTCGTCGTCGCCGCCGAGATCATGGGCGCGAGCGAGGGCCTCGGCTATCTCCTGGTCGACGGCCAGCAGGTCGGCCGCCCCGACACGATCATCGCTGCCATCATCGCCTTCGCCGTGCTCGGCAAGCTCGCCGACGGCCTGCTGCTCGCGCTGACACGCCCCTTCCTCGCCTGGCAGGACACCGCAAGGGACAGGCTCTGAGGGCGCGATGCTGACCTTCGACCACCTCTCCAAGACCTATGCCGACGGCACCCGCGCCCTGTCGGGCATCGACATCTCCGTCGCCGCCGGCGAGATCCTGGCGCTGGTCGGCGGTTCCGGCTGCGGCAAGACCACCCTGCTGCGCCTCGTCGCTGGGCTCGACCGGCCGAGCGAGGGCCGCATCCTCCTTGACGACGCCGCCATCACCGAGCCGCGCGCCGATGTCGGCGTGATCTTCCAGGAGCCGCGCCTGCTGCCCTGGCTCTCGGTTGCCGACAATGCCGGCTTCGGCCTCAGCCATCTGCCCGCGGCGGAGCGCAACCGCCTCGTCACCGGGGCGCTCGCTCGCGTCGGCCTCGCCGGCTATGAGGCGCGCTGGCCGCGCGAGCTTTCCGGCGGCCAGCAGCAGCGCGTTGCGATCGCCCGGGCGCTCGTCACCCGGCCGAAGCTCCTTTTGATGGACGAGCCTTTCTCGGCCCTCGACGCGACCACCCGCGCCAGCCTGCATGGCCATCTCCTCGCCCTCTGGGAGGAGAGCCGGCCGACCGTCGTGATGGTCACCCACGATGTCGAGGAAGCGGTGACGCTGGCTGACCGCATCGTGGTGATGCAGCCCAGGCCCGGCCGCATCTTCGACGAGCTCGACAACCCACTGACCCGTCCGCGCGACCGGCTCTCGCCTGCTTTCGAGGCGATCAAGCGCGAGGCGCTGCGCACGCTCGATCGCTCGCTCACCGACAGCGAGCCGCGCCAGCACAAGGCGGCCGAGAGCGCCGGCATGTGGTGGTGATGGCCGTTTGACAAAACGGACGCTTAGACCTTATGAAAGGACACGCGCCGATTTGAGCCTCAGCTTGCGGGCGCGAAACAAATGCAGCTAAAGCGCGGGAACGACGGGACGGCCTTCCGGCCGTCGGCGCTCCTTCCGCCTTCTTAATGGATGGAGCCAGTTATGTCGGCTGATCTTCACACGCTCTCCCGCTCTCCCGAAAGCGCTCTGCCGCGCCCGATTGCGGGGCAAGTCGTCGCTCTGCTCGGCGCTGCCGAGGCTCGGGCGGCGGCGCTGCGCGGCTTCGCCGGCCTGCGCGCCGACGAGGGAACTGTGCCGACGGCCGAGATCGGCCTGCTCTGCGCCCGGCCGCGCTTCTTTCCCTGGCTCAATCTCACCGAGAATCTTGCCTTCGCTCTGCCGAAGGCGAGCCCGTTCGAGCGTGAAGGCCTGATCGCCAATGTGCTGGTCCGCGTCGGCCTCGCCGCGCAGGCAGCGCAACGGCCGGATGCTCTCCCGGCCGAAGGGCTGTTGCGGCTCGCCATCGCCCGCCTGCTGCTGGTGAGGCCGCGCCTGCTGCTGATCGACGAGCCCTTTGCCGGGCTCGACAGCGAGGCGCGCGACCGGCTCGCTTCTTTCCTGCCTGAGCTCTGTACGCAGGGGCGTCCGGCCGTCGTCATCGCCACCGGCTCGGTCGAGGATGCCCTGCGCCTCGCCGACCGCATCCTCGTCCTGCCGCAGCAGCCGGGCCCGGTCGCCTTCAGCCTGGACAACCTGCTGGCACGACCGCGCGAAGAGAGCTCGGTCGGCTTCGTCGCCCTGCGCCGCGAATTGCGCCGGGCGCTCGACAAGGAAGTTCGGCATGCCGCGCCGGAGGTGGAGGCGGCCGCCTGAACCGGCTACAAGCCTGCGACTGGTGCATAAGGATAACGATCATGGACGTCACCGCGCTGCGCGCTCTGCAGGCTCCGCTCAAGGACAAGTATCGTGAGGCTCCCGATGCGGCGGTGATCACGCTGAAAGCCAAAGGCGAGCTCGACGACCAGCATATCGCCTGCAAGGTCGAGACCGGCCGGGCGATCGCGCTCGCCGGCCTGCACCCGGCAACCGGCGGCTCCGGCGCCGAGCTCTGCTCCGGCGACATGCTGCTGGAGGCGCTCGTCGCCTGCGCTGGCGTCACCTTGAAGGCGGTCGCGACCGCGCTCGAGATCGAATTGAAGAAGGGCACGGTCCGCGCCGAGGGCGATCTCGACTTCCGCGGCACGCTCGGCGTCGCCAAGGACGCCGCCGTCGGCTTCAAGGCGATCCGCCTCTCCTTCGACGTCGAGACCGACGCGCCGCAGGAGAAGCTCGACACGCTGCTCAAGCTGACCGAGCGCTACTGCGTCGTCTTCCAGACGCTGAACGTGAAGCCGGAGCTGTCGGCCAATCTCGCACGGGCCTGATCAGGCCGGCAGCGGGCGCGGCGATCCATCCGCCTCCGTCGCCTCCGGTTCCTGCGAGATCGGCGCCGTCATCGGGTCGATGATCGCAAAGGGGCGCTCGGACATTTGTTCGGGCGCGGCGCGCTGGCGGATGCGCAGCGCCGCCAGGGCTGCGAGCAGCGCGCTGATCGCGGCCATGAAATAGAGCAGCCCGTTGATGTCGAGCCGCGCCATCACCTGGGCGCCAAGCAGCGGGCCGAGCGCCGAGCCGATGCCGCTGACCAGGATCAGCCGGCCGCTGACGGCGACGACGCGGTCCTGCGGCATGCGGTCGAGCGCATGGGCGACGCAGACCGGATAGAGCGTCGACATGAAGCCCCCGAGCAGGGCGGCGACCGGGAGCACCGTGCCGAGATGGCGCGGCACGAGGTCGAGCGCGACGGCCGCGACCGAAAACCCGATCGCGAGCCCCGCCAGCACGATCCGCCGGTCGCCGCGATCGGACAAACGGCCGACCGGCACCTGGAAGGCGAAGCCGCCGAGCACCGCGACCAGCATGAACAGCGCGATCGTCTCCTGTGGGATGGCATTGCGCGCCATCCAGGCCGGGAATAGCGCATAGAAGGCGCTGCTGATCATGCCGGCGATGACGCAGCCGATCACCGAGATCGGCGCCTGCCGCGTCAGCTCGCCATAGGGCAGCGAGGCCTCCGCCGGCAGCGTCGGCGCTTCGGCACGGGTCGTGCTGACCATCACCAGCGCCAGCGCGAACAATGCGACGATGATGTTGAACGGCACGGCGGTCTCGATCGGCAGCTTGCCGATCAGCAATTGTCCGGCGGCGAGCGCCAGGAAAGTGCCGACCATGTAGATCGAGAAGATGCGGCCGCGCTGGTCCGCCGGGGCCTTGGCGTTGAGCCAGCTCTCGGTGGTGATGAACAGGCCGACGCAGCCGATGCCGATCGCCATCCGGCATAGGGACCAGCCGAGTGGCGAGACGAAAAGCGGCATCGCCGCCGTCCCGACCACGACCATGCCGGCAAAGGCGGCATAGGCCCGGATATGGCCGACGCGCTGGATCATGGGTCCGCACCAGACGGCGCCGATGGTGAAGCCGACGAAATAGGCACTGAGCACGATGCCGGTCAGCGTCGCGCCGAAGCCTTCGCTCGTCAGTCGCAGCGACAGGAACGTGTTGAAGAAGCCGTTGGCGAGCTGCACGAGGCTCGTCGCGGCGATGAGCGTTCCGATCTGAACGAGCAATTCGGCAGCCTCCGGCGCAGTCTGGGGAAGCCCCTAACTCAACGCCGGAATGTGATCTGGACATGGCGGGCCGGGTGAAGCGACCGGCGCCGCATCACTCTGCCGCCTTCAGTTTCACCGCTTTCGCGAAGGGCAGTTGCGGCTCGTTCGGGCGGGCGTCGTCGAATTCCAGTGCGCCGATCTTCTCGGCCCGGCCGGTGACCTTGCCGGCCGAGGTCTTGATCTGGGCGACGTCGTCCTGCGCCTGGCGGAAATGGTTGTCGAGCTTGTCGACGCGGTCGCCGAGCCGGCGGACATCGTCGAGCAGCTTGCCGACCTCGGACTGGATGACGCGGGCTTCCTCGCGCATGCGGGCATCGCGCACTAGCGACTGCATCAGCTGGATCGCCAGCGCGAGAAGCGAGGGCGAGACGATCATCACCCGCGCCCGGTGCGCCTTCTGGATGACATCGTCGAAATGCTCGTGGAGGTCGGCATAGATCGCCTCCGACGGCACGAAGAGCAGGGCCATGTCCTGCGTTTCGCCCGGCAGGAAATAGCGCTCGGCGATGTCCTTGACGTGCTGGCCGACATCGGCACGCACCCGGGCAGAGGCCTGCTTCCTCGCCTCGTCGCCGCGCGCCTCGCGCAGCATGGTGAAGCTCTCCAGCGGGAACTTGGCGTCGATGACGAGGCCGCGCCCGTCGCCCGGCAGGGTGACGAGGCAATCCGGCCGCTTGCCGCTCGATAGCGTTGGCTGGAACGAAAAGAACGCGGCCGGCAGTCCGTCGCGGATGATCGCCTCCATCCGGCCCTGGCCATAGGCGCCGCGCGCCTGCTTGTTGGCGAGCACGTCCTTCAGCGTCACCACCTCGCCGGTGAGCTCGGTCAGGTTCTTCTGGGCGTTGTCGATGACGGCGAGGCGCTCCTGCAGCTTGCCGAGGCTCTCATTGGTCTGACGGACATTCTGCTCCAGCCCGGCGCCGACCTGCTGGCGCAAGCCATCCATCCGCTCGGCCATGATGCGCGCGAGATCGCCCTGCCGGGTCGAGAGGATCTCGGCCATGGTCTGCATGCGGCCCATGAGCTCGGCCTGCTGCCGGTTCATCTCGGCGACCTTGTCGTCCATCTCGCGGGCACGCTCGGCCGCCAACGCCGCTTCCAGCTCGCGCCGGCGCGAGCCGCGCCAGGACGAGAGCAGCGCCAGCACAAGGAGGACGAGCGTCAGTCCGGCGAAGCCGAAGGCGGCCTCGGCCCAGCTCACGGGCCGCTCCAGCAGGACGAAGGCGATCTGGTTCATCCCGCGAGCCTACATGATTCGGCTGGCAATTCCAGAACATAAGCGGAACAGTTTGACCGCTTCCACACAAGTGCTTTATGTCGCGGCAACTCCTGAAAACGTCCCAGAGCGCCCTATGGCTATCCGCCCCCTCGTCATCCTGCCCGATTCGATGCTCCGCAAGGTTTCCGCGCCGATCGGCGACATCACGCCGGAGATCCGCAAGCTGGCGGACGACATGCTGGAGACGATGTACGACGCGCCGGGAATCGGCCTCGCCGCCATCCAGATCGGCGAGCCGGTTCGCCTCGTCACGCTCGATGTCTCGAAGAAGGCCGAGGAAGGCGAGGAGCAGCAGCGCGAGCCGATGGTCCTGATCAATCCCGAGGTGACCTGGCGCTCGGAGGAGCTCAGCTCCTATGAGGAAGGCTGCCTCTCGATCCCCGAATATTACGAGGAGGTCGAGCGGCCGGCCCGGGTCAAGGTCAGCTATCGCGATCTCGACGGCAAGGAGCGGGAGATCGAGGCCGACGGCCTGCTCGCCACCTGCCTGCAGCACGAGATCGACCATCTCAACGGCGTGCTCTTCATCGATTACCTGTCGCGGCTGAAGCGCGACCGGGTCAACAAGCGCTTCGCCAAGCAGGCGAAACGGGACAGCGCGGCCTGAGCGGCTGGAGCGTTATGGTATGAGCTTGCGCGTCATCTTCATGGGCACGCCAGATTTCGCCGTGCCTACCCTGACCGAGATCATCGGCCAGGGCCACGAGGTCGTTTCCGTCTATACGCGCGCCCCGGCGCCGGCCGGTCGCGGCATGGAGCTGCGGCCCTCGCCGGTCCAGGTCACGGCCGAACGCTTCGGCATCCCGGTGTTCTCGCCGAAGACGCTGAAGAACGCCGAGGCGGCCGAGATCATGGCCTCGCACCAGGCCGATGTCGCCGTCGTCGTCGCCTATGGCCTGATCCTGCCCAAGGCGATCCTGGAGGTGCCGGAACTCGGCTGCCTCAACCTGCATGCTTCGCTCTTGCCGCGCTGGCGCGGCGCCGCGCCGATCCAGCGCGCCATCATGGCCGGCGATGCCGAGACCGGCGTGTGCGTGATGAAGATGGAGGAGGGGCTCGACACTGGCCCCGTCGCCATGGTGGAGACGCTCGCGATCGACGGCAACGCTACGGCCGGCGACATGCACGACCGGCTCGCCGGCCTTGGCGCCGATCTGATGGTCCGGGCGCTCGCTGCGCTCAGCCGCGGCGGCCTTCGCTTCACGCCGCAGGCGGAGGAGGGCGTCACCTATGCCAGCAAGATCGGCAATGACGAGGCCAGGCTAAGCTGGAACCGGCCGGCACAGCAGGTCCATGATGTTGTGCGTGGGCTCTCGCCTTTCCCGGGCGCCTTCGTCGAGGTCGATCTCGGCAAGGGACCGGAGCGGCTGAAGCTCTTGCGCACCGCCCGCGCCGGCGGCGCGGCCGAGCCGGGCACGCTGCTCGACGACGAGGGCACGGTCGCCTGCGCGGTCGGGGCGGTTAAGCTGCTTCAGGTCCAGCGCGCGGGCAAGGGGCCGATGAGCGCCCAGGAGTTCCTGCGCGGAGCGCGCTTGTCCGCCGGATCGAAGCTCTAGTCGTGTTATCTCTTTTCCATTTCGCGTGGTCATCCCGGACGGAGCGCAGCGGAGATCCGGGGTCCATTCCGGAACTGTTCAGGTATGGGTCCCGGGCCTCCCTCCGGTCGCCCCGGACAACAATGCGTGAGAGAACGCGGGCCGGGAGTGCGTCCTGATGCCGCGCTACAAGCTCGTCATCGAATATGACGGCACACCCTTCTCGGGCTGGCAGCGCCAGCTCAACGGGCCTTCGGTGCAGCAGAGCGTCGAGGAGGCTGTCGAGGCCTTCTGTGGCCATGCCGTGCGCCTGCATTGTGCCGGGCGCACCGATGCCGGCGTCCACGCCACCCATCAGGTCGCTCATGTCGATCTCGACAAGGACTGGCGCACAGACGTCGTGCGCGACGCCAGCAATGCGAGGCTGAAGCGCCTGCCGGTAGCGGTGCTGAGCGCCGAGGCGGTGCCTGATACCTTCGACGCCCGCATCTCGGCGACGCGGCGCTACTACATCTACCGGATACTGGATCGGCGGGCACAGCCCGCGCTCGACGCGAACCGGGTCTGGCATGTCCCGGTCAAGCTCGACCACGAGGCAATGGACCGGGCTGCCAAGGCGCTGATCGGCCATCACGACTTTACTACCTTCCGTGCCGCCGAATGCCAGGCGAACAGCCCCCTGCGGACGCTCGACCGGTTCGACTGCCGGCGCGAGGGAGCCGAGATCGTGGCTTATGTCCATGCCCGCTCCTTCCTGCATCATCAGGTCCGCTCCATGGTCGGCTGCCTGAAGATGGTCGGCATCGGCCGCTGGCCGGAGAACAAGGTCGGCAAGGTGCTCGCGGCGCGGGATCGTTCGCAATGCGCGGCGCTGGCGCCGCCTAGCGGGCTCTATCTCGCGGGTGTCGACTACTGAGCCTGGCCTAAAACCCGGCCAGGCCGAATGTCCTGATCACCGCATAGTCCGCCAGCAGGCTGGCGCAGGCGATCGCTCCGGCGACGCCGCTCTCAGTCCCGAAGCCGGCGCGCGCCACGCAATAGCGTAGCCTGAGCACGATCGTCGCGAAGGCGAGGGTTTGAAAGGTCGCGATGCCCGGGTTCGACCAGCCCAGCGCGAAGACCGTCGCCGGCACCGCCATCAGCGCCGCCGAAACGATGCCGGCCCAGTTCCAGGCGATGATGAAGCCGGTGAAGCGCGGATTCTGGGCGAGGTTCGGGGCGATCCCGATCAACAGCGCCGGTACTGCGAGCACCGCCAGGATCTCGGCCGCGACGACGGCTGCCAGTAGTCCGGGCGCATCGAACAGCCCACTGCTGTTCGGCAGGCCCGCCAGCGTCCGCTCCGCCGCCAGCATCGGGATCATCGATGGGATGGTGAGGATCAGCGCCAGATAGGAGCGCCAGAAGCCGTCACGGCTGAGGTCGAGATCAGGCGGGGCTTTCGCGTCGGCCCACAGCAGGCGCCAGGAGGCGGCGAGCGATCGCGTCACATCGTCGGCAGCCAGCCTCATGGCTCATCTTTCCGGACGTTACGGCATTCGACTTTCGTCTAATGTGCGCGCCCGAGCTGGCTCCGTCAAGCGTGCTGCGCTGCGGCAAAATAATCCGTCAGTAAACGATGCGTGATCCGTTCCAGCGTCACGAGATCGGCGGTCGCGACCCTCTCGTCGATCTGGTGCATGGTCTGGCCGACGACGCCGTATTCGACCACCGGGCAATAGTTCTTGATGAAGCGGGCGTCCGAGGTGCCGCCGGTGGTCGACAGCGCCGGGCGCTCGCCGGTTTCGGCTTCTACTGCGTCCGCGACCATCGCGACGAACGGCCCTGGCTGGGTCAGGAAAGCCACCGCATTGGTCGGCTCGAAGCTGATCTCGTAGCGCACGGCATTGCCTGCGGCCTCGCGCAGGCGCCGCTCGATCTCGGCGGCCAGCGTTTGCGGCGTCCACAGGTCGTTGAAGCGGATGTTGAACACGGCTTTGGCCTGCGCCGGGATCACGTTCGTCGCGGGATTGCCGACATCCAGCGTCGTCACCTCGAGATTGCTCGGGTCGAAATGCTCGGTGCCGGCGTCGAGCGGGGTCGCCTCGAGCCCGGCCAGCAGCCGGACCATGCCGCGGATCGGATTCTGGGCGAGATGTGGGTAGCCGACATGGCCTTGGATGCCCTGGACGGTGAGCTTGCCGGTCAGCGAGCCGCGCCGGCCGATCTTGATCATGTCGCTCATCGCCGCCGGATTGGTCGGCTCGCCGAGCAGGCAGTGGTCGAAGCGCTCGCCGCGCCGATCGGCCCAATCCAGCAGCTTGACCGTACCGTTGACCGCTGGCCCTTCCTCGTCGCCGGTGACGAGGAAGGCGATCGAGCCCGGCGCATCCGGGTTCGCGCGGCGATAGCGGATCGCAGCCGAGACCATGGCGGCGAGCCCGCCCTTCATGTCGCAGGCGCCGCGGCCATAGAGCGTGCCGCCTTCGATCTCGGCCGCGAAGGGATCATGGGTCCAGGCGGCAAGGTCGCCGGGCGGGACGACGTCGGTGTGGCCGGCGATGACGAAGACCGGACCCTCGTTGCCGATGCGGGCATAGAGATTCTCAATATCGGGCATGCCGGGCTCCGAGAACACCGGCCGCTCGACGCTGAAGCCTTCCGCGCTCAGCACGACGCCGAGCAGCGCGAGCGCGCCGCCTTCCGCCGGGGTCACCGAGGGACAGCGTATCAAGGCCTGGGTGAGGGTGACCGGATCGGCGGGGTCGAAGTCGAGGGAGGCGGGTGTGTTCTGGCTCATCGAGCCGGTTTAGCAGCGCCCTTGCGCTCCGCAAGCGGAGCGTCGCGATCGACACCCGGCATCAGTCCGAGGTCGACCAGCGCGACCAGCCAGGCCATCGTCGAGATCGCGGTCAGCGAGGGTGCCCAGGCATAGCCGAGCAGAGGCTCCAGCTCGCGCGGCAACACGATGGCGCAAACCAGGAGGATGCCGAACAGCGACGAGCCGCCCCGGTCGGTGGCGCGCTTGGCCGCCAGCGCAGCCCAGGGGAACAGGGCGAAGGCATTGGCGAAGGCGACGACTTTCGCTGCGCTGTATCTGTCCATGACCTGCGACGTCCCCCACTGGACCGCCAGCAGGCAAAGCGCAAGCGCGATGCTGCCCAGCCAGAACTGGCGTAGGCCGATTCGGCCGTCGAGATCGGTGAACAGGCGGATTGCGGACATGGGTCAAGCTCCGATTCTGCATCCTTGCACGACGGAGGGCCCGAATGAAGCTTATGGTGAATAAAAGGTTAATGCGCGCGAACCGGTTGTTCTGGCAGAGAAAAAGCTTGAATGCGCCGGTGTGCGCCGCTAGCTGCGAAACGTTCTCCGGATTTTCGAGGAGGCCATTCGGCCTGGCTGGCGGATGGCGAGTTGATTGAGCGGCGCCATCGCGCCGCCGAGCGAGGTTTTGGGCATGACCATTCGTCTGCACCGCGGCGATCTTCCTGATGGCTTCGAGCCGGGGCCGATCCTGGCGATCGACACCGAGACGCTTGGCCTCAATCCGCAGCGCGACCGGCTCTGCGTGGTGCAGCTCTCGCGCGGAGACGGCACCGCCGATGTCGTGCAGATCCCCAAGGGCGCTCCGGCACCCGCCAATCTTTGCCGCATCCTCACTGACGCGAGCGTGTTGAAGCTCTTCCACTTCGCCCGTTTCGACATCGCCGCGCTGGAAAACGCCTTCGGTGTCGTCACTGCGCCGGTCTACTGTACCAAGATCGCCTCCAAGCTGGTGCGCACCTATACCGACCGGCACGGCCTGAAGGATCTCGTCCGCGAGCTGCTCGGGGTCGAGTTGTCGAAGCAGCAGCAATCCTCGGACTGGGGCGCCGATACGTTGACCGAGGCCCAGCTCGGCTATGCCGCCTCGGACGTGCTGCATCTGCACGCGCTGAAGGCCAGGCTCGACGTGCTGCTGGAGCGCGAGGGGCGCATGCACCTCGCCAAGGCCTGCTTCGACTTCCTGCCGACCCGCGCCGAGCTCGATCTGGCCGGCTGGCCCGAAGTCGACATCTTCGCGCATACGTAAAGTTGATGTATTTGGGCTAGGGGCATCTGTCTGGCGTTCGCCGGACCGGTCGCGGTCGCCCGTCGGCTTGCCGGTTCGACATGAAAAAGCCGCCGGCGGCTGGCAATGGGCGGGCATGACCTTGGCGATCACATCTCCTGAGACGCGCAGCCCGTCGGCAGTTCGGGCAGATATGCGGCAGAAGGCCTTCCAGGCGGCGCGCCGGCATTCCGCGCTCGTGCGCCTGCTGCGGCTGCTGATTCCGATCGGGGCCTCGGTCGCGGTTGTCGGCCTGATCGTCGTTCCCTTCCTCAATCCCTTCCGCCAAGCCGGCGATTTCTCACTTGGCGGGATCAGCCTGTCCGGTGGCAAGGTCGTGATGGAAGCGCCGAAGCTCGCAGGCTATCGCAAGGACAACAGCCCCTACGAGGTGACGGCCGAGTCGGCCCTGCAGGACGTGCGCAACCCGACGCAGATCGAGCTCGTGAAGATGGTGGCCCGGGTGCAGATGAAGTCCGAGGGCTGGATCAACATCAACGCCCGTAGCGGCTTGTTCGACCAGGGCAAGGAGAAGCTGAAGCTGGTCGACGATGTGAAGATTCGGACCGAGTCGGGTTATGATGTCAGCATGCGAACCGCCGACGTCGACTTCAAGGCCGGAACGGTCACGTCGCGCGAGCCGGTGAAGGTCAATCTCGGCACGACCACGGTTGACGCGGACACCCTCGACGTGAAGGACAATGGCGCGCTCGTCACTTTCGAGGGGCGTGTCCACGTCGTGATCGAGAACGCGCCGACGCGCAGCCTGGCTGGGCCCGAGCGCGAGGGCAGCACGCCTAACCTCGACGCTCTTCGTCCGGGAGCTAAGCCGTGAGATCATCGTATCGAACCATGCAGGTCAACCACAGGTCACCGATGAAACTCTTCGTTCTCGCTCTTACGGTTCTGATGGCGCCGGCCCTTTCGACCGCGGCGTTGGCTCAGCAGCCTGCGGCCAAGCCGGCAAAGGCCCGCGGTGGCGCGCCTGGCTCGCCCTTCGGCGGCATGGGCGGCGACAGCAAGGAGCCGATCAAGATCGACGCCAACAAGCTCGACGTGCTCGACAAGGACAATAAGGCGGTCTTCTCCGGCAATGTCGTCGCCGTGCAGGGCGAGACGACCGTGCGCTGCTCGGTGATGACGGTGTTCTATGAGGGCCGTAGCCAGGGCGGCGCGCCGAGGCCGGCGCAGCCTGCTGCGCAGAGCCAGGGCCAAGGCAATGACGGCGCGATCAAGCGGATCGAATGCTCCGGCCCGGTGACCGTGGTCTCGAAGACCCAGGCTGCGACCTCGGACAACGCGGTCTTCGACCGTGCCAACAACAAGGTCATCATGACCGGCAATGTCGCGCTGAACGACGGCCCGAACATCACGCGCGGCGACCAGCTCGTCTACGATACCCAGACCGGCGTCGCCAACGTGACCTCGAAGGGACGCGTCCAAGGCTACTTCGTGCCCAACTCGGGCGATGAAGGCAAAGACAAGAAGGACAACAAGGCAGGCGGCAGGCCGGCTGCCACGCCGACCAACTGATCTTCCCGTGCGGCAGGGGCGGCTGCAAGAAGGCGTTGCCAGCCCGGCATGCCTCGCATACCAGAGCGGACCGATGTCGAACGCCAGCAGCTCGCGCTTTCTCCTGTGACCATATCCATCTCTCCTCCCCCCGAGGCTGCCCAGCAGGCGCAGCCCCAACCGGCGCGGCCGGCCAAGGCGCCGGCGGCGCGTCCCAGCCTGTTCGCCAGGCTCTTCGGTCGGGCCAAGGACGGGCCGGCGGCGGAGGACGACGTGCAGCCCGGCCGCATCGCGAGCGCGGTCGGCGGGGCCGGCATCCTCGCCGTCAGCGGCCTGCGCAAGACCTATGGCGCCCGCAACGTCGTGAGCGAGGCCTCGCTTTACGTCCGCAACGGCGAGGCGGTCGGCCTGCTCGGCCCGAACGGCGCCGGCAAGACCACGATCTTCTACATGATCACCGGCCTGGTCAGCGCCGACATGGGCGTGATCTCGCTCGAAGGCAACGACATCACCAATCTGCCAATGTACCAGCGCGCCCGGCTCGGCATCGGCTATCTGCCGCAGGAAGCCTCGATCTTCCGCGGCCTCTCGGTCGAGGACAATATCCGGGCCGTGCTGGAAGTCGTCGAGCCAAACCGCAAGAAGCGCGAGCGCGAGCTCGACAAGCTGCTCGACGAGTTCAAGATCACCCGACTGCGCAAGGCTCCGTCGATCGCGCTTTCGGGCGGCGAGCGTCGTCGTTGCGAGATCGCCCGGGCGCTCGCCGGGCGGCCCTCCTTCATTCTGCTCGACGAGCCCTTCGCCGGCATTGACCCGATCGCGGTCGGCGACATCCAGGAACTGGTCCGGCAATTGACCGATCGCGGCATCGGCGTGCTGATCACCGACCATAATGTCCGCGAGACGCTTGGTCTGGTCGATCGCGCCTACATCATCCATTCTGGCCGCGTGCTGACCGAAGGCTCGCCGGCCGAGATTATCGCCAATGCCGATGTCCGCCGCGTCTATCTGGGCGAGGATTTCCGCCTTTGATGCGGCTGGCGTTTCGGCGACCTCGCCCGGCGATATTGCAGTGCATTAACTTCCCGGCGCAAAAGCCCGCCCAAGGCTTTGACGCGGTCGCAGTCGGCAGCTAGTCTGTTCCACAGGCAAGAACCGTGCCGAGTTGCCGCAGGCGAAGGAGTCGGGATCGCGATGGCGATGATGCCACGCATGGAGCTGCGCCAGGGCCAGTCCCTGGTGATGACGCCGCAATTGCTGCAGGCGATCAAGCTGCTCCAGCTCTCCCACCTGGAACTTCAGAGCTTTGTCGAAGGCGAGCTGGAGCGCAACCCATTGCTCGAGCGCGGCGACGAGGCTGCGGAGCCGGCCATCGCCAATGGCGCCGGCGAAAGCGCGCATGCGGCCGATGCGGAAACCTACGCTCGTGCCGAGAGCTTGAACACCCAGGAAGGCATCGAGGGCAGACTCGGTACCGGGCTCGACAACGTCTTCCAGAACGAACAGCCCAAGGCGGCCCGGCTGGAGACGCAAGGAACGGACAGTCTGCCGATCATCGGCGGCGCCTATGGCGGCTCCGGCGGCTCCTTCGAGGAGGGACCCGACAGCTTCGAGAACGGCCTGACCAGCGAGCTCTCACTGCACGAGCATCTCGGCGCCCAGCTTGACCTCGCCGTGACCGCGCCGGCCGACCGCCTGATCGGTAGCCACATCATCGACGGCGTCGACGATTCCGGTTATCTGACCGAGTCGCTGGCCGATATCGCGGAGCGTCTCGGCGTCGATCTCAAGCGCGTTGAGCAGGTCCTCGCCATCGTCCAGGGATTCGATCCCAGCGGCGTCGCTGCCCGCGATGTCAGCGAGTGCCTGGCGATCCAGCTGCGCGACCGCAACCGTTTTGACCCGGCCATGCAGGCCCTCGTCGCCAATCTGCCGCTCCTTGCCAGGCGTGACTTCGCCGCGCTCAAGCGCATCTGCGGCGTCGACGACGAGGATATCGCCGATATGGTCGCCGAAATCCGGCGGCTCGACCCCAAGCCCGGGCGCGCCTTTGGTGGCTCGGCAACCGAGACGGTGGTGCCTGACGTCTTCATCCGCACCGCGCCGGACGGCTCCTGGCTGGTCGACCTCAACCCTGACACCTTGCCGCGTGTGCTGGTCAACCAGACCTATCATGCCCGCGTCTCCAGGGCGGCGCGCAGCGACACCGAGAAGGCCTTCATCGCCGAATGCCTGCAGACGGCGAACTGGCTGACGCGCTCGCTCGAGCAGCGCGCCCGCACCATCCTCAAGGTCGCCAGCGAGATCGTACGCCAGCAGGACGGCTTCTTCGCCCATGGTGTCGAGCATTTGCGCCCGCTCAACCTCAAGACCGTTGCCGATGCGATCAGCATGCACGAATCGACGGTTTCGCGCGTCACCTCGAACAAGTATCTCGCCTGCTCACGCGGGGTCTTTGAGATGAAATACTTCTTTTCCGCCGCGATCGCGGCGACCGGTTATGGCGAGGCGCATTCGGCCGAGGCCGTACGGCATCGCATCAAGCAGATGATCGACGAGGAGCCGCCGCGGGACGTGCTTTCGGACGACGCCATCGTCTCCAGGCTGAAGGAGAGCGGCATCGATATCGCACGCCGTACCGTGGCGAAGTATCGGGAATCGCTGCGCATTCCCTCCTCGATGGAGCGCCGCCGCGAGAAGGCGGCGATGGCGCTGGCGGGACGCTGAGAGGCGAACTCTTCCACGCCTGGCGTGCGGTGCAGCGCAAATCGTCTTCTGTTCCATGAGATGCTCGCAGGCTTGCCCTGCCGACCGTGCAACTGAGCGAGACCGCGCATTGACAACCCCATGAGGCCGTCCTTACCTCCTGAGGATGGTCGGCTACTGACCATGGCGACAAGAAGGGGAAGCACTCCATGAGCTTGCGAATCTCCGGCAAGAATCTCGATGTCGGCGAGGCCCTCCGTGGTCAGGCCGAGGCCAGGGTCGCCGCAGCGTTGGGCAAGTATTATGAGGGCGGCTATCAGGGCCACGTCACCGTCGGCAAGGATGGGACCGCCTTCAAGACCGACGGTGTCCTGCATCTGTCTTCCGGTATCACCCTCGAAGCATCGGCCACTGCGCATGATCCTTATGCCAGCCTCGACAAGATGGCCGAGCGTATCGAGAAGCGGCTGCGCCGCTACAAGCGGCGGCTGAAGGATCGCGCCGCTGCCGCCAATGGTCGTGAGCCGGCCTTGGAAATCCCCAGCTATGTGATCGCCGCTCCCGATGAGGATATCGAGGAACACGAGGCCGATTACGCTGGTGAGAACCCGGTGATCGTGGCCGAATCCACCAAGTCCCTGCACCAGATGACGGTAAGCGACGCGGTCGCCGAGCTCGATCTGACCGGCGCGCCTGTGGTTATCTTCCGCCATGCTGGCAATGGCCGCATGAACGTCGTATACCGCCGCCGCGACGGCAATATCGGCTGGATCGATCCGCCGGCTTCTCTTTCTTGAAGTCCCGCCGCTGATGGAATTCGGGTGCCGACCGGGATGCCGGTGGCGCCCACTTTCCGGCACGGGACATGCATGGATTGGCCTATGACGCTGACCGATCTTCTCCGGCCCGATGCGGTGATCTCGCCGCTGCGCGCCAACAGCAAGAAGCAGGCCCTGCAGGAGCTGGCGCAGCACGCTGCCTTGCTCACCGGTCTGCCCGAGCGCGAACTGTTCGAAGCCTTGCTCCAGCGCGAGCGTCTGGGCTCGACCGGCATCGGCGACGGCATCGCGATCCCGCATGGGCGCATGGCCGGCATCGACCGTCTTGTCGGCCTGTTCGCCCGCGCCGAGAAGGCGATCGATTTCGAGGCGCTGGACGGCCAGCCGGTTGACATCATCTTCGTGCTGATCGCGCCGGAGGGGGCGGGAGCCGATCATCTCAAGGCCCTGGCCCGCGTCGCCCGCGTGCTGCGCAACCAGGCGGTGCTGGAGCAGGTGCGCCACGCGCATGACCCGGCCGCCATTTACGCCATCCTGGCGGAGACCGCCGCCAAGGCGGCCTGACGGCAGGCCGCACGAGGCAGCTGCTTCCTTTGAATGATGACAGTCTAGGCTTGGAGGCCTTGCCCCGAGCGGCTATGACGCGGCCGAAGCTGTGAGGCGCCGTGCGCGGCGCCGCCGAACCGCGGAGCGCCGCCGATGGCCTATACCCATGTCGATCTTTTCCCCCTCGGCGAGGACAAGACGCCCTACCGCTCGCTCGGTAACGAAGGCGTCACCGTCGAGACGGTCGGCGGTCGCGAGGTCCTGAGCGTCTCGCGCGAGGCGATCAAGCGGCTGTCCGAGCAGGCCTTCATCGACATCAACCATCTGCTGCGCCCGGGCCATCTCGCCCAGCTCGCCAAGATTCTCGACGATCCCGAGGCGACCGGGAACGACCGCTTCGTCGCCTATGACCTGCTCAAGAACGCCAATATCGCCGCCGGCGGCGTGCTGCCGATGTGCCAGGACACGGGCACCGCGATCATCATGGGCAAGAAGGGTCGCAAGGTCTGGACGGACGGCGACGACGAGGCGGCGCTCGGCGAGGGCGTCTACGACGCCTATCTCAAGCGCAATCTGCGCTATTCGCAGGTCGCTCCGCTCTCCATGTTCGAGGAGAAGAACACCGCGACCAACCTGCCGGCGCAGATCGACATCTATGCCGAGGGTGAGGACGCCTACAAATTCCTCTTCGTCGCCAAGGGCGGCGGCTCGGCCAACAAGACCTTCCTCTTTCAGGCGACGCCCTCGCTCCTGACCAAGGAGCGGATGATGGCGTTCCTGAAGGAGAAGATCCTGACGCTCGGCACCGCCGCCTGTCCGCCCTATCACCTCGCCATCGTCATCGGCGGCACCTCGGCCGAGCAGAACCTCAAGACCGTCAAGCTCGCCTCGACCAAATATCTCGACGCGCTGCCGACGAAAGGTTCGCCCTCCGGCCATGCCTTCCGCGACATCGATATGGAGGAGGAGGTCCACAAGCTGACGCAGGCGCTCGGCGTCGGCGCGCAGTTCGGCGGCAAGTATTTCTGCCATGACGTACGCGTCATCCGCCTGCCGCGCCATGGCGCCTCGCTGCCGATCGGGCTCGGCGTCTCCTGCTCGGCCGACCGCCAGGCCAAGGGCAAGATCACCAGGGATGGCATCTTCCTGGAGGCGCTGGAGACCGATCCGTCGAAGTACCTGCCGGAGATCGACGAGGCCAAGCTCGGCGGCGACGTCGTCAAGGTCGATCTCAACCGGCCGATGGCTGAGATTCTCGCCACATTGACGCAATACCCGGTAAAGACCCGGCTCTCGCTGACCGGAACGATCATCGTCGCGCGCGACTCGGCCCATGCCAAGATCCGCGAGCGGCTGGAGAACGGCCAGGGCATGCCGGACTATTTGAAGAACCACCCGGTCTACTACGCCGGCCCGGCCAAGACGCCGGAGGGTTTCGCCTCCGGCTCCTTCGGCCCGACCACGGCCGGCCGGATGGATTCGTTCGTCGACCAGTTCCAGTCCTTCGGCGGCTCGATGGTGATGCTCGCCAAGGGCAACCGCTCGGCCCAGGTGCGCGAGGCCTGCAAGGCTCATGGCGGCTTCTATCTCGGCTCGATCGGCGGCCCGGCGGCGCGCCTCGCCCAGGACTGTATCCGCAAGGTCGAGGTGCTCGAATATCCCGAGCTCGGCATGGAGGCGGTCTGGCGCATCGAGGTCGAGGATTTCCCCGCCTTCATCGTCATCGACGACAAGGGCAACGACTTCTTCAAGGAGCTGAACCTCGGATGATCCTTCGTGCCGCTGCCGCCGTCCTGCTGACACTGGTTCCGACTTTCGCATCGGCACAGCCGCGCCCCGTTCCGGCGACGTGCACGCGCGACCTGTTCCAGAACGAGGCGGCGATGCGCCAGCGGCAGTACAAGATGCAGCAGGTCGCCACGGCCGACCAGGCGACGCAATGCGCCGCCTGGCGCGACCACGTGACCTTCATGCAGAAGGCGCGCTCCGTTTTCGCCACCTGCCAGACCGGCCGGCAGCGTGAGGAGAACGTCGCCCAGATGGACCAGTCGCTGGCCGACTACCGCATGCTGCTCGCCAATCGCTGCGGGCAGCGCTAGACAGCTCGGGCCCTCCTGCGAAAGGCGATCGGATGACCGACCAGACTGAAAGCCCGCTCGGCATCGCCGTCGTGCCGGTGACGCCCTTCCAGCAGAATTGCTCGATCGTCTGGTGCACGCGCACCAAGGAAGCCGCGGTCGTCGATCCCGGCGGCGACGTCGAGCGCATCCGCGGCGCGCTGAAGGAGCTCGGCGTCACGCCGGTCGCGATCTGGCTGACCCATGGCCATATCGATCATGCCGGCGGTGCGACCGAGCTCGCCGGCGTCTTGAACCTGCCGATCATAGGCCCGCACGAGGCTGACAAGTTCCTGCTCGACGCCCTGCCGCAGCAGGGGCTGATGTTCGAGATGCGCGGCGTGCAGGCGGTGACGCCGACGCGCTGGCTCACTGAAGGCGACATCGTCTCGGTCGGCGATATCGAATTCTCGGTCCAGCATGTGCCGGGCCATACGCCCGGCCATGTCACGCTGTTCCAGAAGGATCTGCGGTTCCTGCTCGCCGGCGACACCGTCTTCGCCGGCTCGGTTGGCCGCACCGACTTCCCCTATGGCAACCACAAAGAGCTGATCGGAGCGATCAAGGGCAAGCTGCTGCCGCTCGGCGACGACGTCCAGTTCCTGCCCGGCCACGGTCCGGCCAGCACGCTGGGCGACGAGCGGAAGGCCAATCCGTTCCTGCAGGGATGACAGGAGGCCGTCATTCTCGGGCGGAGCGAAGCGCGGACCCGAGCATCTCAGGCCGGAGGAGGCGCTGGAGCCTCCTCCGGCCTGAGATGCGCGGGGCGAGCCCGAGTATGACGTGTTCCAGAAACGCCAACGGCCATGTCCGGAAGGGCGCGCGTACATCCGGCGTCGCTACCTTCGGGCTCATGGCCGTCTTCAACGGGACGGAGGACAGTGGAACGCCCTCGACATCCGCGTGGCTCGTATATGGGAATGCTGTCCTGCCCTTGCAAGAGGAGAGGACGTGAAAGTCGGAATGCCTCGATAAGCGGCTGATCGCATTGCCGGTTTCGTTTCCCATGCGATAGTCGCCGATATGTGGGAGATTCTGTCCGCCTATTGGCCGCATATCCTCGGTTTTGCCTCACTGGCGCTGACCGTGGTCGCCGCCAGCCATGCCGCGATGACCAAGGACGAGGTCCGCGCCGCGATCGGCTGGGTCGGCGTGATCGTGCTTTCGCCGATCATCGGGCCGCTGGTCTATGCGGTCGGCGGCATCAACCGCATCCGCCGCGCCTCGATCGTCTCGCAGCGCCGGCAGACGCTCGCTTATCCACTGGCTCAGGCATTCGAGGTCTCGGATGCCGAGGTCGCCGGCGATGTCGGGCGTCGGTTCGCCGCGCTGAAGACCCTCGGCGACAAGGCGACGCGCCGCCATCTCAAGACCGGCAATGCCATCGCGGTGCTCAGGACCGGCGACGAGGCCTATGCCGCGATGATCGCGGCGATTGCGGCGGCCGAGCGCTCGGTCATTCTCGAAACCTACATTTTCGACCGCGATCCGCTCGGCCTGCGCATCGCCGACGTGCTGATCGCGGCTCACGGGCGCGGCGTGGCGGTGCGCGTGCTGATCGATGCCGTCGGCGCGCGCTATTCGGTGCCGAGCATCGTCGGCTACCTGCAGAAGGGCGGCGTGCCGGTCGACGTCTTCAACGGCAACATCATCATCGGCCTGAGGTTGCCCTATGCGAACCTGCGCACGCACCGCAAGCTGCTGATTGCCGATGGGCGGGTCGCCTTCGCCGGCGGCATGAATATCCGCCGGGGCTTCACCACCGAATTCGCCGGCACTGCCGCCGCGCACGACACCCATTTCCGCGTCGAGGGCCCGGTCGTCGAGGATCTGTTCGCCGTCGCGGCCGAGGATTGGCGCTTCGCTTCGGGTGAGGAGCTCGCCGGAGATGCCTGGGCGGTCACGCCTCAGGTTGCGACTCAAGGCCCGACCGTGCTGATGCGTGCCGTGGCGTCTGGGCCCGATGCCAGCCTGGAGACCAATCACAAGCTGCTGATCGGCGCCTTCTCGGTGGCGCGAACCTCGATCCGGATCATGTCGCCCTATTTCTTGCCGGATCGCGAACTGATCAGCGCGCTGGTCACGGCGGCGCGCCGCGGCGTCGCCGTCGACATCGTCGTGCCCGACGTCAACAACCTCGTCCTGGTCGACCGCGCCATGGGGGCGCAGTTCGACCAGGTGCTGAAGGATGGCTGCCGGATCTGGCGCGCCACCGGTTCCTTCGACCATTCCAAGCTGCTCGCGATCGATGGGAGCTGGGCCTATGTCGGCTCGTCCAACCTCGATGCGCGCTCGCTCAGGCTGAATTTCGAGATCGATCTCGAAGTGCTCGACGAAAGCTTCGCCCGCGGCATCGAGGAGCGCATCGACGCCGCGATCGCAAGGTCGCGCCCGGTCACGCTGAAGGAGCTGCGGGCACGGCCCTTCCCCTTGCGCCTACTCGACCGGATGCTCTGGCTCTGCTCGCCCTATTTGTGAGGGCTGGCGTCGCCTTCGTCAGAACGCGTGTCGTCCCGGGCGACCGAAGGGAGACCCGGGACCCATTCTGGAACCTTTCCGATAGAGGTTCAGGCATGGCTCCCGGATGTTGACGGCGCCAAGCCTCAGGCGTCGAACACGCCCTTCAAAAAGTCCTGCTTGCCGATCTGGAAGCCGTTCTCGCGCAGGATGTCGTAGGCCGTCGTGGCGTGGAAATAGAAGTTCGGCACGGCGAAGCGGGTCAGGTAGTCGGCGCCCTTCATCGTCACGGTCGCCGAGGGGCCGCGCGGGAAGGTCACGTCCTTGTCGAGCCCGGCATCGAGCGCCGCCTTGTCGACCGAGGCGATGAAGTCGAGGGTTTTCGCGATGCGCGCCTTCAGCTCCTCGAAGCTCTTCTCCTCGTCGGGAAAGCGCGGGTTCTCGGCTCCGCTGACCCGGGCCGCGGCGTTCTTGGCGAAGTCCGACATCAGCTGGATCTGCCGGGTGAAGGACAGCATGTCCGGCGCGAGGCGGCTCGCCAACAGCACTTCCGCCTGGATTTTGCGCTCTGACGCCTCGGCTCCCGCCTTGTCGAGGATGGCGTCGAGCGCCTTCAGGGTCTGGATGAAACCGGGGAAGACGGCGTCATAGGCGGAAAGCGGCATCGCGGGACCTCATCAACGAAAACGGGCCCGGAAAGGGCCCGCTGCGTTCGTCGATATTAAGGCTTTTGCTGCCGATGTCAGCGGGCGCCGCGATCAGTCCTTGGCGCGCTCGACATAGGAGCCGTCGGCGGTCATCACCACGATGCGGGTGCCGACGCCGATATGCGGCGGCACTGCGCTGCGCACGCCGTTGGAGAGGATCGCCGGCTTGTAGGAGGAGGAGGCCGTCTGGCCCTTGGTCACCGGCTCGGTCTCGGCGACTTCGAGGGTGACGCGCTGGGGCAGCTCGATCGCGACGGCCCGGTCCTCGAACACCGAGAGGGTGACCTTCATGCCTTCCTGGAGATAGGGCGCCATGTCGCCGACCACGTCGCCATCGACCGGGAGCTGGTCGTAGGTCTCGGGGTTCATGAAGACGTACTGCCCGCCGTCCTGATAGAGATAGGTGAAGTCGCGATCCTCGACATAGGCGCGCTCGACCTGCTCGGTCGTCTTGTAGCGCTGCGTGACCTTCACGCCGTCGGCGATGCGGCGCATGTCGATCTGCGTCGTCGGCGTGCCCTTGCCCGGGAAGAAGCTCTCGGCCGAAAGCACCGAGCAGAGATGCCCGTCGACTTCGAGGACGTTGCCCTTGCGGACGGAAGAGGCGATGACCTTGACCACGTGATGTTTCCTTGGCTGGCGCGGGCGCTGTCCGCGCGCTATGCGAAATCCTGTGCCGCGCCACTACCGCATTCGGGGCGCAAACGGAAGCGCGCAGGCCGGTTTGCGTGGCTTTCGCTATAGAGAGATATGATGAGCCAGACCCACCCGCCTTTCTGGCGGCCGGACATCCACGCCGACCGGCGCCCCATGCTTCTTGCCCGTAACCGGATCAAGGCGGCGCTGCGGCGCTGGTTCGAGGCGCGCGACTTCATCGAAGTCGAGGCGGCGATCCTGCAAATATCGCCCGGCAACGAGACGCATCTGCACGGCTTTGCCACCACCCTGGTCGACGATGCCGGCGCCGGCCACCCTTATTACCTGCATACTTCGCCGGAATTCGCGGCCAAGAAGCTGCTGGCGGCCGGCGAGCCGCGCCTCTTTGATTTCGCCCGCGTCTTCCGCAATCGCGAGCGCACGGCGCTGCATCATCCCGAGTTCACCATGTTGGAGTGGTATCGCGCCGGCGAGGATTACGAGGCGCTGATGCAGGACTGCGCGGCGCTGCTGGCGGAGGCCGCACGTGCTGCCGGGACGACCGTCCTTCGCTGGCGCGGCAATGAGGTCGATCCCTTCGCCGAGCCCGAGCGCGTGACCTTGCACGAGGCTTTCGCCCGCCATGCCGGCATCGACCTGATGATGACCATCGCCGCCGATGGCGCGACCGATCGCCAGGCGCTGGCCGCGCAGGCGCAGGCCGTCGGCATCCGTCTCGCCGGGGACGACAGCTGGTCCGACATCTTCAGCCGCGTCCTGTCCGAGAAGGTCGAGCCTGAGCTCGGCCGCGGCCGTGCCACCATCCTGTGCGAATACCCGATCTCGGAGGCGGCGCTGGCGCGGCCGAAGCCCGGCGATCCGCGCGTCGCCGAGCGTTTCGAGCTCTATGCCTGCGGCGTCGAGTTGGCGAATGCCTTCGGCGAGTTGACCGATCCGGCCGAGCAGCGCCGGCGCTTCGAGGCCGACATGGACGAGAAGCAGCGCATCTACGGCGAGCGCTATCCGGTCGACGAGGACTTTCTCGCCGCGCTCGTGGCGATGCCGCAGGCGTCGGGCATCGCGCTCGGCTTCGACCGGCTCGTCATGCTCGCCACCGGCGCACGCCGGATCGAGGATGTGCTCTGGACGCCGGTCGCGGAACCGGGCAGGGGAGGGCGATGACGATCCATCAGCCACCCGGCCAGCCGCTGAATACGGTCGACGCCCTCGTCGAGCGCGGCCTCGTCGCGCCCGAAAGTCGGGAGGCGCTGGGCGAAGTAGCCAAGCGCTATGCCGTCTCGGTAACGCCGGCGATCGCGGCATTGATCGATCCGGTCGACGAAGCCGATCCGATCGCCCGCCAGTTCGTTCCAACTCCGGCCGAGCTGACGACTTTGCCCGAGGAACTCGCCGATCCGATCGGCGACGAGGCGCATTCGCCGGTCGAAGGTGTCGTCCATCGCTATCCCGACCGGGCTTTGCTCAAGCTGGTCCATGCCTGCCCGGTCTATTGCCGCTTCTGCTTCCGCCGCGAGATGGTCGGCCCCGGCGGCGATGCCTTGACCGGTGACAAGCTCGAGGCCGCGCTCGCCTATCTCACCTCCCGTCCGGAGATCTGGGAGGTGATCATGACCGGCGGCGACCCGCTGATCCTCTCCGCCCGCCGCGTGCGCGAGGTCGCGAAGCGTCTTGCCGCGATCCGCCATATCAAGGTGGCGCGTTGGCATACGCGCGTGCCGATGGTCCAGCCCGAGCGCATCACCGAGGATTATGCCCGCGCGCTGCGCATTCCCGGCAAGGCGAGCTATATCGCCGTCCACGCCAATCATCCGCGCGAGTTCACGGTGGATTCGCAGGCGGCTCTGGCGCGTCTCGCCGACGCCGGCCATGTCCTGATCAGCCAGAGCGTGCTGCTCAAGGGCGTCAATGCCGATATCGAGACGCTGTCGGCGCTGATGCGGGCCTTCGTCGAGAACCGGGTGAAGCCGTATTACCTGCACCATCCGGATCTCGCGCCGGGGACCTCGCATTTCCGGCTCTCGCTGGCGGAAGGGCAGGCGCTCGTCAAAAGCCTGCGCGGCAATCTTTCCGGCCTTTGCCAGCCGACCTATATCCTCGACATCCCCGGCGGGGCCGGCAAGATCCCGGTCGGACCCGCCTTCCTTTCGGGCTGCGAGACGCCCGGCGCGCAAGGCTTCGCGGAGGATCGCCATGGCGATCTCCACGCCTATCCGCCGGTCTGACACTGCCCCGCCGCGGCGCTCCGCGAAGGATCAAAGACCATGCTGACCCCCTCCGCGCCCGACAAGCTGCCGCTCGCGATCGTTTCCGACATCGCCTGCCCCTGGTGCTTCATCGGCAAGACCCGGCTCGAGACCGCGCTCGCCAACCATAATCTGACCGAGCGCGTCGCCATCACCTGGCTGCCCTATGAGCTCAATCCGGAGATGCCGGCCGACGGCATGGACCGCACCGCCTATCTCGACGCCAAGTTCGGGCCGGGCAAGCGCCGCGAGATCGAACTGCGCCTGTCCGAGGCTGCGTTGGAGAGCGGCGTCACCTTCAACTGGGCTAAGGTGACGAAGAGCGTCAACACCCGCATGGCGCATATGCTCGTCGCCGCCGCAGCGACCGTGCAGCGTGGCGGCGAGATGACCGCGGCGCTGTTCAAGGCCTATTGGCAGGATGGGCGCGATATAGGCGACCTTGAGACGCTGGTCGCGATCGCCGGCGAGCAGGGCTTCGACGAGCAGGCGGCGCGCGACGAGCTCGCCAATGACGAATTGCGCGAGACCATCATCGGGCTGGAAGCCCATGCCCAGAAGGTCGGCGTCACCGGCGTGCCCTTCTTCATCGTCGACGGCAAGCTCGCCGTCTCCGGCGCCCAGCCGCCGGAAGTCTGGACCCAGGTGTTCGCGCAGGTACTGGCGGGTCGGCAACAGGGCGACGAGGATGAGTGAGGCGTGCCGCTGTGCATCCGCTGTGGGATCGAAAAAGGGATCTGTCTCAAAAATGAGATAATCCTTGCGCCGCAGCTCGAATTGTGTCTTTCACCAAGGAGCAGGTGGAGGGCAGAGCGATGACGCAGAAGATCAACGATCTCCGGGACCGCATGATCGTTGCGCTCGACGTGCCGACCGTCTGGGACGCCTATCGCATCGTCTCGACGCTGGGCGACGGCGCGAGCTTCTACAAGATCGGCTATCGGCTCGCCTTTGCCGGCGGGCTCGATCTGGCCCGCCAGCTCGTGACCGAGGGCAAGAAGGTCTTTCTCGATCTCAAGCTGCACGACATCGGTAACACCGTCACCGAGGGCGTGGAATCGCTGACCAAGCTCGGCGTCACCTTCCTCACCGTGCACGCCTACCCGCAGACCATGCGCGGCGCGGTTGAGGGCCGCGGTGACGCCGCGCTGAGGCTGCTCGCCGTCACCGCTTTGACCTCCTACGACGATGGCGACCTCAAGGATGCCGGCTACGGCCTCGCCGTGCGCGATCTCGTCCGCATGCGCGCCCAGCAGGCCCGCAGCGCCGGCGTCGACGGCATCGTCTGCTCTGCCGCCGAGACCGAGATCGTCCGCGACGTGATCGGTCCGGACATGGCGATCGTCACTCCCGGCATCCGCCCGGCCGGCAGCGCCGTCGGCGACCAGAAGCGCACGCTGACGCCGGCCGAGGCGATCCGCGCCGGCGCCGACCACCTCGTCGTCGGGCGTCCCATCATCCGCGCGGCAGACCCGCGTGCAGCGGCGGCGGCGGTCATGGACGAGATCGCAAGCGCCGCTTAGATCATCGCGCGTCCGAAGGGACGCGGTCACGATGATCTATCATAGTGTTATCGCATCGGAGTCTTCCGAAAAGTGGGGTCCACTTTTCGGTCCGATGCGATAGTCTCCCGCCTCCTTTCCATCGGATACGGACACGGCAAATGCCCAAGGGATATGTGATCGGTCGCGCCAAGGTGACCAATGCGACGCAATGGGCGGTCTACGCCGCGAAAGCCTCCGAGGCGATCAAGCAATATGGCGGCACGCCTCTGGTGCGCGGCGGCCAGATGACGGTCGGCGAGGGCGTGGGCGTGGCCCGCAATGTCGTCCTCGAATTCCCCGACTACGCCACGGCCAAGGCCTATCTGTTCTCGGCCGAATATGCCGAGGCGCGTAAATTGCGCGAAGGCGCCGGCGAGATCGACCTGATCGCGGTCGAGGGGGCCTGAGCATGGCGAAAGGCTACTGGATCGCCCGGCTCGACGTGCAGAGCGAGTCGGAATATGCCACCTACCGCTCGCTCAACGCCATCGCCTTCGCCAAATACGGCGCGAAGTTCCTTGTCCGCGGCGGCGAGTACAAGCTCGCCCGCGGCGAGGGCCGCAAGCACAATGTCGTTATCGAGTTCAAGGACATCGAGACGGCGCGCGCCTGTTACGACTCGCCGGAATACCAGGCGGCGGTGCAGCATCTCGCCAAGGTAGGCCCGGTCGATCTCGTCATCATCGAAGGCTATGAGGGCGCGCAGCCGGGCGATTGAGTCCGGTCCGCGCATTCAAACCCTCTAGTCGTCCCGGGCGACCGGAGGGAGACCCGGGACCCATTCCGGAACCTCTATCGGAAAGGCTCCGGAATGGATCCCGGATCGGCGCGGCTTCGCCGCTTGTCCAGGATGACACGCGTTGAGGATTGATCTTCAGCTCTCGAACGCGTCCGGAGCCGGCTCGGTAGCGGCTCAGGGCGAGATTAGCCAGATCGCTAGCGGGAAGGTGAGCGCCGCAGCGGCGGTCGAGATCACGATCGCCGCCGCGATCGGGCGGCTGCCGGTGTCGAAGCGTTCGGCAATGACGAAGACATTGGCCGCGATCGGCAGCGCCGCATAGAGCACGCCGGCCTGGACCCAGAACGGATCGAGCTTCAGGACCAGCGCCAGCACGACCCAGGTCAGTAGGGGGTGCAGGATGAGCTTGCCGGCGACCAGCGGCAGCACGCCGCGCAAAGGCAGCCTGCCCTGCCGGCTCCACTGGAAGGCGGCGATCCCCAGCGCGAAGACGCCGACCGGCGCGGCCGAGGCGCCGAGGAAGAGCAGAAAGCGGTCGAGCGGCTCAGGCAGCGCGACCCCGCTCAGCGACAGGCCGATGCCGGCCATGATCGAGAGCATGAACGGGTTGACGATCGTGCCGCGCACGAGCTTGACCGCGATCGCCAGTGGTGAGCCCTGGCCACGCCCAGCCTCGATCAATCCGATCGAGAGCGGCACGATCAGGGCGGTGTCGCAGATCAGGCCGATCGCGATCGGCGCCGCGGCGCTGTCGCCGAGGAAGGCGAGCATCAGCGGGAGGCCGAGAAAGGCGAAATTGCCGCCGACCAGGGTCTGCGCCCGCGACACGGCATTGGGGAAGGGCAGACCGAGCAGGCGTCGCTGCAGCAGGATCGCGAGTCCGAGCACCGCGACCCCGATCAGGGCGAGCGCCGCGAAGAAGATGCCGTTCCAGAGTTCAGCGATCGGCTGGCGCGACATCACCCGCAACACCATCGCCGGCGTCGCCACCATGAAGGCAAAGGTGTTGAACACCCTGACCGCATCGGCGCTGAACATTCCGCGCCAGGCGGTGAAGGCGCCGAGCGCGATCACCGCGAAGAAGGGCGTGCTGGTGGCGAGGAATTGCAGCATGAGGGGCACCGCGGCCCGCGAGCCGGACCGGTTGCCAGCGCTAGCAGATTTCGGGCCGCCGTGTGGTCCCGTTGCTGCCTAGTGGCCCTGCTTTTCCGGCAGGGCTGCCGGCTTCACGCCACTACGCCAGGCCTTCAGCACCGGTTCGACGATGAAGTGCATGCCGACGAGGCAAAGCCCGCCGACGATGAGCCCGAACACGGCCGAGGCAGCCGCTGTCGTCAGCCATTCGAGCACGCCGGTTAGCGCCGGCCAGGCCTTCCCGACCACGACCGCGACATCATGGATGACATGCTCGATCCCGGCGAGCCCGTAGCCGGCGAGGCCGTGGATGATGATGCCGCCGCCGACCCAGAGCATCGCCGCAGTGCCGACCGCACTTAGCACTTTGAGGAAGGGCGGCATGCCGGCGACGAGGCCGCGCCCCAGCAGCCGGATCGGCAGGATCCCGCTGCGCGACAGGGCGACGCCGGCATCGTCGGCCTTCACGATCAGGGCGACGACGCCATAGACCAGGACCGTCATGCCGAGGCCGACCACTGCCAGCACCAGCGCCTGCATCCAGAAGGAGGAGGCGGTGATGGTGGAGAGCGTGATCGCCATGATCTCGGCCGAGAGGATGAAGTCGGTCTTGATCGCGCCGGCGATCTTCTGCTCCTCGAGCTGCTTGGCGTCGAGGATGTCGGTGCCGCCCTCGCCGGCAATTTCGTCGTGATGCGCATGCGGCACCACGAGCTCGTAGACCTTCTCAAAGCCCTCGAAGCAGAGATAGGCGCCGCCGATCATCAGCAGCGGCGTGATCGCCCAGGGCGCGACGAGCGTCAGCACCAGCGCTGCCGGCAAGAGGAAGAGCAACTTGTTCTTGAGCGAGCCGAGCGCGATCTTCCAGATGATCGGCAATTCGCGTTCCGCCGCGAAGCCGACGGCGTAGCGCGGCGTCACTGCCGCGTCGTCGATGACGATGCCGGCCGCCTTGGCGCCGGCCTTGGTCGCCTGTGCGGCGGCGTCGTCGAGCGTGGCCGCGGCGACCTTGGCCAGGGCGGCGACATCGTCGAGAAGGGCGAACAGTCCCGAACTCATGGCGGTCTCCAGGTCGAACCGGTTCGTGATGGGATCGGAGGCTCGGCAGGCTAGCTGAAAATTCTCAAGCCCTCATCCTGAGGAGCAAGCGTAGCTTGCGTCTCGAAGGATGTGTCAGGAGGCTCCGGAAATAACTGGAGCATCCTTCAAGACGCAGCCTTTGGCTGCTCCTCAGGATGAGGGCTGAGACTTTTCAAGCTGGTTCTTACAAGCGGATGTGCATTGCCGCGATATGACAGCAGCGAGGCGCCCGCAGGCAAGCGGAAGCGGATGCGGGCTTGACTCTGGAGCCGTTTGGAGTCGCTTTATGCTAGGAACAAAAAGTGAACATTTATCCTGATGACCGAAGCCTCCACCCGTTCCCTCGCCGCCCTGCGGCAGAGCCTCGCTCTGGCCGGGCTGGCGCGCGAGCTTGCGCCGGTGGAGCGGGTCTCGTTCGGATCGTCTTCTCTGGACGAGCCGCTGGGCGGCGGGATCGCGCGCGCCGCCCTGCATGAGGTCTATGCCTCGGCCGGGGCCGATCTCCCGGCTGCTACGGGCTTTGCCGCAGCCCTGGCCCTGCGCGCTGCCGGCTCGCGGCCCGTGCTCTGGGTCCGGCAGGATTTCCTCGACGCCGAGGCCGGGCGGCTGCATCCGCCGGGCCTGGCCGAGCTCGGGCTCGATCCCGCGCAGATCGTGCTGGTGCGGGTCCGCGACGGCGAGGGGGCGCTGCGGGCCGGCGCAGAGGCGGCCCGCTGCGCCGCGCTCGGGGCGACCCTGATCGAGCCTTGGGGCGCACCGCGCCAGTTCGACCTCACCGCCAGCCGCCGCCTCGCCTTGGCGGCGGAGACCTCCGGCGTCCTGACCCTGCTGTTGCGGGTGGCCACAGAGCCGCAGCCCAGCGCCGCCAGCACGCGCTGGCAGGTGCGCGCCCTGCCGTCGCAGGCGCGGGAGGCGCAGGCGCCGGGCGACCCCGCCTTCGGATTACGGCTGCTGCGCCATCGCGGCGGCCTTGGTGAGCGTGAGTGGCGTGTGGAGTGGAACCGTGACGAGCGATGTTTCCGGGACAGGATCGGGAGCGAGGGAGGCAGCAAAAATGGAGCGGGGGATGCCGCGCCGCTATCTCGCCCTCTGGTTTCCCTATCTGGCGAGCGAACGCCTTCGCCGGCGGGGCTCCGCCGGGCCGGATGAGCGCCCACTCGTCCTGGTCGAGAAGGATCGCGGTGCGCTGCGTCTCGCCGATTGCGACCAGCGCGCCTTCAAGCTCGGCCTGACCCGCGGCCTGACCCTGGCCGATGCCCGGGCCCGTATCCCCGAGCTGACCGTTGTCGAGACCGATCCTGCCGCCGACCAGCGCCTGATCGAATGGCTCGCCGCGCTCTGCGACCGCTTCACCCCGCTCGTCGCGCTCGATCCGCCGCATGGGCTCGTGCTCGACATCACCGGCTGCGCCCATCTCTTCGGCGGCGAGGCGGCGCTGCGCCAGCGCGTCGGCCGCAGCATGGATTGGCTCGGTCTCACTGTCTTAGCCAGCATCGCCGGCACGCCGCAGGCGGCGCGCGCCCTCTCCCGCTTCGGTCGCTGCGCCATCTCGCTGCCGGGCGAGGATGAGCAGCGCACGCTGCCGCTAGCGGTCTCCGCATTGGAGGCTTCGTCCGAGACGGTGATCGCCTTGTCGCGCGCCGGGCTGAAGACGCTGGGCGATCTCGCCGGCCGCCCCTCGCACACGCTCGCCGCTCGCTTCGGCGAGGCGCTTGTCACGAAGCTGCGCCGTGTTCTCGGCCATGAGGATGCCCGGATCACGCCCCTGCGTCCGCCGCCCGATTGCGTGGTCGAGCGGCATTTCCCCGATCCTTTGCAGGATACCGACGGGCTTGAGGAGATCGTCGCCCGCCTGCTCGGCGAGGCCGGGCGCCTGCTCGAGGCGCGCGGCGAGGGCGGGCGTGCCTTCGAGGTCAGTTTCTTCCGCAGCGATGGCGCCGTGCGCCGGCTTCAGCTGGAGACCGGCCGGCCCTCGCGCGACGTTGCCGCGATCCTGCGGCTCTATCGCGAGCGGATCGACAGCCTGGCCGATCCGCTCGATCCGGGCTTCGGCTATGACGCGATCAGGCTCGCTGTGCCGGTCTGCGAGCCCCTCGGCACGCCGCAGGCGAGCCTCGACGGGCGCGCCGTCGAGGAGGAGGCGGTCGCCGATCTCGTCGATCGTCTTGTTACTCGCTTCGGCCGCGAACGCGTCTTGCGCTTCGTCGCGCGGGACAGCCATCAGCCCGAGCAGGAGGCTGCGCTTGTCCCAGCCGCAGCTAAGTCGAACGAGGCGCTGCCCTGGCCCGTCGCCCAGCCAGAGGAGCCGCCGGCTCGTCCGCTCCAGCTCTTCGAGCCACCGCAGCCGGTCGAGACCCTGGCCGAGGTGCCCGATGGCCCGCCTTTGCGTTTCCGCTGGCGCCGCGTGCTGCACGAGATCGCCCGCGCCGAGGGGCCGGAGCGGATCGCGCCGGACTGGTGGCGCGACGGACCGGGAGAACATACGCGCGATTATTATCGGGTGGAGGATGCGCAGGGGCGCCGCTTCTGGCTCTTCCGCGCCGGCCTCTATGGCCGCGAGACGACGGCGCCGCGCTGGTATCTGCACGGGCTGTTCGCATGACCGCCTATGCCGAACCCGTCGCCGCGACGAACTTCTCCTTCCTGCGCGGCGCCTCGCCCGGGCCGAACCTGGTGATGACCGCGCTGCTGCTCGGCCAGGCCGGTCTCGGCATCGCCGACCGCAACACCGTCGCCGGCGTGGTGCGGGCCTGGGCCGCGCTGCGCGACCTGCGCGAGGATGGCGCGCTCGCCCCCGAGAAGATCCGCGAGGGCGGCAGCCCGGGCGAATATATCTGGGTCGAGAACCCGGCCTTCGACGATCTGCCTTTCACCTTGTCGCAGCTCCAGGCGATGGCGAAGGCCTTCAAGCTTGCCACCGGCAGCCGCCTTGTCTTCGCCGACGGCACGCCCGACATCGTCGTCTATCCCGCCAACCGTGCGGGCTGGGGCCGGCTCTGCCGCCTGCTGACGACAGGCAATCTGAAGACGAAAACGAAGGGTGAGTGCATCCTTTCTCTCGACGACCTGCTGCACGATGCCCGCGACCTGCTGCTGATTGTCATGCCGGAGCGCCGGCTGGACGGTCTCTCCGACATCCTTGCCCGGCTCGATGCCGCCGCGCCCGGCGCGGTCTGGCTCGCTGCGACCATGTCGCGCCGCGGCGACGACCGCCGCCGCCTCGCCCGTCTCCGCAGCATCGCGGCGCCGACCCGCACCCCGCTGATCGCGACCAATGACGTGCTCTACGACGCACCCGAGCAGCGCGACCTGCAGGATTTGCTGACCTGCATCCGTGAGGGCACGACGATCGACAGGGCCGGCCGCCTGCTCGAGGCCAATGCCGAGCGCCATCTCAAGCCGCCGCAGGAGATGATGAGGCTCTTCCGCGAGGCGCCGGAGGCGATCGCAGAGACGCAGCATCTCTTCGGCCGCATCGACTTCGATCTCGAGGAGCTGAAATACGAGTATCCGGACGAGCCGGTCCCGCCCGGCTGGACGCCGCAGGGTTGGCTGGAGGAACTGGTGCGTCGGCGCCTGCCGATGCGCTATCCAGCCGGCATTCCGGAGAAGGTGCAAAGCCAGGTCGATGACGAGCTCGTCCTGATCGGCAAGCTCGATTATGCCCGTTATTTCCTGACCATCCGCCAGATCGTCGAATTCGCCGAAAGCCGGGGCATTCTCTGTCAGGGCCGGGGTTCGGCCGCCAACTCCGCTGTCTGCTACGCGCTCGGCATCACCTCCGTTGATCCGAACGAATACCAGTTGCTCTTTGCCCGCTTCATCTCCGAGCAAAGAAGCGAGCCGCCCGATATCGACGTCGATTTCGAACATGAGCGCCGCGAGGAGGTGATCCAGTGGATCTACAAGACCTATGGCCGCAAGCGCGCCGGCATCGCCGCGACGGTGATCCATTATCGGCCGCGCAGCGCCATGCGCGAGGCCGGCAAGGCGCTGGGGCTGACCGAGGACGTCACCGCCCGCCTCGCCTCGACGCAATGGGGCAGCTGGGGTTCCGACATAACCCGCACCCAGATCCGCCAGGCCGGGCTTGACCCCGACAATCCGGTGATCGCTCGGGCCGTGCGCTTTGCGGTGCGCCTGCTCGGCTTCCCGCGCCATCTCTCGCAGCATGTCGGCGGCTTTGTACTGATGCGCGGCCGCCTCGACGAGACAGTCCCGATCGGCAATGCCGCGATGGACGACCGCACCTTCATCGAATGGGACCGTGACGACATCGACGCGCTTGGTTTGATGAAGGTCGACGTGCTCGCCTTGGGCATGCTGACCTGCATCCGCAAGGCTTTTGAGTTGATCGCGCACAGGGAGGGACAAAGCTACGCGTTGGCCGATATCAAGGACGGCGATGAGGCCACATACGACATGCTCTGCGAGGGCAAGTCGCTCGGCGTCTTCCAGGTCGAGAGCCGGGCGCAGATGAACATGCTGCCGCGCCTGAAGCCGCGAAAGCTCTACGATCTCGTCATCCAGGTCGCGATCGTCCGGCCCGGCCCGATCCAGGGAAACATGGTGCATCCCTATCTGAAGCGGCGGGCGGGCATCGAGCAGGTCGACTATCCTTCACCGGCGTCGCCGCATGATCCGAACGAACTCCGCAATGTCCTGAAACGTACCCTTGGCGTGCCGCTCTTCCAGGAGCAGGCGATGCAGCTCGCCATGACCGCGGCGAAGTTCACCGACCCCGAGGCCAACGGCTTGCGCAAGGCGATGGCGACCTTCCGCAATGTCGGCACCATCGGCCATTTCGAGGCGATGATGGTCGAGCGCATGGTCGAGCGCGGCTATGAGCGCGATTTCGCCCAGCGTTGCTTCGAGCAGATCAAGGGTTTCGGCAGCTATGGCTTCCCCGAAAGCCACGCCGCCTCCTTCGCCAAGCTGGTCTATGTCTCCTCCTGGCTGAAATGCCATCACCCGGCGATATTCGCCGCGGCGCTGCTGAACTCGCAGCCCATGGGCTTCTACGCACCGGCCCAGATCGTCCGGGAAGCGCAGGAGAATGGCGGCGTCGAGCCGCGCCCGATCGATGTGAATTCCAGCGCCTGGGACAATCTGCTGGAGCCAGGAGGGCCGGGCTGGAAAAGCCCCTGGGCCCTGCGCCTCGGCCTGCGCCAGCTCGACGGCTTCAGGGAGGATTGGGCGGAGCGTCTCGTCGAAGCCCGGACCGAGCCCTATCGCGAGGTCGAGGAACTCGCTCGCCGTGCCCGCCTGCCGGCGCGCGCCATGCGTCTGCTCGCCGATGCCGATGCCTTCCGCTCGCTCGGGCTCGACCGGCGCGAGGCGCTCTGGGCAGTGCGCCGCCTGCCGGACGACGAGGCCCTGCCGCTGTTCGAGGCGGCGCAGGCGCGCGAGCTCGGGGCGGAACGCACCATGGCGCTGCCGCTGATGCCGCTCGCCGAGCACATCGTCGCCGACTACCAGACGGCGCGGCTCTCTTTGAAGGGGCACCCCATGGGCCTGCTGCGCGCCCGCTTCGCCCGCGAGCGCGTCGCCAGCTGCGAGCAGATGTCAGGAATGCGGGATGGCGCTTGGGCCAGCGTCGCCGGCGTCGTGCTGGTGCGCCAGCGCCCGGGCAAAGGCAATGCCATCTTCATCACGCTGGAGGACGAGACCGGCATCACCAATGTCGTGCTCTGGGCCCGCGATTTCGAGCGCTTCCGCCGCGAGGTCATGGCGGCCCGGCTGCTGCTGGTCGAGGGCAGGGTGCAGAAGAGCCCGGAGGGCGTCGTCCATCTGATGGCCAAGCGCGTCGTCGACCGCTCGGCCGAGCTGCTTGGCCTCTCCGACACGCACCGCGCCGAGATCATGCTGACGCGTGCCGACGAATTCAAGCACCCGCAGGCTCCGCGGGCCCGTCATCCCCGTAATGTCCGGATCCTGCCGAAATCGCGTGACTTCCATTGAGGTGAAGGCGTTGTCGTCATTGCGAGGAGCGCAAGCGACGAAGCAATCCAGGAAGGCGTAGAGCACTACGATACTGGATTGCTTCGCTGCGCTCGCAATGACGGTGCACGAAAAGCATCATAGAATCCGGGCATCGCACTGCAGGCCCAAGGAGACAGCCCATGGACATCATCCGCGCCGGAACCCGCCCGTCGACGAAAGGTCCGGGCGACTGGTTCAGCGGTACCGTCCGCATCGATCCGCTGTTCAATCCGCATGCACCCGAGCGCGTGCAGGGCGCCAGCGTCACCTTCGAGCCCGGCGCGCGCACGGCCTGGCACACTCATCCGCTCGGCCAGACGCTGGTCGTCACGGCCGGATTCGGCCGGGTGCAGCGCTGGGGCGGGCCAGTCGAGGAGGTCAGGCCGGGCGACGTCGTCTGGTTCCCGCCGGGCGAGAAACACTGGCACGGCGCCGGGCCGGAGACGGCGATGACCCATATCGCCGTGCAGGAGGCCCAGGACGGCAAGGTCGTGGACTGGCTGGAGAAGGTCACCGACGCCGAATATGACGGCCGTGGCCCGGCGCTGATGTGAGGCCGGCAAGGGCCTTTGATATGAAAGGTAAAGGCGGCCCTCAGGCCGCCTTCTTGTCTGCCTCGAACGGGATCTCGATGTCGACGGCCAATGTCGAGACCTGGGCGCCGCGCTCCATGCGGACGTTGACCTTCTCGTTGTCGACTTGAACGTGCCTGGCGATCACCTGCAGGATCTCGTCGCGCAATTTGGTGACGAGGTCGGAGCCTTCGGACGACAGGCGCTCATGCGCGAGCAGGACCTGCAGGCGCTCGCGCGCGGCCGGGGCCGACTGCGGCCGGAAGAAGAGACGACGCAGGTTCATGCCGCTTTCCTTCCGAAGAACTTGCCGAAGAAGCCGCGCTTCTCGCCGGGGATGGTGACGGGAAGGCTCTCGCCGCGCAGGCGCCGCACAGCGTCGAAATAGGCGAGCGCCGGGGCGCTGCGCTCATCCGCCAGGGTGACGGGCGAGCCGATATTGGAGGCGCGCAGCACGTCCATGCTCTCGGGGATGATGCCGAGCAGCGGGATCGACAGGATCTCGAGGACGTCGTCGACTTTCAGCATGTCGCCGCGCTCGGCCCGGGCGGGGTCGTAGCGGGTGAGCAACAGGTGCTTCTCGATGCGCTCGCCGGCCTCGGCCTTCGCCGTCTTGGAATCGAGCAGGCCGATGATGCGGTCGGAATCGCGCACCGAGGAAACTTCCGGATTGGTCACGACGATCGCGACATCGGCATGGCGCATGGCGAGGGTGGCGCCGCGCTCGATGCCGGCCGGGCTGTCGCAGATCACCCAGTCGAAATGGCTCTTGAGTGCGCCGATCACCTTCTCGACGCCCTCGGCCGTGAGGTTGTCCTTGTCGCGCGTTTGGGAGGCCGGCAGCAAATAAAGCGATTCCAGCCGTTTGTCGCGGATCAGCGCCTGCGTCAGCTTGGCCTCGCCCTGGATCACGTTGACGAGGTCGTAGACCACGCGGCGCTCGGCGCCCATGACGAGGTCGAGATTGCGCAGGCCGACGTCGAAGTCGACGACCACGACCTTGTCGCCGTTCTGCGCCAGGGCTGCGCCGAGGGCGGCCGAGGAGGTCGTCTTGCCGACGCCGCCTTTGCCCGATGTGACCACGATGACCTTGCCCATTGACCTCTCCTAGTTCCTGGGGACGCGCCGTCTGTCGATTTAAGCCATTGATCCGGCGGTGAAGGTCTCGCCGTCGAGCCAGAATTGGGCGGGCTTGCCGCGCAGGCCGGGTTCAAGTTCCTCGGCCGTCTTGTAGAAGCCGTCGATGGCGACCATTTCGGCTTCCAGCTTGCGGCAGAAGATGCGCGCCGCGGCGTTGCCGAGCGTGCCGGCCATCGCCCGGCCGCGCAGCGTGCCGTAGATATGGATCGAGCCGCCGGCGATGACCTCGGCACCGGAGGCGACCGAGCCGAGAATGGTGATGTCGCCCTCGGTGAAGACGGACTGCCCGGAGCGCACCGGCTGGGTGACGACGAGCGAGGCCGGGACGCCGGTGGTGGGCAGCGGTGCGGCCGGTATCTCTGCCGCGCTCTCGACAGGAGCAGGTGCGGGCGCTTCCTTGGTCGGCGCGGCAGTCGGCTCCTCGATGTCGCCGGTCGCCTTGCCGCCCGACATGGCCGGTGGCAGGTCGGCCCCGAGCATCGAGGGACGTGCGCCCTCGATGCCCATGATCCGGACATTGCGCGTGCCGAGCTTGCCGACGAGGTCGCGCAGCTGGGCGCGGTCGATCTCCAGCCCTTCGACGTCCAGCACGACCGGCCGCCGCAGGAAGAAGCCGGCCGAGCGGCCGGCGAGATCGTCGAGCCGCACCAGCCAGTCCTCGAAGGGCAGCTCGGGCGTCAGCGTCAACGCGAGATAGGAACGCCCCTTGAGGCGGATCGGCCGGGGTTGGGTTAACACGGCGGTCATCTTGGTAAATTTTCGGTTCCCCAGATGTAGGAATCGAATGGTTAACGAGCGGTAAATCCCAAGGCTGCTTGCCGGGAAAACGCTCGACCAGGTGCCGAGAGTGACTGAAAAGTCGTTTCTTATCAATGCGATACAATATTGGCCGCGCTGGAGTGAGAAGTTGTGAGCGGCGGGGTCTGCAGCTGCGGGCGCCTGCGGGCGCCTGAGCGCAAATGCGCGCGCCACTGCGGCTCGCCTTCCCTAAAAGGGCGGATGGCCTTTGTGAATGCTAGGTTTTGTCCGGCGCTCGGCTATGCCGGATGATGAATTCCGAAGGCCGTGCGCCGAACCGAATCGTGCGATTCGATCAGCTCAGCTGTTCGGGCGAGCGCTCGATCCGAAGCGTCGCTGTCCGCCGCAGAACCGATTGACTCCAATGAGCCATCGCTCCAGGATCATGCACGATCCAAGATATAGGATGCAGGGCATTGAGCGGAGCGCGCAGGATCGAGCGGGTCGTGCTCGGCGACCAGGTCTACGAGGCGATCAAGGAGCGCATCCTCGATCAGGCCTATGCGCCGGGGGAGAAGCTCAATGTCGATGCCCTGGCGCGCGAGCTTCAGGTCTCCTCGACGCCGATCCGCGAGGCGCTGGCCCGGCTCGTCGCCGAGGGGCTGGTTAGGGCCGAGCCCTTCATCGGCTTCGCCACCGCGCCGCTACCGGACCAGCGCTATTACGAGGACGTCTACAGCTTCCGCGGCGTGATCGAGCCCTGGGCGGCGGCCGAGGCCGCGCGGCGCCGGCCCGGCCCGGATGTCATCCAGGCGCTGCGCGACGAGGTCGCGGCCATGATGGCGGGTGAGCCGTCGCGCGAATATCGCAGCCATCGTGGTTTCACCGAGGCTGACGACCGCTTCCACCGCATCATCCTGCAGGCCGCCGGCAACCAGGTCGCGCTCAAGAGCTATGACGACCTGCGCTTCCATCTGCACATCTCACGGCTCTACCTGACGCGCGAGCAGGATGTCGGCCTGACCCATCAGGAGCATTTCCGCATCGTCGATGCGCTCGAAGCGGGCGATCCGGATGCCGCAAGCCAGGCGATGCGCCTGCATCTCGAAGGTTCCTACGAGCGGCTGATCAAATAGCCGCAACAGCCCCGAGGCCGAAAACGGCCCGGTTCACCATCAGGGAGGACAAGCATGATCTTGAGACGTATCGCCGCCGCGGCCTTGATCGCCTGCAGCTTCATCGCCAGCGTGGCGCAGGCGCAGACCCTGCGCTTCGGCCACGCCAACACCACCGCCGAGATCGCCGGCGAACTCTTCCACGAGTTCGCCGAGCGGGTGAACAAGGGTACCGGCGGCGCCGTCACCATCCGGGTCTTCCCGGCCGAGCAGCTCGGCAAGGAGGTCGATCTCTTCAAGCAGGTCAAGGAGGGCGCGCTCGACCTCTCCGCGCCTTCGATGGCCGCTGCCTCCTCGCTGGTGCCGGCACTGGAGATCCCGAGCGCGCCCTTCCTCTGGAAGGATTGGAGCGAGGCCGAAGCGATCATCCGCTCCGACGCCTTCGATCCCGTGTTCGACGAGTTGCGCGACAAGCACAACATCGTGCCGGTGACCCGCATCTGGTACTGGGGCTGGCGCAACATGACGACGCTCGACCGCGCCGTGAAGAAGCCGGAGGACCTGCAGGGCCTCAAGATCCGCGTGCCGGAGAGCCCCGTCTGGGTCGAGATGATCAAGGCCTACGGCGCGGCGCCGACGCCGGTGCCCTTCGGCGAGGTCTACACCGCGCTCCAGCAGAAGACGGTCGACGGCCAGGAGAACCCGATTCCGACGATCTTCTCGCGCAAGTTCTACGAAGTGCAGGGCTTCGTCGCGATGACCAAGCATATGCTCCAGAACAACATGATCGTCATCAACAAGGACAGCCTCGCCAGGCTCAAGCCCGAGCATCGCGAGGTGCTGTTCGCGGAGGCCGCCCGCGCCTCGGCGATGAACACCTATCTCCAGCAGAAGCGCGAAGCCTCGATGCTGGAGGACATCCGCAAATCCGGCCGCTCCAAGATCGTCGAGGATGTCGATCGCGATGCCTTCGCCGCCAAGTCCAAGGTCGTCGCCACCGCGATGGAACGGCGCTGGGGCAAGGCGCATCTCGACCGCGTGCTCGCGGCGATCGAAACGCAGCGCAAGCGCTAATCCGGCCCGATGACCGGCCTCACTTTGATCCGGCGGCTCGACGACTGGTCGAGCCGCGTGGAGGACGCTGCCCTCGCGGTCCTCCATGCCGCCATCGCGACGCTGGTCTGTGCGGCGGTCGTCTTCCGCTATGTGCTGGGCGATCCGCTGACCTGGTCGGAGGAGCTCATCCTGCTGCTCTTCGCCTGGATGGTCTTCCTCGGCATCGCCAGCGCCTTTCATGCCCGCACCCACATTATCATCGACGTCATCGTGATGTTCGCGCCGCGCTGGCTCGCCCGTGCCTTCGGCCTGCTCGCCTTCCTGGCGACGGCGGCGGTGCTGGGCACGCTGACCTATTTTTCCTGGCGCTATCTCCAGCGCGAGATGCCGAACCTGACGCCGATGCTCGGCATCTCCGCCGGCTGGATGATCGCGCCGCTCTTCGTGGGCAGTGCGCTCTCGCTGCTGCATCTCTTGCGCAACCTGCTGGATGAGGGGCCCGTCGGGGCGCTCTGGTCCGACATCACGACGCGCGAGTAGCGGCCATGGTGACCTTGCTTCTGGGCGCCTTCGCGCTGCTCATCGTCGTCGGCACGCCGATCTGGATCGCCATGGCCGGCTCGGCCCTGCTGGTGATCTTCATGGAGGGTATCCCGCTCACGGTCGCCGCACAGCGCATCGTCGCCGGCGTGCAGTCCTTCCCGTTGCTGGCGATCCCGCTGTTCACACTCGCCGGCTCATTGATGAATGCGTCCGGCATCTCCGAGCGCCTGTTCAGCTTCACCAAGGCGCTGGTCGGCCATATCCGCGGCGGCCCGGCGCATACGCTGGTCGTCGGCGAGGTCTTCCTCTCCGGCATCTCCGGCTCCTCGGTGGCGGACACCGCCGCGGCGGCGCGGGTCTTCGTGCCGCAACTCGAGAAGATGGGCTATCCGCGGGCCTTCGGCGCGGCGCTTTCGGCCGTCGCGGGCACGCTCGGGCCGATCATCCCGCCCTCGATCCTGATGGTGGTCTACGCCTGGCAGGCCAATATCTCGCTGGGCAGCCTGTTCGTCGCCGGCATCATCCCCGGCCTCGTCATGGCCGGCTGCATCATGGCGACCATCGCCATACTGGCCTTAAAGCGCGACTTCCGCGCGGCTGGCGCCTTCTCGCTCGGCAATCTCTGGACGGAGTTCAAATACGCTTCGCTGGCGCTGCTGATGCCGGTGCTGATTATCGTCGGCTTCCGCGCCGGGCTCTTCACCGCGACCGAGATCGCCGGCGTCGCCGCCGCCTATTCGCTGGTCGTCGGCATGCTGGTCTACCGCACGATCAGGCTCGCCGACCTGCCGGCGATCCTGGTCGGCACGGCGCGCGAGACAGCGGTCATCCTCGCCATCGTCGCGGCGGCCTCGCCCTTCAGCTGGATCCTCGCCGTCGACCAGGCGCCCCAGCTCGTCACCGACTTCATGAAGTCGATCTCGACCGACCCGCTGGTTGTGCTGCTGATCCTGAACATCGCTTTGCTGATCGCCGGCATGTTCATGGAGACGATCGCCATCATGATCATCCTGGTGCCGATCCTCTTGCCGCTGCTGACCTCGTTGCAGATCGACCTCGTGCATTTCGGCATCGTGCTCCTGGTCAACCTCGTCATCGGCCAAGTGACGCCGCCGGTCGGGGTGCTCTGCTTCGTCGCCATGGCGATCACGAAAGTCAGGCTAGGGCCGCTCTTCCGCGAGCTCTGGCCCTTCCTGATCGCGCTTGTCGTGGCGCTCGCCATCATCACCTACGTGCCCGCGCTCAGCCTCTGGTTGCCGCGTGTCGCCGGCTTCTGAGGAAAACCCATGACCAGGATCAGCGAAGTCGAGATCGTCGAGTTCTCGTTCAAGGCCAAGAACCTCGGGCCGTCGGCCGAGAACGCGCGCGCCGTCTACAATATCGGCTACAAGCCCAATTCCGAGCTGGAATTGACCAAGTTCGCCGTCGTCATCCGCAGCGAGGACGGAGCCGAGGGGCAATATGTCATGCATTGGGGCGGCACCCGCGCCACCATGGCGCAGACGCTCTCGCTGGCGCCCAACATCCTCGGCCGCGATCCCGATCACCGCGAGGAGATCTGGAACGACATGAAGCGGGAGCTGCGCCAGCATGACGGCATGGGCATCGGGCCGATCGACATCGCGCTCTGGGACCTCGCCGGCAAGCGCTTCGGCGCCTCTGTCTCGCAGCTCCTTGGCGGCTATCGGACGAAGCTCAAGACCTATGCCTCGACCTATCACGGCGACCGCAATGGCGGGCTCGACAGCAAGGAGGCCTTCGTCGACTTCGCCGAGGCCTGCTACGATCTCGGCTACCGCGCCTTCAAGGTCCATGGCTGGCATGATGGCGATGCGCGCGAGGAGGCCGCCAACGTCCTGCATGTCGCCAAGGCCGTCGGCGACCGCATGACCCTGATGCTCGACCCGGCCAACGAGCTCAGGACCTTCGCCGACGCGCTCTATGTCGGGCGCGCCTGCGACGAGGGCAACTACTTCTGGTACGAGGATCCGATGCGCGATTGCGGCGTCTCGGCCTTCGCCCACAAGAAGCTGCGCGAGATGCTGAGGACGCCGATCCTGCAGACCGAGTATCTGCGCGGCTTCGAGCCCAAGGCCGATTTCCTGATCAATGGCGGCACCGACGCGCTGCGCTCCGATCCGGAATATGATCTCGGCATCACCGGCGCGATGAAGGTCGCCCATCTCGCCGAGGCCTTCGGCGTCGATGTCGAGATCCATGCCTGCGGCCCGGCCCATCGCCACTGCATGGCCGCGACCCGCAACACCAATTTCTACGAGCTCGCTCTGGTCGGGCCCGATTGCCCGAATGCGGTGCCGCCGGTCTATGCCTGCGGCTACAGCGACCAGCTCGACGGTGTCGACAAGGATGGCTGCTTCCCGGTTCCGACCGGCCCCGGCCTCGGCGTGACCTATGACTGGGACTATATCCGCGCCCATGAGACGGCGCGGGAGGTGTTCAAGCTGTAGGTCACCGCAGAGCGGCTGTGCATTCGGGTGGTGGCGTCGAGGCTGCTCCGGCCAGCCAGCCGGGCAGCCGGGGCGGCGCGGAGCCTGTCAGCGCGGCCTCGATGCAATCGCCGAACGTGCCCAGCCGCACGGTGCAGCCGGAGAGCCCGGGGCCGTAATGGGCGTATTTGCCGGAGTCGGTCAGGATGATCTTGGCCGTCTCCGGGAATACCGGGCGGGTGATCGAGCACCAGCACAGATCCGACACGATCTCGACGCCGCTCCGCCGGAGCTGCTGCGCCGTTCCGTCGGCTTGCGCCGCTTCTGCGGCGTTCCGCGCGGTGGTGATGATGACGGAGACACCCGTGGCAAGCGGGCGGCCGCCGAGCTGTTCGGCGACGGCCCGGCATTCGTCGAGCGAGGCATGCGGGCTGCCGATAGCGACGAGATCGACCTCCGATGGTCCGGCGTTAAGCTTCCGCCAGCCGGCTGCGAGGTCCTCGCGCGTGATGACGATCACGTCCTCGGGGCTGCCGCCGAGGCTGCCGGCTTCCGGGGTAACGCCCGCGATGTGCAGCATGGCGGCGGCGGACGTCGTACCGAAGGCGGCGCAGAGCGCCTTGAGCTCGTCTTGCGTCGGCTGCGCCTTTTCGAGGCCCTTGATCAGCGGAATTCGGTCAGGCGAGGCCAGGCCCGCAAGATAGCCGATCAGGGGCCAGGCCGAGGAATCGGCTCCTTCCGACAGCTCGATCCGGACCGCACGACGGGCACGCCGGCCCTCGTCGAAAAAGGCTCCGGCGCGCGGCGCGCGGCCGGTGACGGCGATGCAGAAATCCAGGAAGTCGGGGTGCTTCGCGGTCCGGGCTCCGAGCACCGAATTGGCGAAGATCACCGCATTCGATTCAGACCAACCGATCATCTCGCCGAACTCCGGCGGGTCCGGCAGCGCATAGGGCGCACAGGTGAAACTCGCCCGGCAGCCCATGCGCACATAGGCATCGGCGAGGCGCGCCGCAGGCTCGCCGAATTCCGGCGCGACGCCCTGGCGGCGCCAGTTCGCGTGATCGACCGAGATCGCGTTCATCGTCGTCGGGATGCGGACGCGTGCTCCCAGCGCCTCCATTTTTTCGGCGAAGACAAGGTTGGCCGGGCCGGCATAGATGCAGCCGTCGACATGGGCGCGCGTCACGTCGACGAGCTCGCTCGCGCCTTGCTGCCGGGCCATGGCACAGAGGATGCGCATGGCCTGCTGGGCAGCGATCCCCTCGTTCCCGTCGAGCATGCGGCGATCGGCGGCTGACAACCTCATATCATCGCGGGCTGCGGCAGAGAGCTGGATCGACAAATGTCCGTCCTCTGCCCGTATGGCCTCCGGCGTGACCGTTGCCTCCTTTGCGGAGGACAAAGCGGCAAAAGCTTCCCGTGAGAGGCGAATGACCGGGATACGGCGTCCGAACATCTCCGCAGCGACGATCGCGCCAAGCGTCAGCGTGTCCTCCGGGCCGGCGAAGACCAAGGCCGCGGGGTTTTTGTTTGAGAGCGCGAGTTCCAGCAGCACGCCTGAGCCCGAACAGGAGCCCCGGCTGGTCGGCATCATCACAATCGCGCCGGCGAGCGCGGCGCCATGCGAGGGGTGGTGGATATCGATGACCGTGCTCGTCGCGGGATCGACACCGCCCCAGAAGCTCAACGGCTCCGTCATCACGATGATCGGCCCGGCTGCGCTGCCGGGAAGGATCGCGATCCCGTCGTCCTGTCGTGCGGCTGTATTCATGTCGCTGGTCAACGCGGCGCGATCTGATCTGCTACGGGCCTCGTAACATCAGAACGGGCGCAAGCCTCACATCGTCAAGAGCTTCGGTGATCACGACGGAATGGGCTGGTGCTGCGAGAGAGGATTGAACTCTCGACCTCTCCATTACCAATGGAGTGCTCTACCACTGAGCTACCGCAGCAGGACCGGGATATGCTGGCGTTTCAGGTCACTTGAGGACCGGGAAGGCGCCGCGCCGTTCCGAAGCGGCGTCCTGATGCCACAAGCCCCGCGCCGACGCAACCTGTTACGCACATATCCCTGCACATGAAAATGATGGGCGCTCGACCTCTCCATGACCAATGGAGTGCTCGATCTGTCTGCGGTCTGCCGCCGTCAATCCGGCAGTAGCAGGCGCTGGTCGATGCGGAACAGCCTGCCGTCGCCGAGGAGATGGGCGGAGAAACCCAGGCCGAACAGCGGCCGGAAGGCGGCGTCGCGGACGTTGAGGCCACCGGCATAGGCGCCCATCGCCGGCATGACGCAGCGGCTCGGCGAGAGCGCGAAGCAGCGCCGGCGCAGCGCCCGGCCGCGCATGCGGACCTTGGCGGCGGGGTGCAGATGCCCGGCGATCTCGGGCAAGGCGCCAGCCGGGCTCGGCTCGTGCCGCAGCCTGACGCCGCGAAGGTCGAGCTCGTCGAGCGCGGTACCGCCCATCGCGGCCGAGATCGCAGGGTCGTGGTTGCCGCTGATCCAGAGCCAGTCGCGGCCGGCCTGGTAGGCGCGCAAGGTGGCAAGGCAGCTCTCGTCAATCCGCGCCTCGGCACCGCGATCGTGGAAGGAATCGCCGAGTGCGATCACGCGCGCCGGCTGGTAGCGCAGGATCGCGGCGCCGAGCAGCCGCAGCGTCGCGGCAGAATCATAGGGCGGCAGCAGGATGCCGCGCGCCGCATAGGCCGAACCCTTCTCCAGATGCAGGTCGGCGACGACGAGCGTGCGCTCGTCCGGCAGATAGAGCGCGCCGGAGAGATCCGGCACAAGCGCCAGCCGGCCGAGCATGAACGCCTCGGCCGCCACCTCTCCCGTTTCCTTCGCCGCCAGATTCACGCCATCGCCTCTTCAAGCATCTGCGCTTCCGCCTCGGCCAGGATCTCGTCGGCCGCTTCGCCACTGACCGCCTCGCGCCCGATCTCGAGCATGACCGAGACCGAGAGCGGCGAGACGTGATCGAGCGGCTGATGCACGATTCGCCCGCTGATCCGTGTCAGCATCTGACCCAAGCGGCCGATGTCGAGCAACCCCGTCGCGGCATCGGCACGTGCGGCGCGGAGCAGCACATGGTCGGGCTGGTGCCGGCGCAGCACGTCGTAGACGAGGTCGGTCGAGATCGTCACCTGCCGCCCGCTCTTCTCCTGGCCGGGGAAACGGCGCTCGATCAGGCCGCCGATCACGGCGCAGGAGCGGAAGGTGCGCTTCATCAGCGCCGATTCGGCCAGCCACTCCTCCAGGTCGTCGCCGAGCATGTCCTGCGCGAAGAGATTGTCGAGCGAAAGCGCCCCGCGCGCGATCGCCGCCCCCATGTCTCCGAGCGTCCAGACCGCGATGCCATAGTCGTTGCAGACGAAGCCGAGCGGTTTCAAACGCGCTCGTTCCAGCCGGCGCGTCAGCAGCATGCCGAGCGTCTGGTGGGCAAGGCGGCCCTCGAACGGATAGGCGACCAGGAAGAAGCGGCCGGCGCGCGGAAAGGTCTCGACCAGGAGTTCGCCGGGCTTGGGCAGGCGCGATTTCAGGCGCTGTGCATGCAGCCAGGACGAAACCTCGTCCGGCAGCTTAGCCCATTCCTCCGGCGTCGCCAGGATGGCGCGCACGCGGGCGGCGAGGAAGGTCGAGAGCGGGAACTTCCCGCCGGCATAGGAGGGGATCTTGGGATCGGTGCCGGCGCTGGTGCGCGAGCAGACCACCTCGTTCTCGACGATGCCCTCGAAGCGCAGCACCTCGCCGGCGAAGACGAAGGTGTCTCCCGGCGTCATCGTCTCGGCGAAATACTCCTCCAGCTCGCCGAGCACGCGCCCGCCGCGGCTGAGCATCTTCTGGCCGCCGGGACGGGCCGGCCTGGAGCGGCCGAGCCGCACCTTGAGCATGGTCGACTCGACGATGGTGCCGACATTCATGCGGTATTGCTGGATCACGCGAGCATTGCTGGCGCGATAGAGCCCGTCCTTGCTCCGCCGCAGCTTGGCGAAGCGCTCATAGCTCTTCAGCGCATAGCCGCCGGTCGCGACGAAATCGACCACGGCGTCGAAATCGGCGCGGTCGAGACCGGCATAGGGCGAAGCGGTCAGGACCTCCTCATAGAGCGCATTGGGCTCGAAACCGTCGGAGCAGGCGACCCCCAGCACATGCTGGGCGAGCACGTCGAGCGCCCCTAACCGCGGCGGCGGGGTGTCCTGCGCCGCCTCCGCCACCGCATCGAGCGCGGCGCGGCATTCCAGCAATTCGAAGCGGTTCGACGGGACCAGCAGCGCCTGCGAGGGCTCGTCCATGCGGTGGTTGGAGCGGCCGATGCGCTGCATCAGGCGACTGGCGCCCTTGGGCGCGCCGACATTGATGACGAGGTCGACATCGCCCCAGTCGATACCGAGATCGAGCGTCGCGGTGCAGACCACGGCCTTGAGCTTGCCCGCCGCCATCGCCGCCTCGACCTTGCGGCGCTGGCCGACATCGAGCGAGCCGTGATGCAAAGCGATCGGCAGCGTCTCCTCGTTCACGCTCCACAGCGCCTGGAACATGAACTCGGCCTGCATGCGGGTGTTGACGAAGACGAGTGTCAATTTGTGAGTTTGGATCGCGGCATAGATGTCACCGACCGCATGGGCGGTGACATGGCCCGCCAGCGGCAGCCGCCGGCTCGTATGCATGATGCCGATCTGCGCTTGCGCGCCGCCCTTGACGGTGACGAGGCCGGACGGCGTGCCGGCGCCGCCGAGATAGGCCTGCAGGTCGGCCGGCTCGCGCACCGTCGCGGAGAGGCCGACGGCGCTCATCGCAGGCGCCAGCGCGCGCAGGCGGGCGAGATCGAGCGAGAGCAGGTCGCCACGCTTGGAGGTGACGAGGGCGTGCAGTTCGTCAAGCACGACGCGGCGAAGCCCCGCGAAAAACGGCCTCGCATCCCGATGCGAGACCAGGAGCGCGAGCTGTTCGGGCGTGGTCAGGAGGATGTCGGGCGGCCGCTCGATCTGACGGGCGCGCTTGGCCGGTGAAGTGTCGCCCGTACGGGTCTCGACTTTGACGTTGAGCCCCATCTCGCGGATCGGCGTCTCCAGATTGCGGGCGATATCGACCGCGAGCGCCTTCAGCGGCGAGACATAGAGCGTGTGCAGCCCGTCGCGCTCGCCGCCGCGCTGGGTCATCTCGACCAGCGAGGGCAGGAAGCCGGCGAGCGTCTTGCCGGCGCCGGTCGGTGCGACCAGCAAGGTCGAGCGTCCGGCGCGGGCTTCCTCCAGCAAGGCGAGCTGATGTGCCCGCACGCTCCAGCCGCGGCTGGCGAACCAGGCGGAGAAGGCAAGGGGAAGGGGCGAGGGCGCATCCATCAAGCGACAGAGATAGGCTCTGCCGAACGAAAAGGGAACGGTGGTCCCTTGCCTTTCAGACGGCCGTGCCGCCGCCCGATCCGAGCACGACGACCCTGCTGCCGACAGGTACGCGTCGGTAGAGATCCATGATGTCCTGGTTCAGCAGCCGAATGCAGCCGGACGAAACCATCGTCCCGATGGTCCAGGGCTCGACGGTGCCGTGTAGCCGGTAGAGTGTGTCGCGCCCGTCGCGATAAAGGTAGAGTGCGCGCGGACCAAGCGGGTTGCCGGCGCCACCGGCGAGGCCCCCGGCATAGCGGCCATAGCGCTGCGGCTCGCGGCGGATCATGTCGGGCGTCGGCGTCCAGCGCGGCCATTGCGCCTTGCGCGCGATCGTCGCGGCGCCGCGGAAATTGAAGCCTTCCTCCTTGCCGACGCCGATGCCGTAGCGGATCGCGCGTCCGCCTTCGCCGACGAGGTAGGCGTAGCGTTCGCCGGGATCGACGACCACGGTTCCCGGCCGCTCGGCCGTGCGATAGCCGACCGCCCGCCGCAGGAATTCGGGCTCGATCTCCTGAAGGTCGATGGCGGGCACTGGAAAGGGCTCACCGTCGACAGCTGCATAGATCGAAGCGTAGTCGGCCTCGACCATGTCAGGGCGACTGATCGCTGCCTGGCTGGGACGTTGGGTCGCGGGGCTCGTCACGCAGCCGGACAAAAGGAACGGGCTGCCGAGCAGCAGGCTGCGTCTGTCGAGGGGCATTCGGTCTATCGGCTCGCATGATGGAGTTGGTGAGGCGATAGAGCAATTTGCTGGAACGGCGTCGATCCGTTATGAAGTGATAGATATCATAACCAATGGATATGCATGGATATTGCCGCCGCCTTGAAGGCTTTCGTGCGCACCGTCGAGCGCGGATCGGTCACCGCCGCCGCGCGCGATCTCTCCGTGTCGCAGCCGGCCGTCACCAAGCATCTGCGCAATCTCGAGCGGCATGTCGGTGCCCGGCTTCTGGAACGCTCTTCCCGCATGGTCCGGCCGACCGTGCAGGGCAAGGCGCTCTACGAGGCCAGCCGGAGCGCGCTCGCTACCATCGATGCGGCGCTTGAGGGCGTTCGCCATGAGATGGGTGCGATCGAAGGGCCACTGCGGGTACACGCACCGTCCTGCATCGGCGTGAGGCACCTCCACCCGATCGCGCTGGCCTTCCAGGAGCGCTATCCCGACGTGACGATTGATCTCGTGCTGGAGAACCGCGCGGTCGACCTGGTCCATGAGGGCTTCGACCTCGCGCTCAGATATGGCCGCCCGGAGGGACAGGAGTTGATCGTCAGGCGCCTGGGGCTGGTGCGCCGCATCCTTGTCGCGGCACCGGTTTTCATCGAGCGCTCGGGGCCGGTCGAGACGCCGGCGCGGCTGTCCGAAGTCGATGTCGTGACTACGCCGACGCTGCTGTCGCCGCGTGATTTGCTGCCACTGCGCCGGGGAACCGAGAGCGTCGACGTGCCGGTGCGGCCGATCATGCGCACGAACGCCGCCGAGACGATCGTCGCGACCCTGCTGTCTGGACGCGCCGCCGGGCCGGTGCAGCAGCTTCTCGTCTCGGATGAGCTCGCAACAGGCCGGCTCGTCAGGATACTGCCGGATTATGAGGTCAAGCCGACGGAGGCCTTCTGGACCTTTCCCTCGGTGCGTTTCATGCGCCCCGTCGTGCGCGCCTTCACCGATTTCGCAATTCCGGCCTTGCGCGCTGTGGAGGGGGTCGATGCCGGGGACATGCGTTCAGGGGTTGCTTGAGCGCCCGCCGGCCTCCGCGTGTCAGCGACGCTCGGCGATGATCAGCAGCCCCGGCACAGGCTGGCCGCGATCGATCCTTGTGCTCTGCTGCTCGACGAGTACCGGCTTCAGCCGCGCCTTGACGAGCGCCTCCCTGATCCAGCCTTCGGCATGGGCGAAACGCCGGTCCTGGCCGACGGCGATGCCTTCGCCGTCATGGCTCTGCACGGTGAAGGCGAAAAGCCCGCCCGCCTTGAGCACGCGCGCGCTCTGGTGGAAGCTTGGCGCGAGGTCGCCGAGATAGACGAAGACGTCGGCGGCGATGACGAGATCGGCCGAGGCGTCGGGCCGGCTCGCCAGGAAGGCGGTCAGGCCGGCGGTTGCGAGCTTGTCGTAGAGCGGGCTGCCATTGCCGCGGAGCTTGTCGCGCGCCTTGGCGATCATCCGGGGAGAGAGGTCGCAGCCGGCAAGAAACTCCGTCTCGGCGCGGATCGCTTCGCCCATCAGCCCCGTGCCGCAGCCGAGATCGAGGACCGTCCCGAACCGGAAGGGCCGGCCGGTCTGCTCACAATGGCGAGCCAGCGCCTCCCTCAGCAGCGCCGGCGCCTGATATTGCAAGGTGCCGACGAGATGGCTGTCGAAGCGCTCGGCATAGCCGTCGAACAGCGCGCCGGAGAAGTTCTCGGAGGTCGCCTGCTCGGCCGCAAGCGCGCCGATGCGGGCGAGGTCGAGCTTGGCGCCCATATGGTCGTTCGGGTCGAGGTCCAGATACTGCCGCCAGGCGGTCGCGGCCTCCTCATTGTGCCCGAGTGCTTCCTGGGCCAGCCCATAGAGATGCCAGGCGGCGGTGAAACCGTAGTTCTCGGCGAGCGTTTGATCGAGGATGTCGATCGCCGCCTGCGGGTCGCCATCCTTCAGGGCCGCCTCGGCCCAGGCATAGCGACGGTCGAGGCGCTCATCCCCGGAACTGGCGGAGTACACGCTGCTGCCCTTTTCGATCATGTTGCGAGTTTAACCGAGGCAAATGACACTGGCCAGACGATGAAGCCTTCGGACCTGCTGACGCCGACTCCGGCCGGGCTCTATTGCCCGCCGGCCGACATCTACATCGACCCGGTCCGCCCGGTGGCGCGGGCGCTGATCACCCATGGCCATTCCGATCATGCCCGCGCCGGCCATGGCGCGGTGCTGGCGACGCGTGATACGCTGGCGATCATGGCACTGCGCTATGGCGAGGCGTTCACCGGCTCGCAGCAGGCCGCCTCCGCCCGGGAGACCATCCGCATCGGCGCGGTCGATTTCCGCTTCGTCCCGGCCGGCCATGTCCTCGGCTCGGCCCAGATCGTGGTCGAGCACAAGGGCCTGCGCATCGTCGTCTCCGGCGACTACAAGCGCGAGCGCGATCCGACCTGTGCGCCCTTCGAACCCGTGCCCTGCGACGTCTTCATCACCGAGGCGACCTTCGGCCTGCCGGTGTTTCGCCACCCGCCAGCCCATGCCGAGGCGGCCAAGCTGCTCGATTCCGTCCGGCTCTTCCCCGATCGCACGCACATCGTCGGCGCCTATTCGCTGGGGAAGGCGCAGCGCCTGATGGCGCTGATCCGCGAGGCCGGCTACGAGCGGCCGCTCTACATCCACGGCGCCGTCGAGAAGATCACCGAGTTCTACCAGGCGCAGGGCATCCCGCTCGGCGAAATCCGCAAGGTCGAGCCGAGCGGGCGCAAGGCCGAGGGACGCAAGGCATTTGCCGGCGAGATCGTCATCTGCCCGCCGAGCGCGATCCAGGACCTCTGGTCGCGCCGCTTCCCCGATCCGGTCACCGCCTTCGCCTCGGGCTGGATGCGGGTCAGGGCACGAGCCCGCCAGAAGGGCGTCGAGCTGCCGCTGATCATTTCCGACCATGCCGATTGGGACGACCTGCAGGCGACGATCCGCGAGGTCCAGGCGAACGAGATCTGGATCACTCATGGCGAGGCCGAGGCTCTGGCGCATTGGTGCGGCACGGTCGGCCTCAAGGGCATGCCGCTCCATCTCGTCGGCTATGGCGACGAGGGCGAGGCCGAACCCGAGGCCAAGCCGGCGGAGGCGTCAGCATGAACCGCTTCGCCTGGCTGCTCGACCGCCTCGCCTATGAGCCGAGGCGCAACGGCAAGCTCGCGCTGATCGCCGATTACCTGCGCACCACGCCCGATCCCGATCGCGGCTATGCGCTGGCGGCGATGACCGGCGGGCTGGTCTTCCAGAACGCCAAGCCCGGCCTGATCCGCGCCTTGATCGCCGAGCGCGTCGACCCGGTGCTGTTCGCGCTCTCCTACGACTATGTCGGCGATCTCTCCGAGACGGTCGCGCTGATGTGGCCGGCTCCGCCCGACGAAGGGCGCGCCACAAAGCCCTCCCCCCGTGTGGGGGAGGGTTGGGAGGGGGGCATCGAGGGCGCTCGACAAGAGGAGACTGGCTGGTCTGCTGTCGAGCGCGGCATACCCCCCTCTCTATCTCTCCCCCACAAGGGGGGAGATAAGAGCCAGGCTGGTTCGACCGCCCCGCCCGGCCACAACCGCGCCCCGCTCACCCTTCCCGACGTCGTCGCCGGCCTGCGCAACTCCGGCAAGACCGAGCTGCCGCGCCTGATTGCCTCCTGGCTCGACGCGCTCGACGAGACCGGCCGCTGGGCCCTGCTCAAATTGATCACCGGATCGCTCCGTATCGGCGTCTCCGCCCGCCTCGCCAAGACAGCCGCTGCGAGCCTCGGCGGCATACCAGCCGACGAGGTCGAGCAGGTCTGGCATGGGCTGGAGCCGCCCTACACCGCGCTCTTCGCCTGGCTGGAGGGCGCGGGCGCACGGCCGGAGGCGACCGATCCGGCGCCGTTTCGCCCGGTCATGCTCTCGCACGCGATCGAGGACGGCGATTTCGGCAAGCTGAACGCCGACGAATTCGCCGCCGAATGGAAATGGGACGGCATCCGCGTCCAGGCCGTCGCCGGCACGCGCCCCGATGGCAGCCGCGTCGTGCGCCTCTATTCCCGCACCGGCGAGGAGATCGGCGGCGCCTTTCCGGATCTCACCGAGGCGCTGACCGAGGACGGCGCGATCGACGGCGAATTGCTGGTGATGCGCGATGGCGTCGTCCAGAGCTTCAACACGTTGCAGCAGCGGCTCAACCGCAAGCAAGTGACGCCGAAGATGCTCGCCGAATTTCCCGCCCATATCCGCGCCTACGACCTCCTGGCCGATGCTGACGACGATCTGCGGGCGCATCCCTACACCGAGCGACGCGCCAGGCTGGCGACCTTCCTCGGCAGGCTCGACAGTGCCCGCTTCGACCTCTCGCCGCGCATTTCCTTCGCAAGCTGGGAGGAATTGACCGAGGCCCGCGCCGATCCGGCTTCCGCCGGGGCGGGCGCAGATGCCGAGGCGGTCGAGGGCTGCATGCTGAAGCGGCTCGACTCGCATTACCTGCCGGGCCGCCCCAAGGGTTATTGGTACAAATGGAAGCGCGATGCCCGGCTGGTCGATTGCGTGCTGATGTATGCCCAGCGCGGCCACGGCAAGCGCTCCTCCTTCTATTCGGACTACACCTTCGGCGTCTGGCGCGTCGGCGAGGCTGGTGCCGACGAGCTGGTGCCGGTCGGCAAGGCCTATTTCGGCTTCACCGACGAGGAGCTGATCGAGATCGATCGCTATATCCGCAAGAACACGCTGAACCGCTTCGGCCCGGTGCGCGAGGTCACGCATACGCTCACGAGCGGCCTTGTCTTCGAAGTGGCGTTCGAGGGTTTGCAGCGCTCGACGCGGCACAAATCCGGCATCGCCATGCGCTTTCCCCGGATCAACCGCATCCGCTGGGACAAGCCGCCGGGCGAGGCCGACCGGATCGAGACGCTGGAGGCGCTGCTCCCTGCCAATTAGCGATCCGCTGTGTCTCCCTGCGATTGGAGCATTGACAGGGTAAGATGGGGGGCGCTTGAACGTTCAAGGGGGAATCGCGCGGCATCTTGCCGGGCTTCGGCGCGCGGAGGGCATGATGACACGGATCGTGATCGCGGACGATCATCCGCTCTTTCGCGGCGCGCTGCGCCAGGCGGTTTCGCACGCGCTCGCCGGCTCGGAGGTCAGCGAGGTCGGCTCGCTCGAGGCGCTTGGCCAGGCGCTGGCCGAGGCCGCCGACACCGATCTCATCCTGCTCGATCTCAGCATGCCCGGCGTCCAGGGTTTTTCCGGTCTGCTCTTCTTGCGCGCCTCCTATCCCGAGATCCCGGTGATCGTCGTCTCGGCCAATGACGATCCCGCCGTGATCCGCCGCTGCATCGAGTTCGGCGCGCTCGGCTTCCTGCCCAAGACCGCCGAGGTCGCGCAGATGGGCGAGGCGATCCAGGCTGTGCTCGATGGCGGCGTCTGGACCCCGCCCGGTGTCGATCTCTCCGCCCCCGTCGACCACGAGACCGCCGACATGGTCCGGCGCCTGGCGACGCTGACGCCGCAGCAGGTCCGTGTCCTGATGATGCTGTCGGAAGGGCTGCTCAACAAGCAGATCGCTTATGAGCTCGGCGTCTCCGAGGCGACGGTCAAGGCGCATGTCTCGGCGATCCTGACCAAGCTCAATGTCGACAGCCGCACCCAGGCCGTGATCGCCGCCGCCAAGATCGCCGGCGCCGGCTGGGCGGCGCAGGGCGCCTCGGCGACGAGCTGAGACGCAGCGGTTGACGGCGGCGTTCAGGCCCGGTTCAAGCGGGGTCTGATTTGTCTCGCATGTCGATCCGAAGGGGATTTCCATGGCCAATGGCGGTGGCACCGAGCGCTTCCTGGGCGGCTCCGTCCTCAGCGTCCTCGTGCGCCTGTTCTTCATCTCGCTGCTGGTCGGCGCGGCCATGGCCTTTCTCGGCCTGTCGCCGCGTGGCCTCTTCGATTCGGCGCTGCGCTTTGTCCGCTCGCTCACCGATATGGGCTTCGACGCGGTCCGCGAGGTCGGCGGCTGGGCCCTTGCCGGCGCGCTGGTCGTCGTGCCGCTCTGGCTGATCAGCCGCTTGTTCGCCTCGAAGCGATAGGGGTGGGCGAGGAACGGAGTCGGCTTTCGGCCTTTCGCCGGTTTCCCGACGGCTCGGTGCTGAGCGGCCAGGCGCGCGCTGTCATGGCGCCGGCGTGCCAGCGACCCCATATCCGTGCGAGCTGATCGCAACCACGGACCATCCCATGACGTCCATTGCTGTCCGTTCCGCAACCCGTAGCGAGGAAAGCGCCGTTTCCGCGGTCATCGGCCTTGCATTTGCGACTGATCCGATGGCCCGTTGGTCATTGAGGGAGGCGCAGACCTATCTCGCCGTCATGCCCGATCTGATCCGCGCATTCGGCGCCGCTTCTTATGACAGCGACAGCGCCTATGTCAGCGATGATCTCGGCGGTGCTGCGCTGTGGCTGCCGCCCGGCGTGGAGCCGGATATCGAGGCGCTCGATCGCCTGATCACGACAAACGCCGATCCGGCGATCCTGCCCGATGTCGAAGCGGTGTTCGATTCGATGGCGCGCTATCATCCGGAGGTGCCGCATTGGTATCTGCCGCTGATCGGCGCCGATCCAGCACGGCAGGGGCAGGGAATCGGAAACGCGCTCATGACCCATGCGCTCGAGCGCTGCGACCGCGACGGCGTCGCGGCCTATCTGGAATCGTCGAACCCGAGGAATATCCCGCTCTATCAACGGCACGGTTTCGAAATACTCGGAACCATCCAGCACGGCTCGTCGCCGGTCCTGACGCCGATGCTGCGTCCGGCGCAGTCTAATCGACACTGAGTCTTGCGCGCCGATCTCGCGCGGTCGCCTCATAGCGGAGGCGGCCGAACCTGCGATCAGCCCATCTCTCCCCGCGCGATCGCCTCGGCATCACGCCCGATCAGCGCGTCGAGGCGCGGCAGCCCGGCCTTGCGCACCTGCATGTCGAGCCCGCGCTTGACCTCGCCGACCAGGCCTGGGCCCTTGAACACCATCGCCGAATAGAACTGCACCAGGCTCGCCCCGGCCAGGATTTTAGCGAAGGCGGTCGCGGCGGAGTGGATGCCGCCGACGCCGATCAGCGGGAACTGCCGCTCGACCCGCAGGAAGGTCTCGGCGAGGATGCGTGTCGAGGCCAAAAAGAGTGGTTTGCCCGAAAGCCCGCCGGTCTCGGCCTTGTTGCCGCTGCGCAGGGTCTCGGGCCGCGCGATCGTGGTGTTCGAGACGATCATGCCGTCGACCTTGCGGCGGCGGGCGACCGCGACCATGCCGTCGAGCTCGGGCAGGGAGAGGTCGGGCGCGATCTTGATCAGCACGGGCGTCGGCTTGCCCCCGGCGGCGGCCTCGTCGCGGGCGGCGAGGGTGCGCGCGATCAGGTCGTCGAGCGCGCTCTCGGCCTGCAGGTCGCGCAAACCAGGCGTGTTCGGCGAGGAGACATTGACGGTCAGGAAATCGGCCAGCGGCGCGAGCCGTCCCGCCAGCACCGCATAATCGGCACTGCGGTCGGCCGAGTCCTTGTTGGCGCCGAGGTTGACCCCGACGATGCCGCCCTTCTTCCGGCGGGCGGCCAGCCGCGCCGCGACCGCCTCCATCCCGTCGCTGTTGAGGCCGTAGCGGTTGATCACCGCCTCGTCCTCCGGCAAGCGGAAGACGCGCGGGCGCGGATTGCCCGGCTGCGGCAGCGGCGTCACTCCGCCGATCTCGACGAAGCCGAAGCCGAGGCCGAGCGCGCCGTCGATCGCCTCGGCGTTCTTGTCGAAGCCGGCGGCGAGGCCGACCGGATTGGCAAAGCGCAGGCCGAAGGCCTCGACCGCCAGCGACGGCGGATCGGTGGCCGGCCGCAGCGGCGGCGCGGCGGCGAGCGCCGCGATCGTCAGCCGGTGGGCCTGCTCAGCGTCGAGCTTGTGGATGAGGGGCCGGGCCAGGCCGAACAGCGCTCCGATCACGCGACATCCTCCGGCAAGACATCCTCTGGAAAGACATGGCCGTTCTCGCCCAGCGGCAGCGGCGCGATCCAGCGCGCCTGCTTCGGATCGAGCGTGGCGTAGAGATGCGGAAACAGCGCCCCGCCGCGCGACGGCTCGTAGCGCAGGGCTTCGCCGAGGGTTGCATCGTCGACGGCGATCAGCAGCAGCCCATCCTGGCTGGCGAAATGCCGAGCAGCGGTCTCGCGGACCTGCCCACCTGTCGAGAAATGGATGAAGCCGTCGGCGAGGTCGACCGGCGCTCCTTGGAAGAGGCCTGCGGCCTCGGCTTCGCGCCAGAGCGCTTCAGGACAGATCTTGTAGATGAGCGGCATGCCGCCGGACATATCGTCTGACGGGCGCCGGCAAAAGGGGAAAGCGTGCCGCACCGGGCCGGCTCCCGATTTTCTGCTTGGCTGCAGTCATTGTCGTCCTGGGTTCCCCTGCGCTCCGGCCGGGGCGACTCGAGATGCAGCGATGAAACAGATTGAATTCTTATTTAATAGGGGATATTTCCTATTTCTATCCCCGCTTTGCGCCCTGTCGGCACCACCAGGATCGAGGCCTCCCCGCGATGCTGTCCCATGATCAGATCTGGAGCGCGATCGACACGCTCGCCCAGCGCTATGGCCTGACGCCGTCGGGTCTGGCGCGCAAGGCCGGGCTCGACGCCACCACCTTCAACCGCTCCAAGCGCGTCGGCACTGACGGGCGCGAACGCTGGCCCTCGACCGAATCGATCGCCAAGATCCTCTCTGCGACGGGCGCCTCCTTCGACGAGTTCATGAACGTTGTCCGCCGGGGCGCACCGCCGGCGCACACGATTCCGCTGATCGGCTTCGCCCAGGCTGGCTCTGGCGGCTTCTTCGACGATGGCGGCTTCCCGGTCGGCTCCGGCTGGGACGAGGTCGCCTTTCCCGGCCTGCAGGACGAGAAGGCCTATGCGCTCGAGATCGCCGGCGATTCGATGCTGCCGCTCTATCGCGACGGCGACACCATCATCGTCTCGCCCGGCGCAGCGATCCGCCGCGGCGACCGGGTCGTGGTCAAGACCGTCGAGGGCGAGGTGCTGGCCAAGCAGCTCCGGCGCCAGACCGCCAAGACGGTCGAGCTCGCCTCGCTCAATCCCGAGCATGCCGATCGGGTGCTGGCGCTGTCCGAGATCGCCTTCATGGCGCGGGTGATCTGGGCGAGCCAGTAGAGCATCGGCCCGACCATCAACAGCCCTCATCCTGAGGAGACGGAAAGCGGCGTCTCGAAGGATGGTCGTGGAGTCTCCAGAACCATCTGGAGCATCCTTCGAAACGCGGGCTGAAGTCCCGCTCCTCAGAATGACGGCTGTGAGACGTCAGGCTGCCGCGCGCCGCGCCGGCAGCGACACCGTGAACACCGCTCCGACCTCGGATGGTTCGAGCGCGATCCCGCCGCCATGCAGCCGCACCAGTTCGGCGGCGATGGCAAGGCCGAGCCCGGTGCCGCCGGGATTGACCGAGCCGCGAAAGGCCTGGAACAGGTTTTCGCGCGCCCGTGGCGGCACGCCCGGCCCGTTGTCGGCGATACGCAGGACGATTTCCTCATGGCGCCGGCCGGCGCTGATCCTGAGCATCGGCGACCGGGCGCCGGCCTCGCTGAGGCCGTCGAGAGCCTGAATCGCATTACGCATCAGATTGGAGAGCACCCGCGCCATCTGGTCGGGATCGCAAGGGGCGATCATCTCGGCCGGGACGTCGTTGGCGAAGGCGATCGTGCCGTTCTCGCCGAGGCCGAGCAGCTCGGCCTGCTCGGCGACGAGCTGTCGCAGCGCCACATCGCGCAGCGCCGGCGTCGCCTCGGTCGCCCGACCATAGGCGAGCGTCGCCTGGCAGAAATCGATCGCGCGCCCGAGCGTCGCGATCAGCCGCGGCGCAAAACGCCGGATCTTCGGATCGCGCGTCTCGGTCAGCCGGTCCGACATCAACTGGGCGGCCGCCAGCATGTTGCGAAGGTCGTGGTTGATCTTGCTGACGGCCAACCCGAGCTCGGCGAGGTGCTTCTTGGCCCGAAGATCATCGGCGAGCGTCGCCTGCATGCGCGCCAGTGCCCGCTGCGCCTCGCCGATCTCGTCGGCGCGCTGCGTCGGCTCGATGATCCGGCGCGGGTTCTCCGGATCGTGCTCGAATTCCATCACATTGGCGGCGAGATGCCGGATCGGCTGCACGATCAGCCAGTTCAGCGAGAGATAGACAAGCCCCGCCGTCAGGATCGAGATGATCAGCGTGACCAGCGTCAGGTTGACCGAGAATTTCAGCATGGCCCGGTGCAGCGGCCGCTCGTCGATGACGATCTCGACGAAGTCGGCGGCGCCGACCGCCTGCCCGACGACGCGGATCGGCATCTCATGCGAGGGGCTGACCAAAGTCGCCACCGATTCGACGATCGACTGCATCCAACTCTGATCGCGCAGGTCGACGGTCCTGGCGACCTCGTGCGGCATCGAATCGAGGCTGAGCAGCCGGCGCGCACCGCCGACACGGGCGGCGATGGCGGAGGCGCCGACGCCGGCGAGCAGCCGCTCCTCGCTGCCCTCGGGCAATCCTTCGGCAGGAGCGTTTTCGAGCACAAGCACGGCGATCTGCGCCGCCGCGAGCCGGTCGTTCAGCCAATTGCGCCGGAAGTTCGCAACCGAAGGCAGGTAGATCAGCACCTCGGCCAGCATCACGAACAGAATGGTCAGCAGGAGCAGCTTGGCCGACAGGCCGAGCTGCGTTGGCCCGCGCGCAACGCTGATCGACAGGGTGTTGGGATCGAACCGTCTTACTGACATCAACAGCCAGTCTATCCGAAACGGCGCAGGAAGCCGATGAGGCGGCGGATGCCCGGCTTTGCCGCGAGCGGCGCCTGGAAGGAGAGCGCCGCTTTCTGCGACAATTCCGACAGGCTCTGGGATGGCGCGATCAGCCCTGCCATCTCCTTGATGTTCATCCGCTTCTGGATGGCGAGCCCCCAGGGCACGATCAGTTCGGCCGCCTGAGCCCCGGCGATGACGACGCCGAGTATGCCGCCCTTGCGGTCGGTCATCAGCTTGATCAGCCCTTCCGTTTGTCGCTCGGCCTGGGCACGTGCGCTCTCGGCATAGGGAAAGCGCAGCACCCGGATCTCGCCCTGCGCGCGCGCCTGCGCCTCGTTCAGGCCGATGCAAGCCAGTTCTGGACTGGCATGGACGGTGCGCGGCACCAGCTCGCGCCGGAAGCGGACCGGCTGCCGGAAAAGGGCGTTGCGCAGCACCAGCCCGGCCTGATGCTGAGCGGCATGGCGGGATGCCGGTCCGACGGCCGCGCCGCCGGCGCATGCGCCGAGGGCGTAGATGCTGCGATTGGCCGTCCGCAGCGAGGCATCGACGACGATGCCGGTCTCGTCGCTGCGGATGCCGGCGAGATCGAGCTCGAGGCCTGCGATGTTCGGCCTGCGGCCGCTTGCGACCAGGAGATGCGTGCCGTCGATCCTGATCTCGCCGTCGAGCACGAGGCGCGGCCGTTGGCGGTGGCTCTCGGCACGCAGAATCGGCCGGCTCTCATGCAGTGCGATGCCGTCGCCGAGCAGCGCGCGCCTGAGCACGCCGACCGCTTCCGGATCCTCGTGGGGCAGCAGGCCCTCCCGCGCGATCAGTGCGACCTCGCAGCCGAGTGCACGCATCGCCTGCGCCAGTTCGACTGCCGTTGCCGTGCCTCCGAGCACAATCAGTCGCTCCGGCCGTCTCGCCAGCTCGAAGATGCCGTCCTCGGTCAGGCAGGGCAGGTCGGCGAGGCCCGGAATGTCAGGCATCGTCGGCAGCGAGCCGGTCGCGACGACGAAGCGTCGCGCCTTGATCACCGTCTCGTCGACGACGAGCTGACGCCGGTTCTGGAAACGCGCCTTGCCCTTGAGCACGAGCACACCCAGGGCCGCCAAGCGCTCATCCGAGTCGTTCACGGCCGAGCGAGCCGCAACTTGGTCGAGATGAACTCGCACGCGCCCGAAATCGATCTGGCTCGTATCCGGTACGGTGCCGAAGGCCGCGGCGCCGGCGATCAGTCGCGCCTGAGCGGCGACGGCACGCAAAGCCTGGCCGCGCGCGCCTTCATTCAGCGGATAGGCGCCCCCGCCTTGCCTGATCAGCACTGTGCTGACGCCGAACAGCGCGGCGGCGGTCGCGACCGCGAGCCCATCCGGGCCATCGCCGACGACGCAGATGTCCGGCGTCAGCGGCTCCTTGCTGGCTGCAGGGCTGGCGGTCTCGCTCACGCCGCATCTCCGTGGCTGTCTCGCTCGTGCAGATGCGTTGCCGTTGCGGCGGAATCAAGTTCGCTGAGACGATAGTAGGCTGGAAGGAGCCGAGGCCGACTAGAGGGAGCTCGCCCTTAGGCGATCTTGCGCGGCTCGTCGCCCTTGCTGAACTCCGACACAGGTTGTGGCCGGCCGAACAGATAGCCCTGGGCCCGCTGGGCGCCGAGGAGTTGCACCGCCATTCGCTGCGCCTCGGTCTCGATGCCCTCGACCACGACGTTCATCGACAGGCGCCGGGCGAGCTGGCAGACCGCCTCGATCACCGCCTTGGAGGCTTCGTCGCTGTTGACGTCGCGGCTGAAGCTCTGGTCGATCTTCACTTGCGAGAACGGGTAGGTCGAGAGATAGGCGAGCGAGGAATAGCCCGTCCCGAAATCGTCGAGCGCGAACTTGACCCCGATCGCGCGCAATTCGTTGATGACCTCGAGCGTCGTCTTATTGTCCTCAATCAGCAGCGATTCCGTCACTTCGAGCGTCAGGCGGCCCGGCGCGAGATGGGCGAGCAGCAGCGCGTTCTTGACGGTCTCGACGATCCGCCCCGGCTCGCGGAACTGCAGCGGCGAGATGTTGACGGAAACGCCGATTCCGCCTGGCCATTTCGCCGCGTCGCGGCAGGCCTGGCGGATGGCCCAGTCGCCCATCCCGGCGATCAGGCCCGACTGCTCGGCGATCGGGATGAAGACGCCAGGCGGCACCATGCCGCGCGTCGGGTGGCGCCAGCGCATCAGCGCCTCGCGCGTCACGATCTCCTGCGTGCGCAGGTCGATGATCGGCTGGTAGTAAAGCTCCAGCGCGCCTTCGCTGGTCGCCTGGCGCAGATCAACCTCGATCTCGTGGCGCTCGAGCATCTCCTCGGCCATGGCCGGGTCGAAGAAGGTCGCGGTGTTGCGGCCGGCGCCCTTTGCCTTGTAGAGCGCCGTGTCGGCATGGCGCAGCAGATCGGCCGGCGTCGCGCCGTCGGTCGGCGCGAGCGCGATGCCGATGCTGGCGGTGACATAGACGGTCTTGGTCTCAAGTTCGAAAGCGCGGTCCATCGCCTCGATCATGCGCTGCGCGATCATCCGGACCGTCGCGACGTCGGCCGCCGGCAGGATCAGCACGAACTCGTCGCCGCCGAAGCGCGCCAGCAGGTCGTTGTGGCGGATCGCGCTCTTCAAGCGTGCCGCCGTCTGGATCAGCACCCGGTCGCCGATGTCGTGACCGAGATTGTCGTTGACCTGCTTGAAGCCGTCGAGGTCGATATAGAGCAGCGCGAATGTCTCGCCGGTGCGCTCCTGCCGCCGGAAGACGTCGGCGAGCTGCGTGTTGAACTCGAAGCGGTTCGCGAGCCCTGTCAGTTCGTCGAAGCGCGCCATCTGCTCGATCCGCGCTTCGGTCGCCTTCCTCTCGGTCGCATCCTCGGTCAGCATCAGCACGCCGCCTTCGGCCGCGGGCGCGATGGTGACGACGAGCATCCGGCCGTTGCGCGACTGCAATTCGTAGATGGCCGCCTGCTGCGTCGCCTGGACGCCGTCGAGGGCCGCCTTGATGTCGCGGACCTGCTCCGGCGTCATCACCTGCCGCTCGATCAGGAAACGCGCGATCGCGCTGATCGGCGTGCCGGGCAAAGCGAGCGTCTCCGGAATGCCGTAGAGCGCGGCGTGCGGCGCGTTCGAGACCGCGAGGTCGAGCTTGCGGTCGAACATCGCCAGCCCGTGGATCATCGTGTTGAGCGCGGCGTCGAGCGTCAGGTTCTGCGAGCGCAGCGCCGTCGCCAGCGCCTTGGATTGCTTGGTGGCGTCGCTCAACGCCAGCAGGTTGCGATGCAGCGAGTTGGTGATCGCGATGTTGGCGACGACATAGAGGAAGGCGAAATAGCCGATATACTGGTAATACGGGTTGTGCGCCTGGATCAGGCCGATCGCCATCGGCACGCAGAAGGTCAGGAGCTGGACGGCGACGAATTTCGGCCGTCCGGCATTGCGAGCGACATAGCCGGAGGCGAGCGCGATCGTCGACGACACCGAGGTGATGTGAGCGGCAGGGTCGTCCGTCCAGGCCAACGCCGCATAGCAGCTGAAGCCGAGCACGGCGCTGAACACGGTGGCGCCGAAGAAATACTCGCGATCCCAACTCGAGGTCTGGGCGAGCGTATCCTCGGAATGGTCGAGCCGGCGGTAGCGGACCACAGTGATGATCCGCATGACGACGACCAGGGCGACGCTGACCGTCAGCCACATGAAGAGGTTGGCTCCCGTCGAGAGCCAGCACAGGAACGGCGTCAGGATGCCGGCGATGCCGCCCGGGATGATCGAGCCAGGCGAGGAGAACAGCGAGGAGACGAGCAGGCGATAATCGGCGAGATCGACCGCGCTCCGGCCTTCGTGTCCGGCCGGCTGCTCTGCGATCGCTTTGTCGGCGCTGGCGCTATGCAACCGGTTCGGCACTCCCGCCATCCACTCCTGCCTTTTTGACGGTCTCGGGAGAGGCGGGTGAACGAGCCCATCCTGTGCCGCATCACCTAACGGCTATAAGAGGGAAAGGTAAAAGTTTCATGAGAGTTACATAGCGGAGTCGCACGATCGGCGCGAATGCCGATCGCTCGGGCTCACTTTGACGGTTCGTTCAGGCCGCGCCGGCGTTGGCGAACGCCTCTTCGGGGCTGCGCTGGTACACGCGCGCCAGCATGCGGTCCTGGGTCTGGGCGATGCGCTGCAGCTTCGAGATCGCGCTCGGGTGCAGGCGCAGCATGCAGTCGGTCCAGAGCTGGCCGAGATAGTCGAGCTCCTCGCGCAGATTGCCGGCGCGGCGGTTGAAGGCCGAGAACAGGGCGGTGCGGGCTGCGTGGATCGGCAGCGAGTCGGACGCGTATTTGCGAATCCAGTCCTCGCCGGTGCCAGTCGGAACGACCGCTTCCAGGCCGCCTGCGGCCAGGAACTCGGCGGCGCTCATCTCCTCGCCGGATTGCAGCATGTGCTCGGCGGCACGCGGACCCATGCGGCGCGACAACAGCCCGACCGCAGTGATCGGGAAATGGTTGAACTTGATTTCCGGGTAGACGAACGAGGCCTGCTCTTCGGCGATCATGATGTTGCATGAGCGCGGCGCGTCGATGCCGCCGCCGATCGCCTTGGCGTGGATCGTCGACAGGGTGACGGCCATGCCGTTGAGGCCGCTGGCATTGCGCAACGCGTCCTCGACCGAGAGGCGGGCATACTCCGCCAGGGCCGGGCGATCGTTCTTGGCGAGGCAATCGAGGTAGAAGTCGAGATCGCCGCCGAGGGTGAAGAACGGCCCCGTGCCGCGGAAGGCGAGGAAGCGCACCGGCGCGGCGTGGTACTGCTCGGGCGCTCCCCAGAGGTCGATGATCGCCTGCTGCACCTTCCCGAGACTCTCGAGCAGCTGCAGCGTGAACACCGGCTTCAACTCCGGCTTGATGGTGACCCAGAGCAGGCGCAGCTCCTCCTCATAGGCGAGCTGAACCTCCGGCAGGAAGCCGGCGTGATGGCGGATCGCCTCGATCACCTCTCCATCGGCGAGCTCGGCAGCGGTCTGGCCACCCGCCGTCGGTGCATAGCTCTGAAACATCGTCTGGTCTCCGCCTCGTCTCGCACCCCTCGACGCCGCCGAGGGTAGAGAAAGTTAACAATCTGTAAACGCAAACTGCCGGAAATGGTTAATTTCGTTAAACTTTGTCCGTTGGTACCAAAGTCGGCTCATGGTCTGGGAACGCAGCCGTCGGTTGTCCTGCTGTCGCTGCTATCGTTGCCGTCGATGCACGCAATGGGCGTGCCAGCATATCACTTGTCGGTCAGGGTTGCCGAGATAATAAAAATTTTACCAATCGCGACAGAGCCTTGCAGCCGGTGTCGGCCGGAGCGGCGCGATAGGTCGGTCGTGTGGGCTGGCGCGGCTGCTGGCCGCCTTGGGGCAGGGCTGTTCCATCCGGAGACCGGCCGCGCCGCAGTTGTGCCGCAATCGATCGTGCAAGGAATGTCGTGCCGTCGCCCCGGCCTTGTCCGGACCGGGTTGAGCGGCTAACCATAAGCCAACGCCGCCGCCTCAGGGTTGCGGACATTTCGACGAGCTGACGCTTTGAGCCGCCAGACCGAAGCCGAAGATGAGAGAAGGGCGCGCCTCGCCGCCGCCCTCCGCGAGAATCTGAAGCGCCGCAAGGCGCAGGCAAGGGCCAGGCGTGCCTCGGAAACGACGGCCGAGGACACGTTACCGCCCACCCAGGCCGACACTCCCCGGTCCTGATCCCCCCTTTCCGGCCGGCCTTTCTGCCGGCCGTTCTGCAGGACGAGCCCGATGGACCGTATCCGCATCACCGGCGGCCAGCGCCTCAATGGCGTGATCCCGATTTCAGGCGCAAAGAACGCGGCACTGCCGCTGATGATCGCGAGCCTCCTCACCGACGAGACGCTGACGCTCACCAACGTGCCGCGCCTGTCCGATGTCAGCGCGCTCTCGCGCATCCTCTCCAATCACGGCGTAGACCGCTCGGTTGCCGGCAAGCGCATCGGCCAGAGCGCCGAGACCGGGCAGACGGTGGCGCTGACCGCCCGCCAGATCGTCGACACCTGCGCGCCTTACGAGCTGGTCTCGACCATGCGCGCGAGCTTCTGGGTGATCGCGCCGATCCTGGCCCGCATGGGCGAGGCGAAGGTGTCGCTGCCCGGCGGCTGCGCCATCGGCACCCGTCCGGTCGATCTCCTGCTGATGGCCCTGGAGCGCCTCGGCGCCACCATCACCATCGAGGGGGGCTATGCGCTGGCCCGCGCGCCGAAGGGGCTGAAGGGCGCCGAGATCGTCTTCCCGAAGGTTACGGTCGGCGGCACCCATACCGCGCTGATGGCCGCCGTCCTCGCCGACGGTACCACGGTGATCGAGAACGCGGCTCGCGAGCCGGAGGTGGTCGATCTCGCCGCCTGTCTGGAAAAGATGGGCGCCAAGATCGAAGGCGCTGGCACCTCCACCATCACCATCCGCGGCGTCTCACGTCTCGGCGGCGCGCATCATGCCGTCCTGCCGGACCGGATCGAGACCGGCACTTATGCCATGGCGGTGGCGATGACCGGCGGCGACGTGCTGCTGGAAGGCGCCCGCGCCGACCTGCTGCAGGCGGCGCTCGACGTGATCAGCCAGGCCGGGGTCGAGGTCACCGAGACCAATGAGGGCGTCCGCGTTCACCGCAACGGCGCGGCGCTGGAACCGGTCGACGTCACGACCGATCCGTTCCCGGGTTTCCCGACCGATCTCCAGGCCCAGCTGATGGCGCTGATGACCAGGGCCAAGGGCACCTCTCGCATCCGCGAGACCATTTTCGAGAACCGCTTCATGCATGTGCAGGAGCTCGCCCGGCTCGGCGCCAAGATCCGGCTCGACGGCGATGCGGCTTATGTCGACGGCGTCGAGAAGCTCACCGGCGCTCCGGTGATGGCGACCGATCTGCGCGCCTCGGTCTCGCTGGTCATCGGCGGCCTCGTCGCCGAGGGCGAGACGATGATCAACCGGGTTTACCATCTCGACCGTGGTTTCGAGGCGCTGGAGGCCAAGCTCGGCCGTTGCGGCGCGCAGGTCGAGCGCATCAGCGGTTGACGCAAGGCACTGCCCCCGCCAGATAAGGCGCATGTCCGATCCTGCCGCCGAGCCGTTGAAGCTGATCGCCCTAGACGCCGAGGATCTGTCGGTGATCTCGGCGCATCTGCAGGACGCGGTGCTGAAGCGCGGCGACATCGCCTATCGGCCCGCCGAGAAGCGTTTTGCCCTGGCGCTGCGCCGTTTCGACTGGGAAGGCGCGGCGCAAGGCCAGAAGCGCCGGCGGCTCGCCGCTCTCCATTTCGAACGCGTGACGGCCGCGCGCAGCAGCAAGGTCGCGGCCGGCGATGTGGTGCTTAGTCTGCTCGCCGTCACCTTCGCCGAGACCGACGGCCCGGCCGGGGAGGTGACCCTGCATTTCGCCGACGGCGCCGCCATCCGCCTCGATGTCGAGTGCATCGAAGCGCAGATGAAGGATCTCGGTCCGATCTGGGAAGCCGTCGCGACGCCGGCCCACCCGGACGCCGGCTGAATCACACCTGCGGTCAGGACAGCACCATGCCGATCAGGCTTGACGCACGCAATGCCGGTTTCGAGCGGGAGTTCTCTGCCCTGCTCGCGATGAAGCGTGAGGTTTCCGAGGATGTCGACCAGGTCGCGGCGGCGATCATCGCCGATGTCCGCGCTCGCGGCGATGCCGCGCTGATCGACTACACCGAGCGCTTCGACAAGCTTTTCCTGACGCCGCAGACCTTGCGCGTCACGCAGAGCGAGATCGAGGCGGCCTTCGCTGCCTGCTCGCGCGAGCAGCTTGCCGCACTGGAGACGGCCCGCTCCCGGATCGAAGCTTATCACCTGCGCCAGAAGCCGGCCGACTCCTGGTCGCGCGATGCGCTGGGCGTCGAGAGCGGCTGGCGCTGGAGCGCGGTCGAGGCGGTCGGGCTCTATGTGCCGGGCGGCACGGCGAGCTATCCCTCTTCGGTGCTGATGAATGCGGTGCCGGCCAAGGTCGCCGGCGTGGATCGCCTCGTCATGGTCGCGCCGACGCCGCGTGGCGAGGGCAATCCGCTGGTGCTCGCGGCGGCGAAGCTTGCCGGCGTCGACGAGATCTACAGGATCGGCGGAGCGCAGGCGGTCGCTGCGCTCGCCCACGGCACGGCGACCATCGCCCCGGTCGCCAAGATCGTCGGCCCCGGCAATGCCTATGTCGCCGCCGCCAAGCGCCGTGTCTTCGGCACGGTCGGCATCGACATGATCGCCGGCCCCTCCGAGGTGCTGGTTCTGGCCGACGCCGGTGCCAATCCCGACTGGATTGCCGCCGACCTGCTCGCCCAGGCCGAGCATGACACCGCCGCCCAGTCGATCTTGATCACCGACGACGCCGCGCTCGCGGACGCGGTCGAGCGTGCGGTCGAAGGCCAGCTCAAGACCTTGCCGCGCGCCGAGATCGCCGGGGCAAGCTGGCGCGAGTTCGGTGCGGTCATCCTGGTCGAGGCGCTCAATCACGCGATACCGCTGGTCGATCGGCTGGCGCCGGAGCATCTCGAGATCATCGCCGCCGATGCCGAGGGGCTGGCGGCGCGCATCCGCAATGCCGGCGCGATCTTCCTCGGCGGGCACACGCCCGAGGCGATCGGCGACTATGTCGGCGGCTCGAACCACGTCCTGCCGACGGCCCGCTCGGCCCGCTTCTCCTCCGGGCTCGGCGTCCCCGATTTCATGAAGCGCACCTCGCTGCTGAAATGCGATTCCGAATCGTTGCGGGCGCTTGCCGGCGCCGCGACGGAGCTCGCTGAAGCCGAGGGCTTGCAGGCGCATGCGCGTTCCGTGACGATCCGACTCAACGGCTGACGTCGAGGCGGCGATTCTGCGCCGACATCTGCTGGCGCGCTTTCCGATTGACCGGTATCGGTCAATCGAAAAGAATTCGCGCAAAATCAAAAAGTTGAGCATGTTCCGATCGCAAAAGTGGTGCCCACTTTTGTGGAACATGCTCTGGCGGAGGGGACATGTCGGAACGCAATCATCTGGTCGCCGTCACGCTCGACGAGGCCTCGCTCGGGCGCGGCAGCGCCGACCAGGAGCATGAGCGCGCCGTCGCGATCTACGACCTGATCGAGCGCAACCACTTCGCCCTGCCGGATTTCGACGGCGGACCCTATGCCGTCCACCTTGCTTTGGTCGAGCGGCGGCTCGCCCTCGAGGTGAAGAGTGCTGACGGTGCCCCCATCGTCACGCACTATCTCTCGCTGACGCCGCTCAAGCGCATCATCAAGGACTATGAGCTGGTCTGCGACAGCTACTACGCCGCCATCCGCACCGCCACGCCGGCGCAGATCGAGGCGATCGACATGGGGCGGCGCGGCCTGCACGATGAGGCGGCGGTTCTCCTGATCGAGCGGTTGGCGAGCAAGGTCGAGATCGACAACGAGACCGCCCGCCGCCTCTTCACTCTGATCTACGCGCTGCACTGGAAGGGCTGAGCGCTTGGAGCCGCCCGTATCGCGCAAGCTTCAGAGCGTACTGTTCATGTGCGCCTACAATGCGGTGCGCTCGCCCATGGCCGAGGCCATGGCCAAACACTTCTTCGGCAAGTCGGTTTATGTCCAGTCTGCCGGGGCGCGAAAAGGCGATATCGATCCTTTCGCACTGGAAGTTCTCGACGAGATCGGCATCGATGCGCGCAAGCACAGGCCGAAGACGGTCGAGGAACTGGAAGAATGGGAGGGCCTCAATTTTGATCTGATCGTCTCGCTCTCCCCCGAGGCGCACCACAAGGCCCTCGACCTGACCCGCACCGTCGCTGCGGACGTCGAGTACTGGCCGACGCCGGATCCCACCATCGTTCAGGGCTCGCGCGAGCAGGTGCTCGATGCCTACCGCTCCGTGCGCGACGGGCTGATGCAGCGCATCAAGACGCGGCTACGGTCGTGAGGGCCACTACTGGATCAGCACGGCACCGCCGCAGCGCACGCCGCTGACCCAGCTGTCGGCCTGTCCCAGCCCGATCCCGAGCGTGTTGAGCAGGCTCGTCAGCACCTGGTCGAGCGGTGCCGCCGCGCCGGCGACGACGCCCGATACGGCGCCCTCGAGTCCGGGCAGAGGAAGCCCGAGCCCGAGCAATTCGACGCGCAGGTCGAGATCGCCGACCAGTCGCGACAGCAGGCTCGCGACGAAGTTCTGGGTCGAGGTCGTCTTCTTGTCGACGCGCTGGATCTCGGCATAGCTGAAGCTGACCGGCGTTTCACTGGTGTTGGTGACCGTCACATGCGCGCGGCCGGTCACCTTGGCGAGGCCAGCGAGGTTGAGCAGCGTCGCTGCCGGCGGATTCGGGCGGGTGCTGAAATTGCTGAACTCGGCAGGTGAAACCTGCCCGATCCAGGCATCCACCACCGCCGGCGTTACGCCGAGCGTGACCCGGGAGCTGGTGATGTCGCCGGCCCCGCAGGAGACCGAGGTCAGACGCGCAGTCGCGGAGGCGAGCTCCAGATAGAGCGGCAGCTTGACCAGCGAGGCCTGGCCGCTGCCGACGAGGGTCAACGTCAGCAGCAGGCGGGTCTGGGCGGTGTGGACGCTCGCTCCGGCGCGGTCGACGCGGACGAGGCTGGTGCCGACCGGCCGCTCGCCGATGCCCAGCTTGAGCGACACCGAAGCGAGGCCGGGCACATTGACGGCGAGGCTGACATCGAGCTGACGCGAGCCATTGGCGATCTGGGCAGCGGCCGAGACGAGATCGAGCGCCGACAGCGATGCCTTGAGCGGTACCTCCTCGTTCAGCCGACGGCTGCCATAATTGCCGAACGAGACGAGACTTTGCAGATTGATGCGCTGCGCCGGGCCGGCCACGGCCCCCGCCAGGCGTCCCAGTGCCGCGATCGCGTCACTGCCGGCGCCCTGGTCGCGTGCGGCGTCCTGGGCTGCCAGGATCACGTCCCCGATGCGGACGCTGGCGCGGATGACCTCATCGAAGGTCAGAGCCGAGATCGCCGCGCGCGTTGCGAGCTGTCGTGCGAAGCCGAACAGGTCGATCCGCGCGCGCGCCAACCCTTCGTAATCCATTACCGAGAGCGACAGGTTCGCGCCGAGCAGGCCGCCGAGCAGACCGTTGAGGGCGCCGCCCTCGACGCGGGCCAGCCGTGAGCCGATGGCGAAGGCAGCCTGCGCGTCCTGCGCGGCGGTCGCTCGGGTCACGATGGCGACCTCGCCGCTCTCGCCGCCCAGGCTGGGAGCCAGGACACGGCCAAGGATCATCGGCGTGGTCGCCCGCATCTCGACCCGCGCGGCGTTGGCCGACGATCCGGAGCCCTGCCGGAAGCGCGCATCGGGTGCCAGCCGCGCATCGGGCGTGTAGGTCCCGGTCTGCACCGTCTCGATGCTGTTGCTCGAGAAGCCGTTGCGGCTGGCGCTCGATCGGGCTGCATTCGTGGCGCGCTCAAGGTCGGCCGCGGCGGCCAGTGCCGCGAGATCGGTCGCGGTCTGCTGCCGTCGCTTCTGGTAGAAGAAGCTCCCGACGTCGATCGCCATCGTGCCGAAGCCGAAGAGCACCAGGGAAGAGCCTGCAAAGACGATGGTCGAGATGCCGCGACGGTCGGCGAGGAACCTCCGGAAGGAACGGATCATGATAGCCCCCTTGTCGGCCGATATCGGATCGGGTCAGTAGCCGCCGCGCTGGACGACGGCGCGGCGCTCGACGACCGGCAGCGGCAGCGCAATGATCGAGGCCAGCCGGTTGAAGGCGCTGTCCGAATAGTCGTAGGTGATCGCGACCTCGAAGCTCGGCGACGGCGCGCCCAGGGAAGTCGTGCGAACGGTCAGCTTGTCCGGTTGGAGAAAAGCGTAGGAACCGATGCTGCGCGTGACGAAAGCGCGTGCGAGCCGCTCGCGCTCGGCGTCATCGAGCCCGGCTACGGAGGCACGGGCCGCTTCCGCAGCCAGCTGCTGCACGCCGTGATACACGCCGAGAGCGTGGCCGTATCCGATGATGCCGAACAGAAGCAGCAACAGGATCGGCGCGACGAAGGCGAACTCGACCGCCGTGCTGGCCGACTGATCGCGTCTAAAGCCGGGAACGACAAACCGCATGGCGCATCCCTCCTCTTGGATACAACCAATAGGCGTATAGATGCTCGGTTTAATATTCGTAAAAGTTGTATTTTTTCATGGCTGCAAGTCTACGGAGTGAACACGCGATTAAGAGAAATTTAATATCCGCAGCTCAGGAACGTTGTTGAAGGCAACGTTACGTTAGCCATGCTGAGAGCCGGGCTGAATATGAGTTACGCCGCGATACCGGCTGTTCCCCGTTCTCGACGACTGCGGCAGTGGCGCGATATCGGCATGATCACGGGGCTGGCGCTTGGCTCCGGCCTCCTAGCCTTAGCCAGTCTTCCCGGGCCCGTCACCAGCTCTTCAGTGCCATTGGCTGCCATCTTCCCGCCCTGGGTTTCCGGGGATGAGGCGGTGGCGCGCAGCCTGGCGACCGGCGCCAGGATTCTGCGGCAAGGCGCGGTTCCTTTTGTCGTCGTGCTTGCGCCGGAGACATCCGCGAGACCGGTCGGCGCGCTGCTCATGCTGCACCTTGCCGGACTCGCCGGTTGCATCATCTCATCAGAGGCCGAAACGAGCAGCCTATGACTTTGACTTTGCCTGGCCTTCGCGACCTGGTTGCGCGCTGCCTGATCGGTCTGGCCTTTTTTCACATCCCGCTGCTCGCGCTGGCGTCGCTGGCCCAGGCCGGCGACGGCCTCGTGCCCGCACTCGGCGCCCTGATGCTCGCGCTCGCGGCTCTGATCGCTTATCGCAGCGCCGGTGCGACGCTGATGGCGCAATGCGCGATCGCGATCGCGCTGATCGGACAGGTCTCGATCCTGGTCGCCGTCTTCACCGGGCATCCATGGCAGCCCGACATGCACATGTACTACTTCGCGGTGCTGGCGCTGCTCGCCGGCTTCTGCGATTGGCGGCCGATCATACTGGGCGCTGCGCTCACGGCGGTGCACCATCTGGTACTCCAGTTCGTGCTGCCCGCCGCCGTTTTCTATCAGGGCGGCAATCTGCTCAGGGTCCTGCTGCACGCCGTGATCGTGGTGGTCGAGACCGCCTTCCTCGCGGTGATCGCGGTGATGACCGCGCGCATCTTCGCACAGACCGAGGCCAATCTGCGCCGCGCCGAAGAGGTTGCCGAGCGTGAGCGCATGGCAGGCGAGCGTGAACGGGTGCTCGCCGACGAGGCCGAGGCACGCGCCGAGCACCTGCGCGCCATGGTCGAGCGCTTTCGCGACGAAATGGAAGGCGCTATGGCCGTGCTCGACAAGGCATCCGAGGCGATGCAGGTCGATGCGCGCGGGCTCACAGGAGCCTCCGACCGGGCGCGCCAGCAGCTCGCGGTGGTTTCGCGCAGTTCCAACGAGGTGACAAGCAGCATCGAGCAGACTGCGGCGGCCAGCCAGGAACTCGCCTCTTCTATCGCCGAGATCGGCCGCAACGTCACGCAATCGGCCGACAGCTCGCAATCGGCCGCAAAACTCGCCCGCGCCGCCAGCGCCGAGATCGAGGCGCTGGCGCAAACCGGCGAAAGCGTCGGCGCCGTGGTCGAGATCATCCGCGGCATCGCCGCGCAGACCAGCATGCTGGCGCTGAACGCGACGATCGAGGCTGCGCGCGCCGGAGCGATGGGCAAGGGCTTCGCTGTTGTCGCCAGCGAGGTGAAGACGCTCTCGGCACAGACCGCGACCGCGACTGCGGAAGTCGCGCGCTCGATCGAAGCGATCCAGACCGCTTCGCAGCGCTCGCTCAAATCGATCCGCGAGATCGTCGAGGCGATCGGCGAGGTCGAGACCGTCTCGCTCGCGATTGCCTATGCCGTCGGCGAACAGGATCGCGCTACGGCCGAGATCGCCAGAGAGGTCCAGATCTCCTCCGATGGCGCCGGGCGCAGTGCCCAGACCCTGCAGAGCTTCGAAGCGGTGACGGAGCGCACATACGCCGCCGCCGGCAGTCTGCAGAGCTCGTCCAACGACCTGGCGACGCAGGCCCAGCGCATCCGCCGCGAGGTCGCCGAATTCTGCGACCGGGTCGCTGCGGCTTGAAGCCTTGTCGAGCGAAGTGGTTACCGGTCCGCATGAAGAAAATGCGATGAAGCGAAGCCCTGACTACCAGGGCCGTCCGGGACCGATCGCGCCAATCTTCAGCCAGTTTCCGAGCGTCGCCGCGATGTCGGCGAAGCTTTCGCGGCGCCCGATCGCTCCGGACGCCACGCCCGGCCCGAAGGCCAGGACGGGCACATGCTCGCGCGTATGGTCGGAGCCGGGCCAGCTCGGGTCGTTGCCGTGGTCGGCGGTGATGACGGCGAGGTCCCCGGGCTTCAGCAGGGCTCCGAGCTTCGGCAAGTCGCGATCAAAGGCTTCGAGCGCTGCCGCATAGCCCGGAATATCGCGGCGATGGCCGTATTCGGTGTCGAAATCGACGAGGTTGACGAAGCAGAAGCCGCCATCCGGCAGCCGCTCGAACGCCTCCAGCGCCGCTGCCCACATGGCGGCGTTGCCGAAGGGCTTGATCTCTTCGCCGGTGTTCCGATGGCCGAAGATGTCGCCGATCTTGCCCACGGTGACCACGGGCCGGCCCTTGGCCACGAGCCGGTCGAGAATGGTCTCGTCCGGTGGCGGGATGGCGAAATCCTTGCGGTTGCCGGTGCGGGTGAAGCTGGTCTCTGTGGTGCCGACGAAGGGCCGGGCGATGACGCGGCCGATCCTGAGTGGATCGACCAGTATGCGGGCCTTTTTGCAGAGGCTGTAGAGCCGCTCCAGGCCGAAATGCTCCTCATGCGCGGCGATCTGCAGCACCGAGTCGACCGAGGTGTAGCAGATCGGCTTGCCGGTCCTGATATGCTCCTCTGCCAGCTCGTCGATCACCGCCGTGCCCGAGGCGTGCTTGTTGCCGAGGATGCCGGGCAGGGCGCCCTCGCGGATGATCGCAGCGATGAGGTCCGGCGGGAAGGCGTTCTCCAGGGCGGTGAAATAGCCCCATTTGAACGGCACCGGGCAGCCGGCGATCTCCCAATGACCGGAGGGGGTGTCCTTGCCCTGGCTGATTTCGACGCCGTAGCCGTATTGCCCCTGTGGCGCGTCCGGGCGCGCCACGCCGGCGAGAGGCCTGCCGGTCGAAGCCTCGCAGGCATGGCTGAGTCCGAGGCGAGCGAGATTGGGGATATCAAGCGGCCCGCTGCGTAGGCCCTCGCGGTCGCCGCGCCCTTCGGCGCAAGCTTCAGCGATATGGCCGAGCGTATCGGCGCCCTCGTCGCCATAGGCGGCGGCATCCTCGGCGCCGCCGCAGCCGACGGAATCGAGCACGATCAGGATGGCGCGCGCCATCAGTCGCGCACCGCGGCGCTGTTGGCAGGCTCGAGATTGAGGGCGGCGGCGAGCAGCGCCTGCGTATAGGCCTCGCGCGGACGCTGGAAGATCTCTTCCGCCGGCCCTTCCTCGACCACCTTGCCGTTCTGCATCACCACCACCCGGTGCGACAGCGCCCTGACCACCTTGAGGTCGTGGCTGATGAAGAGGTAGCCGAGCTTGCGCCTGGCCTGCAGCCCGCGCAGCAGCTCGACGATCTGCGCCTGTACGGACATGTCGAGCGCCGAGGTCGGCTCGTCGAGCACGACGAATTTCGGGTCGAGCGCCATGGCGCGGGCGATCGCGATGCGCTGGCGCTGGCCGCCGGAGAATTCGTGCGGGTAGCGGTCCATCGTCGCAGGATCCAAGCCCACATCGGCGAGCGCCTGCGCCACGATCTCGCGCTGGCGCTGATAGCTCAGCCCCTTCTGCTGGACGGTGAGTCCTTCCGCGACAATGTCGGCGACCGACATGCGCGGCGAGAGCGAGCCGTAAGGGTCCTGGAAGACGACCTGCAGATCGCGGCGCTTCGGCCGAACCGCCTTGCTCTTCAGCCCATCAATGCGGTCGCCGAGGAAGACGATCGGCCCTTCCGAGGAGATCAGCCTGAGGATGGCGAGGCCGAGCGTCGTCTTTCCCGACCCGGATTCGCCGACGATGCCGAGTGTCTCGCCCTCGCGCACCCTCACGGAGATGCCGTCGACCGCCTTCACATGGCTGGTCGTGCGGCGCAGCAGCCCGGTCTTGATCGGGAACCAGACCTTGACCGGCCCGGCCTCCAGCAGGATCGGGGCGCCCTCCGGCACCGGCTCCGGCCGGCCCTTCGGCTCGGCCGCGAGCAGGCGCTGGGTATAGGCGTGCTGGGGCTTGCCGAAGATTTCGGCGACGGGTCCTTGCTCGACGATCTTGCCCTTCAGCATCACGCAGACCCGGTCGGCGATGCGCCGGACGATGCCGAGGTCGTGGGTGATGAACAGGATCGCCATGCCGAGCCGGCCCTGCAGCTCCTTCAGCAGCGTCAGGATCTGCGCCTGCACGGTGACGTCGAGCGCCGTGGTCGGCTCGTCGGCAATCAGCAAGTCGGGCTCGTTGGCGAGCGCCATCGCGATCATCACGCGCTGGCGCTGGCCACCCGAGAGCTGGTGCGGATAGGCGTCGAGCCGGCTCGCCGCATCACGGATGCCGACCAGAGTGAGCAGCTCAAGGGTGCGGGCGCGAGCCTTCTCGCCGCGCAGGCCCTTGTGCAGTTCGAGGATCTCGCCGATCTGCCGCGCGATGGTGTGCAGCGGGTTGAGCGAGGTCATCGGCTCCTGGAACACCATGGTGATGTCGTTGCCGCGGACCTTGCGCATCGCGTCCTCGTCTGCGGCGATCAGGTCCTGGCCGTTGAACAGCACCTTGCCGGACGGATGATGCGCCGCCGGATAGTTCAAGAGCTTCAGGATCGACAGCGCCGAGACCGACTTGCCCGAGCCGGATTCGCCGACGAGCGCCAAAGTCTCGCCCTTGGCGATCGAAAACGAGATCTTGTCGACAGCGAGCGTCTCCTGCCCGCCCTGGCGGAAGGCGACGGAGAGGTCCTGGACGGAGAGGAGGGGGGCACTCACGCGAAGGTCTTCCTCGGGTCGAAGGCATCCCGCACTGCCTCGCCGATGAAGATCAGCAGCGACAGCATCAGCGCGATCACGACGAAGCCGGACAGGCCGAGCCAGGGCGCCTGCAGGTTCGCCTTGCCCTGCGCCAGGAGCTCACCCAGCGAGGGCGAGCCCGGCGGCAGGCCGAAGCCGAGGAAGTCGAGCGAGGTCAGGGTGGTGATCGAGCCGTTGAGGATGAAGGGCAGGAAGGTCAGTGTCGCCACCATGGCGTTGGGCAAGAGGTGCTTGACCATGATCGCCCGGTTGGAGAGGCCGAGCGCGCGAGCTGCTCTCACATATTCGAAATTGCGTGCCCGCAAGAACTCAGCGCGGACAACGCCGACCAGCGCCACCCAGGAGAACAGCAGGAGGATGCCGAGCAGCACGAAGAAGCCGGGCGTGATGATCGCGGCGACGATGATCAAGAGGTAGAGTGCTGGGATCGAGGTCCAGATCTCGATAACGCGCTGGAAGATCAGGTCGGTCCAGCCGCCGAAATAGCCCTGGATCGCGCCCGCCGCGATGCCGATCACCGAGGAGATCGAGGCCAGGATCAGCCCGAACAGCACGGAGATGCGGAAGCCGTAGATTAGGCGCGCGACCACGTCGCGGCCCTGGTCGTCGGTGCCGAGCCAGTTCCATTCGAGCTCGCGGCAGGTCATGCCGCCGGTTCGCTCCGCGATCGGCCGGCACTGCTCGTCCTTGAGCATCCAGGTCGGCGGGGCAGGGGCCGGCACCGGCAGGTCGAGATTGTGGGTGCGGTAGGAATAGCGGATCGGCGGCCAGATCGCCCAGCCATTCGCCGCGATTTCCTTGGCGATGGTCGGGTCGCGATAATCGGTCGTGGCGAGGAAGCCGCCGAACTTCTCCTCGGGATAGTTGACAGCGACCGGGAACAGCGTCTCGCCCTTGTAGCTGACGATCAGCGGCCGGTCGTTGGCGATGAACTCGGCGAAAAGCGAGAGAACGAACAGCGTCAGGAAGATCCAGAACGACCACCAGCCGCGCTTGTTGGCCTTGAAGCTGTTGAGGCGACGCCGGTTGATCGGCGAGAGCTTGAGCCAGCCCTGCTTCATCTGCGGAGGCGCGGCAGCGGGCGCAGTCGTACGCAGGACTGGCGGCGGGGCGTCGAGTAGGGTGTCGCTCACCTCAGGCCTCCCGCGATTCGAAGTCGATGCGCGGGTCGACCCAGGCATAGGTCAAATCGGTGATCAGGTGCACGATGAGGCCGATCAGCGAAAAGATGTAGAGATTGGCGAAGACGACGGGATAGTCGCGGTTGACGATCGCCTCGAAGGAGAGGAGCCCGAGCCCGTCGAGCGAGAAGATCGTCTCGATCAGCAGCGATCCCGCGAAGAGCGCATGCACGAAGGCGCCGGGGAAGCCGGCGATGACGATCAGCATGGCGTTCCGGAAGACATGGCCATAGAGCACGCCGCGCTCCGACAGCCCCTTCATCCGCGCCGTCAGGACGTATTGCTTCCTGATCTCGTCGAGGAAGGAGTTCTTGGTCAAAAGCGTCGAGGTCGCGAACGCCCCCAGCGCCATCGCCAGGACCGGCAGGGCGATGTGCCAGAGATAGTCACCGATCTTGCCGAGCAGGCTGAGCTGCGCCCAGTTCTCCGAGGTCAGGCCGCGCAAGGGGAAAATCTGCCAGAACGAGCCGCCGGCGAAGAGCACGATCAGCAGGATCGCGAACAGGAAGCTTGGAATGGCGTAGCCGACGATGACGACGGCGCTGGTCCAGGTGTCGAAGCGCGAGCCGTCCTTGACCGCCTTGCGGATGCCGAGCGGGATCGAGATCGCATAGGAGAGCAGGGTCATCCACAGGCCGAGCGTGATCGAGACCGGCAGCTTCTCCTTGATCAGCTGCAGCACCGGCGCGTCGCGGAAATAGCTTCGGCCGAAATCGAAGGTGGCGTAGTCCTTCAGCATCTTGAGGAAGCGCTCATGCGCCGGCTTGTCGAAGCCGAACTGCTTCTCCAGCTCCTTGATGAAGGCGGGGTCGAGCCCCTGCGCCCCGCGATAGGCCGAGCCTGAATCGACCGCCTGCGCCCCGGCGTCGCCACCGGAGCCACCGCCGACCCGCTCGGCCGCGCCGCTATTGGGATTGTTGAGCTGCGAGATGATCCGCTCGACAGGCCCGCCCGGAGCGAACTGCACGATGACGAAGGAGATCAGCAGGATGCCGAACAGGGTCGGCACCATCAGCGCCAGACGCCGGGCGATGTAATTCAGCATTCCCGCTTATGCCTTCCCGATCCGCTTGGCCTTTTCCGGATCGTACCACCATGTACCCGGCGCGCCGGAGCTGAATTTCGGCTTGGTCTGCGGGCGCTCATACATGTCCCAATAGGCCAGCCATTCGCTGGCGTTCCACCACATCGGGATCCAGTAGCGCCCAGCCCGCAGCAGCCGGTCGAGGCATTTTGCCGCCACCACCACCTCGGCATAGCTCTTGGCCTGGCCGATCTTGTCGATCATCGCGTCGATCGCCGGGTCGGCGATCCCCCCGACATTGCGCGAACCACGCGTCTTGGCCGCTTCCGAGCCGTAGATCACGCGCATCGTGTCGCTCGGGATGGCGCTGCCGCTCATCGCCCGGCTGATCATGTCGAAATCGAACTCGTCGAGCCGGCGCTGATACTGCGCGCCGTCGACAATGCGGGAGGTCGCGTTGATCCCGAGCCGCTTCAGATTGGCCTGGAAGGGCTGGGTGTGCGGCTGCAGCGACGGTGTCGAATCGAGGAATTCGATCTCGAAGGGCTGCCCGTTCGGCAGCTTCAGCACATTGCCGTCGCGCTTGCAGCCGGCGGCCCGCAGCATCTCGTCGGCCCGGCGCAGCAGAGCGCGGTCGCTGCCGGAGCCGTCCGAGACCGGCGGCAGGAAGGGCTCGCCGAAAACCTCGTCCGGCACCTTGCCGCGGAACGGCTCGAGCAGCGCGAGCTCTTCCGGCGAGGGCTTGCCCACGGCCTTCGAATCCGAATTCTCGAAATAGGAGGTCGCCCGCGAGAAGGACGAGAACATGATGTTCTTGTTCGTCCATTCGAAGTCGAAGGCGAGGCCGAGCGCCTCGCGAATGCGCGGATCGGCGAATTTCTCGCGGCGCAGATTGTAGATCCAGCCCTGTGAGCCGATCGGCTCGGTTTTCGGCAGGGCTTCCTTCTTGACCTTGCCTTCATGGATGGCGGGGAAGTCGTAGCCGGTGGCCCAGATCCGCGAAGTGAACTCCTCCTGGAAGGTGATCACGCCGCTTTTGAAGGCCTCGAACGCCACCTGCCGGTCGCGGAAATACTCCCAGCGGACGCGGTCGAAATTGTTCTGGCCGATATTCACCGGCAAATCCTTGGCCCAGTAATCCGGCACCCGGTCGAACTCGATGAAGCGGCCCTGCTCGAAACGGCCGACCTTGTAGGCGCCCGAACCGAGCGGCGGCTCCAATGTCGAAGCCTCGAAATTGCGGGTCGACCAGAACTTCTCGGAGAACACCGGCAGTCCGGCGACGACGAGATGCAGGTCGCGGCTGCGCTTTGGCGTGAGCTTCACGACGAGGATGTCGTCACTCTCGGCGACGGCCGACTCCATCTCGCCGAGGATCAGCCGATAGGTCGGGTGTCCCTTGCTCTTGAGCAGGTTGAACGAGAAGGCGGCATCGCCGGCGGTGACGCGCGAGCCGTCATGGAACTTCGCCTCCGGCCGCAGGCGGAAGCGATAGGTCAGCTTGTCCGGGGAAACTGCGACGCTCTTCGCGAGCAGGCCGTAGAGCGAGCCCGGCTCGTCGCCGGAGCCGGCCATCAGGCTGTCGAAGCAGGCGTCCATGCCGGCGGCGCCATCGCCCTGCAGCACATAGGTGTTGAGCGTATTGAAGGTGTCGAAGCTCTGATTGCCGCCGGCGCGCTTGATCTGGATGGTGATCGAGCCGCCTTTCGGCGCCTTAGGATTCACATAGGCGAAATGCGGGAAGTCCGGCGGCAGCGCCAGCTCGCCGAAGGTCGAGAGGCCATGGACCTCATTCTCCTGCGCCAGCGCCGTCGTGAGCGAGCCCGGCAGTGCGGCGGCGCCTGCGAGCGCGCCACCAGCTTCGAGCAGCCTGCGGCGGGTGATCCGGATCGCCATGCGAAACCCCTTGATTCGTCGTCCGATTATGTCGCTACGCCAGAGCAGGATGCAAAAAAGTGGAGGCCGGTTTTTTGCATTGATCCTGCTCTAACTCTTTGATGAGAGACGGATTCAGCTTCCATACGGAATCGCCAAGCGATTGCGTATGGAAGCATCCGGCTCTCGCCAAAGCCAGTGCCGCGCACATTCCCTGTCATCGTGACGGCAATTGCATGGCGCAAACAAGCAAAAGCCGGGCTTTTGGCCCGGCTCGTGCACTCACGTTATTGCGAAAGCCGCCGCAGGCTCAGGGCTTCGGCAGGGGCTTGGGCGCGTCGGCCAGCGTGTTCAGATAGGCGACGACGTCGGCGCGCTGATCGGCTTTTCCCAGGCCGGCGAAGGCCATGGTCGTGCCGGGCAGATAGGCCTTCGGGTTCTTCAGGAAGCCGTCGAGGTTCTCGGCGGTCCAGGCTTCGCTGGCCTTGCCCTTCATCGCGGCGGAATAGCCGAAGCCGGCGACCGAGCCCTTGTTGCGGTCGTAGACGTCATAGAGATGCGGGCCGACCTTGTTGGCGCCGCCCTTCTCGAAGGTGTGGCAGGCCTTGCAGGCGCCGACGGCCTTCTCGCCCTTGGCCGGATCGGCCTTGGCGAGGCGGACCGCGATCGGCTCGTCGGCCGCTGCTGCGGGAGCGCCGGCACCACCGGCTGCCGCCGGCTCGAGGCTCGGCAGGTCGTAGCCCGGCACGGTCGGCTTCTTCGGGGCGAAGACGATGCCGGCGGTCATGTTCAGGGCCATCACGACGAGCAGGGTCGACAGACCCGCGCCAGCGATCTTGTTCAGTTCGATATTCATCGTCTCTCACAACCCCCGGCCCGCCCGTCGGCGAAGCAAGACAGCGCTGCGGCCGACCCTTACGGGACACGGCACGTCAGCGCTGCTTAACCGCTTTGCGCGCTGCATTGCAACTCGTATAAGCACGCACCGCTTTGAGACCTTTTGCCGCCCTGCGACTTTCCTTGAGCCAATGCCCAACCCGCTGATCCTGATCCCGGCCCGCATGCAGGCGACCCGCCTGCCGGGCAAGCCGATGGCCGACATCCTGGGCGAGCCGATGATTGTCCGCGTCTGGCGCCGCGCCATCGAGGCGCGTGTCGGCGATGTCGTGGTCGCGACCGATGACGAGCGCATCCTCGCGGCGATCGAGCAAGCCGGCGGGCGGGCGGTCATGACCAGCCCGGCGCACCAGACGGGTTCCGACCGGATCAAGGAAGCCGCCGACATCGTCGATCCCAAGGGCGAGCACGACATCATCGTCAACGTCCAGGGCGATTTCCCCACTCTGGCGCCGACCGCGATCGCGGCTGCGGTCGAGCCGCTCACCGATCCGGCTGTCGACATCGCGACGTTGGCCGGCGAGATCACCGACGAGGAAGAGAAGACCGCGCCGAGCGTGGTCAAGCTGATCGGCAGCGAGATTTCCCCGCGCCGGATGCGGGCGCTCTATTTTACCCGCGCGACCGCGCCTTATGGCGACGGCCCGCTCTATCACCATGTCGGCCTCTATGCCTATCGCCGCCGGGCGCTCGACCGTTTCGTCTCGCTGCCGCAGTCGCCGCTCGAACTGCGCGAGAAGCTCGAGCAGTTGCGGGCGCTGGAGGATGGCATGCGCATCGACGCGATGATCATCGATCACGTCCCGCGCGGTGTCGACACGCCGCCCGATCTGGACCGCGCCCGCGCGTTCCTGACTTCCAGTGCCGGAGCCTGAAGATCCAAAATGTCAGTCGTCGTTTCCTATCAGGGTGAGCCCGGAGCCTTTTCCTCGCAGGCCGCCCTCCAGGTCTTCCCGGATTGCGAGCTTTTGCCCTGCCGGACCTTTGAGGACGCGCTCGCCGCGGTCTCGGACGGTGCCGCCCGCTATGGCATGATCCCGATCGACAACTCGATCGCGGGTCGCGTTGCCGACATCCATCATTTGCTGCCGCGCTCCGGCCTGCACATCATCGGCGAGCATTTCCTGCCGATCCGCTTCCATCTGATGGCCGTCGAGGGGGCGACGCTGGCGACGCTGCAGACGGTGCAGAGCCACATCCACGCGCTCGGCCAGTGCCGCAAGATCATCCGCAAGCTCGGCCTCAAGGCCGAGGTCGCGGCCGACACCGCCGGCTCCGCCCGGCAGGTGGCCGAGGCTGGCGATCCGACGCGGGCCGCGATCGCACCGCACATCGCCGCAGAGGTCTACGGCCTCAAGATCCTGATGGAGGACATCGAGGACGAGAAGCACAACACCACGCGCTTCGTCGTGCTCTCGAAATATCCGGAGTTCGCCCGCCAGGGCTCGGGCAAGACGGTGACCACGCTGATCTTCCAGGTCCGCAACCTGCCGGCGGCGCTCTACAAGGCGCTCGGCGGCTTCGCCACCAACGGCGTCAACATGACCAAGCTCGAGAGCTACATGGTCGATGGCCATTTTTCGGCGACGATGTTCTACAGCGACGTCGAGGGCCATCCCGATGACCCGGCGCTGCGTCGCGCGCTCGACGAGCTCGCCTTCTTCTCCAAGGAGCTGAAGATTTTGGGCGTCTATCCCGCGCACGAATTCCGCGACAGCTTCCCCGAGCCGGGGGAGTAAGGCGCTCCTTCTCCCCTCGGGGGAGAAGGTGCCGGCAGGCGGATGAGGGCGGTACGACCGGGTGAGACGAAGGCAGGTTGAGCCTATTCTTCCCTCATCCGTCTCGGCTTCGCCGAGCCACCTTCTCCCCCGAGGGGAGAAGGATTCCGAGCGCTACGGCTCCTCGCCGTCCACCGCCCACGCCTTCAGGATGGTGTTGGCGATCGCCATGTGCGGCGGGCAGAACAGATTGTCGGGGTGCTTGCCCTCCAGCATCTGCAGCGCCTCGGCGCGGCTGAACCAGCGGCCGGCTTCCAGCTCGGCTCCATCCAGCACGATGTCGTCGTTCAGCGCCTCGGCGATGCAGCCGATCATCAGCGACCCCGGAAAAGGCCAGGGCTGCGAGGCGATGTAGCGCACCGTCCCGGTGCGCAGCCCCGCTTCCTCCCAGGTCTCGCGGCGGACCGCGTCCTCGGAGGTCTCGCCCGGCTCGACGAAGCCCGCGATGCACGAATACATGCCGGGTGCGAAGCGCGCCTGGCGCGCCAGCAGGCAGTTGTCGCCGCGCACCGCCAGCATGATCACCACTGGGTCGGTGCGCGGGAAATGCTGGGCGCCGCAAGCCTCGCATTGCCGTTTCCAGCCGGCCGAGCCGAGCTTGGTCGGCGCGCCGCACTGGGCGCAGCAGCGATGGCGGGCATGCCAGTCGAGCAGGGCCTTGGCCTCGCCGAGTGGGCCAAGCTCATCCTTCGGCACCAGCCGCTTCAGCGCGACGCTGCGCAAGTCCGTGACGACGAGTACGGCCTGCTCGCGCAGGCCGTCCAGCAGGTCGCGGTCGATCAGGCGGCCGAAGCGCGGTGCGCCATCCGGGTCGAGCCCGAGGAAGACCTCTTCCTGCGCCGGGCCCAAGCCATCGGCGCCGCTCTCGTCGAACCAGACGGTCTGCGTCTCGGCGCCGGTTCGCAACAGGATCGGCGTCTCGCCGGCAACGACGGCGAAACGCGTGTTGCTGCGTTCTCGCAAGGCGGCGACCTCGTCCGGCCGGTCGCGCAGATCGGCGCGGCGGTCGAGCGGGCTGGTGGCGAAGCCGGTCTGGGCTGAGCGTTCTTTGCGGCGGGAGGCGTCGTTCATGCCTCCCGTCCTACTCCGCTTTCGGTCCGACCGGAACGGGGTCGAAAGCAGAATTATACGTATGCGAACGTTCGCCGGCCGCTCAGCCGTTCCCGCGCCCACGCAGCAGATGGATGATGCCGGAGAAGTCGGTGCCGCCTTCGCCCCAGGCATTGTGCAGCCCGTAAACCTGCGCGGCCGCCGCGCCGAGCGGCGTCGAGGCGCCTGCGGCCTGCGCCGCCTCCTGGGCGAGCTTCAGATCCTTCAGCATCAGCGCCGAGGCGAAGCCGGGCTTGTAGTCGTTGTTGGCCGGGGACGTCGGCACCGGGCCGGGCACCGGGCAATAGGTCGTCAGCGACCAGCACTGGCCCGACGAGGTCGAGGCGACGTCGAACAGCGCCTGATGCGACAGGCCGAGCTTCTCGGCCAGCACGAAGGCCTCGGAGACGCCGATCATCGAGATGCCGAGGATCATGTTGTTGCAGATCTTCGCCGCCTGGCCGTTGCCGGCGTCGCCGCAATGCACGACCTTCTTGCCCATCGCGGACAGGACCGGCTCGCCGCGCTTGAAGGCCTCAGTGCTGCCGCCGACCATGAAGGTCAGCGTCGCGCCCTGGGCGCCGCCGACGCCGCCCGAGACCGGCGCGTCGAGCGAAAGGCAGCCGCGCTCGGCGGCGAGCGCATGCGCCTTGCGGGCGCTCTCGACGTCGATGGTCGAGGAATCGATCAGCAGGGTGCCCGGCTTCACCGCGGGGAGGATGTCGGCCCAGACGCCGAGGACATGCTTGCCGGCGGGCAGCATGGTGACGACGATCTCGGCCTCGGCGACGGCGTCCTTGGCCGAGGCGGCGATGCCGACGCCGAGCGCGGCGGCTGCGTCCTTCGAAGGCTGCGACAGGTCGAAAGCGGAGACCTTGTGCCCGGCCTTGACCAGGTTACCGGCCATCGGCCCGCCCATATTGCCGAGCCCGATGAAAGCGATGGTGCTCATGGTCGTATCCTTCCCGCTGTCTTTCGCGTCATGCTCGGGCGCAGACCCGAGCATCTCTTTCAGGAGATTCTCGGGTCTGCGCTTCGCTTCGCCCGAGAATGACGTCTGAGTCTCAATTCCCCTTGGCGCGCCCAACCAGCGAGCGCGCCACGATCATCCGCATCACCTCGTTGGTGCCCTCCAGGATCTGGTGGACCCTAAGGTCGCGGACGATCTTCTCGATGCCGTAATCGGCGAGATAGCCGTAGCCGCCATGGATCTGCAGCGCCTGGTTGGCGACCTCGAAGCCGGTGTCGGTGGCGACCCGCTTGGCCATGGCGCAGAGCTTGCTGGCATCCGGCGTCTTCTCGTCGAGTGCCGCCGCAGCACGCCACAGGAAGGTGCGGGCCGCCTCCAGCTCGGTCGCCATGTCGGCGAGCTTGAACTGCAGCGCCTGGAAATCGGCGATGCGGCTGCCGAAAGCCTTGCGCTCCTGGGCATAGGCCAGCGCCTTGTCGAGCGCGCCTTGCGCCCCGCCGATCGAACAGGCGCCGATATTGAGCCGCCCGCCGTCGAGCCCGGCCATGGCGATCTTGAAGCCGATGCCTTCCGGGCCGATCCGGTTGGCGACGGGCACACGGCAGTTCTCGAAGATCACCGCCCGTGTCGGCTGGGCGTTCCAGCCCATCTTCTTCTCATTGGCGCCGAAGGAGAGGCCGGGTGTGCCTTTTTCGACGACGATGGTCGAGATGCCGGACGGGCCGGCCTCGCCGGTGCGGACCATCACGACATAGACGTCGGAGACGCCGGCGCCGGAGATGAACTGCTTCTGGCCGTCGAGCACATAGTAGTCGCCGTCGAGCACGGCCTTGGTCTTCAGCGCCGCAGCGTCCGAGCCGGCGCCCGGCTCGGTCAGGCAGTAGCTTGCCAGATGCTCCATGCTGCAGAGCTTCGGCAGGTACTTTTGCCGCTGCTCGTCCGCCCCGTAGCGGTCGATCATCCAGGCGCACATGTTATGGATCGAGATATAGGCGGCGACTGTCGGGCAGCCGGTCGACAGTGCCTCGAAGATCACCGCCGCGTCGAGGCGCGACAGGCCGGAACCGCCGACATCGTCGCGGATATAGACCCCGCCCATGCCGAGCGCGGCCGCCTGGCGCATCTCCTCGATCGGGAAATGCTTCTCCTCGTCCCAGCGAACGGCGTGCGGCGCCAGGGTCTCGGCTGCGAAACCCTGGGCCATGTCGCGGATCGCGATCTGGTCTTCGGTGAGGGAGAACACGATCCGATCTCCTCGCCGTCGGCTCAGTTCATCGTCGGGATGACGAAGCTGGCGCCGTCCTTGATGCCGGACGGCCAGCGCGCCGTCACCGTCTTGGTCTTGGTGTAGAAGCGGATCGAATCCGGGCCATGCTGGTTGAGATCGCCGAAGGACGAGCGCTTCCAGCCGCCGAAGGTGTAGTAGGCCAGCGGCACCGGGATCGGCACGTTGATGCCGACCATGCCGACCTGGACCTTCGAGGCGAAGTCGCGGGCGGCGTCGCCGTCGCGGGTATAGATCGCGGTGCCGTTGCCGTATTCGTGGTCGTTGGTCAGCTTCAGCGCCTCGTCATAGCTCTCGGTGCGCAGCACGGAGAGGACGGGTCCGAAGATCTCCTCCTTGTAGATGCGCATGTCCTTGGTGACGTTGTCGAACAGACAGCCGCCGACATAGAAGCCGTTCTCGTAGCCCTGCATCTTGAAGTCGCGTCCGTCGACGACGAGCTTGGCGCCTTCCTCGATGCCGATGTCGACATAGGACTTGATCTTCTCCATCGCCGCCTTGGTGACGACCGGGCCGTAATCGGCCGAGGTGTCGGTCGAGGGGCCGATCTTCAGGCTCTCGACGCGGGGAATGAGCCGCTTCACCAGCTCGTCGGCGGTGGCCTTGCCGACCGGGACGGCGACCGAGATCGCCATGCAGCGCTCTCCGGCCGAGCCGTAGCCGGCGCCGATCAGCGCGTCGACGGCCTGGTCCATGTCGGCGTCGGGCATGATGATCATGTGGTTCTTGGCGCCGCCGAAGCACTGCACGCGCTTACCATTGGCGCAGCCGCGAGCGTAGATGTACTCGGCGATCGGGGTCGAGCCGACGAAGCCGACGGCCTTGATGTCATGGTCGTCGAGGATGGCGTCGACCGCCTCCTTGTCGCCGTTGACGACGTTGAGAATGCCGGGAGGGCCGCCGGCTTCGACGAACAACTCGGCCAGGCGCATCGGCACGCCGGGATCGCGCTCGGACGGCTTCAGGATGAAGGCGTTGCCGCAGGCGATGGCGGGGCCGAGCTTCCAGAGCGGGATCATCGCCGGGAAGTTGAACGGGGTGATGCCGGCGACGACGCCGAGCGGCTGGCGTAGCGAATAGATATCGATGCCGGGGCCGGCGCCGTCGGTGAACTCGCCCTTCATCAGGTTGGGCACGCCGAGCGAGAACTCGATCACCTCGACGCCGCGCTGGATGTCGCCCTTGGCGTCGGGAATGGTCTTGCCGTGCTCGCGGGCGAGCAATTCTGCGAGCTCGTCATTGTTCTGCGCGATCAGGTCGAGGAACTTCATCAGGACGCGGGCGCGGCGCTGCGGGTTGACCGCCGCCCATTTCGGCTGGGCTTCGAGCGCGTTCTCGACCGCGGCACGCATCTCCTGCTGCGAGGCCAGCGCCACCTGGCCGATCACCGAGCCGTCCATCGGCTGGTAGACAACTGCAGTGCGGCCCGAGGTGCCGGCGACGTGCTTGCCGCCGATGAAGTGACCGATCTGACGCATGGCATCCTCCCCTAAAGTCGTGTGACGCTGATTGAGGCTACCCCTATCATTATCGTTTGCGCACGGCTATAGGCGGATATCGGCTAACGCCGTGCGAAAACACAGATATGGGAGGAGCGGCATGGAACGGTTCGACTGGGACGACCTGCGATTCTTCCTTGCCGTCGCCCGTTCGGGGCGGCTCACCGCCGCGGCGCGGAGGCTGGGGGCGGATCATGCCACCGTCTCGCGCCGCATCACCTCGCTGGAGGAATCGCTCAAGGCCAAGCTGTTCGAGCGCCGGCCGCAGGGCTATGCGCTGACCGGCCATGGCGAGCAGCTGTTGGCCAAGGCCGAGAGCATGGAGACCGAAGCGCTGGCGATCCAGAGCGAGATCGGCGGCGCCGACATGGCGCTCTCCGGTACTGTGAGGATCGGTGCGCCCGACGGCTTTGGCGCGAGTTTCATTGCGCCGCGCTTAGCCGGCTTTGCCAAAGCCTATCCCGGGCTGGAACTCCAGCTCATCGCCATGCCGCGCTTGCTCTCGCTGTCGAAGCGCGAGGCCGATGTCGCGATCACGCTCGCCCCGCCCAAGGAAGGCAAGGTCGTCGCCCGCAAGCTCTGCGACTATCGGCTCGGCCTCTACGCCTCGCAGGACTATCTCGACGCCATGCCGAAGATCACTGCGGCCGAGGATCTCTTCGCCCATCGCGTCGTCGGCTATATCGACGACCTGATCTTCACGCCCGAGCTCGATTATCTCGACGAGGTCGCCAAGGGCCTGCGCGCCCAGATCCAGAGCTCGAGCGTGCTGGCGCAGATGAATGCGGTCGCGGCCGGTGCCGGCATAGGTGTGATCCACCATTTCATGGCGGTTGACGAACCGCGTCTCGTGCCCGTGCTGCCCGAGAGCGTCTCGATCACCCGCTCGTTCTGGCTGCTCGTCCATGCCGATCTGAAGGACGTCGCCCGTGTGCGGGCGGTTGTCGACTTCATCGTTCGCGAGTCGAAGGCCAACCGCGCCTTGCTGATGGGCGAGCAGGCAGTGGGCGGCCAGCGCCTCGCCGCGGCAGGTTGAGACGGGCTCGTGCTTATGGCGCGACGCGCACGCAGTTGCGGCCTTCGTGCTTGGCTGTATAGAGCGCGCGATCGGCCGCGACGAGGTATTGGTCCAGGCTGCCCTGTCCGCCAATCTCCGCGACCCCGATCGAAACCGTCAGCGTGATCTGCCGGTCGTCGACCAGCAATATCTCATGTGAGATGTCGAGGCGGATGTGGTCGCTCAAGCGCATCGCCTCCTTGGCGCTCAGGCCCGGGAAAAGAATGGCGAATTCCTCGCCGCCGATCCGCGCCAGCAGATGGCCGCTGCCCTCGACCGACTGAGCGAGGTAACGCGCCACCTTCGCCAACGCCTGATCGCCGAAATCATGGCCATGGCTGTCGTTCAGCTGCTTGAAGTCGTCAATGTCGAGGATGGCGACGGCGCTCGTCAGGTTCTTCGCCTGGGCTTCCTCGATCAGCCTGCCGGCGCTCTCGAAGAAATGGCGGCGATTGAACAGACCGGTCAAAGCATCGCGCGAAGCAAGGTTATGCAGCAGTTCGATCTGCTCCAGCGTCTCGACATTGCTGGCGATTCGGCATTGCAGCTCCTCCGGGATGAAGGGCATTGAGATGAAGTCGTTCGCGCCCGCCTTGAGGAACCCGACCGAGACCATGCGGTCGTTGGAGGAGGAGACGCCGATGACCCGCAGACGGTTCGAGGCAAATTGCCGGCGCAGGCGCCGCGTCAGCTCGTAGCCGTCCATCGCCGGCATGTAATAGTCGCTCACGACCAGCCGGATATCGGGATTGTCTTCGAGCACCGACAGCGCTTCGTCTCCCGAGCCGACTTCGATCACCTGGTATTGCTGGACCTTCAGCATATGGGCGAGCAGCTTGCGGGTCGCTGCGGTATCGTCGACGATCAGGATACGGGTCTGCCGGTTGGCCAGCGCGCGCTTGGCGGTGGCGACCACCGTCTCGAGCGTGAAGGCGCTGTCCTTGGGGACATAGTCGATGACGTCGCGCTCCATGATCCGGTTGCGCGTCTCGAGATCGTAGCTCGCAGTATGGACGATGGTCGGGATGCCGCGCTGGACGGTGAAGTCGATCGCTTCTCCCCGCGGGGCGTCGGGCAGGTTCAGGTCGACCACCGCCATGGTGTAGGCGGCGCGGTTCTCAGTGACCACCTCATGCAGTTCGTTGAGCGACTGGCAGACGACGATAGGCAGGCGCAGCTCGGCTTCGAGGCGGCGCGACAATGCCAACGCGTAGGTGCGCGAATCCTCGACGAGGAGGACCTTGAGCTCTTTGGCGATCGGTTCGCTCTGGCGGCGTCCGGTTGCGCGATAGGCCATTGAACTCACAAGTCCCTGATCGGCGCCGGCGAGGAATGCGGCGGGTTGCAAGCTCTGCTTCGCGATGGAAGGGCGAACTCCATGCGGCAGACCATCCTGCCGTAACGTTAAATTGGGCTTAACTATGTCGGTCTGGGTCGCCGCGATAAGGCGGTCCTATCGGCGTTCGAGCGCTGTCGCCGCTCAGATCCGCCAGGGCAGAATATTGGCCGGCAGCTTGCGGCCGAGCGCATCGAGCCCGAGCATCACCGCAAGGATCACCGCGCAGGCGCTGATCGCCACCGCCGCGGCTTCGCCGGCAAGCCCGGCCTCCTTCAGGCTGAACAGCACGACGCCGAGCGTCTCGGTGCCGGAGGACCAGAGCAGGGCCGAGACGGTGAGCTCGTTGAAGGCGACCAGGAAGACCATCAGCCCGCTGACGGCCGCGGCCGGCGCCAGGATCGGCGCGACGATGAAGCGCAGCATCTGCCAGAGCGTGACGCCGTCGAGCTTGGCTGCTTCCTCGTGATGCGCCTCGATCTGCGCCATCGCCGCGACCGGCGCCTTCAGCGCCAGCGGCAGGAAGCGCGCCATATAGGCGAAGAGGATGATGAAGGGCGTGGCGTAGATGCTGACGCCGAGCAGCGGCAGCGGCTTCAGGAACATCAGGATGCAGGCGATGGCAAGCACCACTCCGGGCAGCGCATAGGGTAGTTCGATCACCACCTCGACCACGCGCCGGAGCTTGCCCATGCGCCGCTCCAGCCCATAGGCGAAGGCGATCGAGAGCAGGGCGAGGAGCACCGCAGCCGAGCCGGCGAAGAGGAAGGAGTTGCGGAAGGCGCGCACTGTCACGTCCTGCCGCAACAGCACCTCGGCGAACTTGTCGAAGGTCAGATTCTGCCAGGTGAGCGCGACACCGAGCGCCGGCGTCAGAGCCTCGCCGATCAGGGCCAGCAGCGGCAGTCCGAGCTTGAGCGCGATCAGCAGCCAGAGACCGGCTGCTACGAAGGCACGCGCGGCGCCGAGCTGCCAGAAAGGCTGCAGCGGCCGCTCGATCTCGACCTTGCCGCCGCCGCGACGCGTCGCCATTAGCCCGGCGGCGATGCCGAGGCCGGCGACGAGCGCGACCAGGAGCGAGAGCGCTGCCGCGTCCGGCAGACCGGCCGGGCCGAAGCTCGACAGCCGGCGATAGATCAGCGTCGGCAAAGTGAGGTAGTTTACGGGAAGGCCGAGCAGGGCGGGGATGCCGAAATTGCCGATGCCGGCGACGAAGGCGAGCAAGGCCGCGGCGATGATCTGCGGCCGCAGCACCGGCAGCAGGATGCGCCCGACGATGGTGGCGGGAGCCGCCCCTTCCATCTGCGCCGCCTCGATCAGCGCATGCGGCACGCTACGCAGGCCGGTCCAGAGCGTGATCGCGACCAGTGGCGCATGATGCAGCGCCATCACCAGGATGATGCCGCCGCGCCCGAGCAACGGGTTGGGCGTGCCCGGCGCTGGCGCCAGCCCGATCATGCCGAGCAGGGCCGAATTCGGCGCGGTGAGGCTCAGGAAGGCCAGCGCCGCCACCTGCGGCGCGATCATCATGCAGAAGACCAGCGCGAAGGCGAGCGGGCGCTTGCCGCGGACGTCGGTGACAGCGAGCAGGATCGCCGCCGTGCCGCCGATCAGTAGCGCGCCGAGCGCCGACAGACCCGCCGTCTCGAAGGTGTGCAGGGTTGCGTTGACCGCGGCGCGGCTGGTGATCTCGGCCAGCGCGCCTCCGGGGGCGAACTGCCAGCCCGGCGCGAAGGCGGCGGCGAGCAGGCGCAGGAAGGGCAGGGCACCGAACAGGGTCGCGCAGAGCAGTACCAGCGCCGGCAGGCCAAGGCCGGATGGCAAGGCGAGCCCCGGCAGGGCCGGGCGAATGCCGGCCTGCCGGAGTTCTGCTGGCGCTGCGAGCGTCATCGTGTCGGCGCCTGGACCGATCTCAGCCTTCGAAGATCGCGCTGAAGCGCTTGCGGGCGGCCGGCTCGTCGGCGAGCGCCTTGGCGGCGTCGAACGGCATCAGCTTGATCGCGCCGCGCGCCGGATAGCCGGCCGGCAGGGCGACGTCCGGATGAGCCGAGACATAGCCTTGCTTCAGCGCCAGCTCCTGGCCGTCCTTCGAGATCAGGAAATCGACGAAGGCCTTGGCGGCTTCCGGGTTCTTGCTGCTCTTCAGGATCGCGACCGGCTCGCTCACCGCCGAGACGCCTTCCTTCGGGAAGACGAATTCGACCGGGGCGCCCTTGGCCTTTTCGCGGATCGGCATGAAGTCGACGATCATGCCGTAGAGCTTCTCGCCGGTAGCGACCTGGCGCAGGATGTCGCCATTGGCGCCGGCGGCGAGTGCGCCGTTCTTCTTCAGCTCCTCATAGAAGCTCCAGCCGCCCGGCAGATTGCCGGTCAGCGTGATCGTGTGGATCATCGCCGCGCCCGAATTCAGCGGGCTCGGCATGGCGAGCTGGCCCTTCGCCTCCGGCTTGGCGAGATCGAGCCAGCTTTCCGGCTTCAGGGCGGCCTTGGTGTTGTAGACGATGCCGGTGGTGATCAGCTTGGTCGCGAACCACATCTTCGCCGGGTCGTGGACGCCGGCCGGGAAGGCCGAGACATCGGCCTTGTCATGGGCGAGCAGGCGGCCTTCCTTCTTGAGGCCTTCCATGGTCACCGCGTCGGCGATCAGCAGCACGTCGGCCTGCGGCGCCCCGGCCTCGATCTCGGCCCGAAGCTTGGCCATCACGCGCGGGGTGCCGTCGCGGACGAAGCTGATCTCGACCTTGGGGTATTTCGCCTTGAAGGCGTCGATCGTCTGCTGGGCGTCGGTGTTGGGCTGGCTGGTGTAGAGAACCAGCTTGCCTTCGACGGCGCCGGCGGCATTGAGAGCCGGCAGGGCCAGGCCGAGCGCAAGGACGGCGGTGGTCGCGAGAGCGCGCATTGAAAACTCCGCTGGTCTGCCGCGCGGCGAGATCGCGCGAACGTCAGGATGTGGATCGTGCGGCGCGGCGTAAGCTGCGCTGATGACACATCCGTGACATTGTACTCTTTGACGCGACCGGGCTGCGCCGTCAAAGCCGATTCATGCAGGTTCCGGCGAAGGGGATGGCGGTAGCGTGGCGCCGAGCGTCGCATGAAAATCGTGCAACCCAGCCGCTTGTGAGTTGCATGGCTGATCGACTAGTGTTTATGAGGAGCGGGCAAAAAAGCTCAATTTAAACGTTTGAAATGGGAGGTTACCATGAAATCTGTGCGCTCTCTGGCTGCCGGCGCAGCCTTGGCCGCCATCGCCGCCGGCTGGTCCGGAGCGGCGCTCGCCCAGGAGACGGTGACCGTCTGGTTCACCAAAGGCTTCTACAAGGGCGAGGACGACGCGCTTCTCGCCGTCGTAGACAAATTCCAGAAGGCGACGGGCGTCAAGGTCGATCTCTCCCTCTATGCCACCGAGGACTGCGTCACCAAGTCGGTCGGTGCCGTCCAGGCGGGCACGCCGCCCGATGTTGGCTTCTGCACCACCTATGACTTCCGCACCACAGGCCAGTGGGCCTTCGAGGGCAAGCTCGAGGACGTCACCGACGTGCTCGAGCCGATCAAGGCCCAGCTCCAGCCGCAGGCGCTGGCGACGACCTTCCTGATGAACGACAAGACCAAGAAGAAGGCCTATTACGCCTTCCCGGTCCAGCAGCAGATGATGCACATCACCTACTGGAAGGACATGCTGGAAGAGGCCGGCTTCAAGGAAAGCGACATCCCGAAGGGCTGGGACGGCTATTGGGACTTCTGGTGCGACAAGGTCCAGGGCGCGGCGCGGGCCAAGGGCAAGCGCATCTACGCCGTCGGTCATCCGCTCGGCGTCGCCGCCTCCGACACCTTCTACAGCTTCCTGACCTTCGCCAACGCCCACAACGCCAAGATCGTCGACGAGGACGGCAAGATCGTGCTCGACCAGCCGGCCAACAAGGCGGCGATGGTCAAGGCGGTGAAGGACTACGCCAATATCTCCCAGCGCGGCTGCACGCCGCCCTCCTCGGTGAACTGGCTCGACCCCGACAACAACGTCGCCTTCCACAACCGCACGACGATCCTGACCCACAACGCGACGATCTCGATCGCGGCCAAGCATCTCGACGATATGAACAACCAGGCGCTGACGCAGGAACAGCGCGACCAGGCCAAGAAGAACTATTACGACAACATCCGTACGGCCGAGTTCCCGAACAAGCCGGACGGCTCGCCGATGACCAACCTCGCGGCGGTCAAGACCGCCGTCGTCTTCGCCGACGGCAAGAACAAGAAGCGCGGCAAGGAGTTCATGGCCTTCATGATGAAGGACGAGAACCTGCGTCCCTTCGTCGAGGGCTCGGTCGGCCGCTGGTTCCCGACCACGGTCGAGGCCGCAAAGGCCGAGTTCTGGACCGGCGCCGATCCGCACCGCAAAATCGTCCACAAGCAGTATACGGACGGCACCGTGCCGTTCCAGTTCGTCTACAATTACAAGTTCACCACGGTGAACGCCGAGAACGTCTGGGCCAAGGCGGTGAACCGCGTGCTGGTCGACAAGGTCTCGCCGGAGCAGGCGGTCGACGAGATGATCGCCCGCATCAAGCAGATCGCCGGCTGACGCTGGCACAGCCTTAGCCGACAAATACGGCATCCCGCGGCGCGACCTCGCCGCGGGATGCCGGCCCGTCTCCGGCGACGGGGCCTATCTGAGGGAGAACGACACGATGACCACGGCCGCGATGGCGCCCCCCGCAACCGTTTCAAGCCAGGTAACCTCGGGACAGGCCCGCGACCGCGTGCTCTGGGGCGTGCTCATGCTCGCGCCCTATCTTCTCGTCTTCGCGGTCATGGTGGTCTATCCCGTCGCCTATGGCCTCTGGCTCGGCCTCAACTGGCAGTCCTACAAGGCGCTTTTCGCCGACCCGATCTTCTTCCGCACGGTGGTCAACACCATTGTCTTCCTGTTCATCGCGGTGAACCTGAAATTCCTGATCGCGCTGTTCCTGTCGGGCTTCTTCGTCCAGCAGCGCGCCTGGGTGCGCTTCATGCTGGTGCTGTTCATCCTGCCCTGGGCGGTGCCGTCGATCCCGACCATCCTGTCCTTCCGGGTCATGCTCAACCCCGAGAACGGCATGATCAACCAGCAGCTCTTCCAGTGGTTCGGCATCGTCGAGGGACCGGGCTGGCTGACCGATCCGACGCTCGCCTTCGCGTCCTCTATCCTCGTCCATATCTGGAAGTCGCTGCCGTTCTGGACCCTGATCCTCGTCACCGGTCGGCTCGCCATTGCGCAGGATCTCTATGAGGCCGCCAGCGTCGACGGCGCCAACAGATGGCAGCAGTTCCGCTTCATCACCTGGCCCTCGCTGGCGACGCTCTACGTCACCTCGACGCTGCTTTCGATGATCTGGACGCTCGGCGACTTCAACAGCGTCTATCTGCTCACCGGCGGCGGCCCGGGCGATCTCAACCACGTCCTGGCGACGCTCGGCATCCGCTATATGCGCAACAACAATCTCGACCTCGGCATCGCTTCGATCATCTGCGCGATGCCGCTGATCCTGCCCATGGTCTGGTTCATGGTGAAGCGCCTCTCGAAGGGAGCCGAGTGATGAAAAAGGTCCTCGACGAAGGCAAGCTGATCCTGATCGCCATTCCCGTCCTGATCTGGACGCTGCTGCCGATCTACCATCTCTTCGTGCTGTCGATCTCAACGCAGGAATCGATGCTGGCCGGCAAGCTCTGGCCGGAGAAGCCGACGCTGCAGAACTTCCAGATCGTCTTCAACCAGCAGCATTATTATCTCAACAATTTCTGGCTGCAGCTGTTCAACAGCTTCCTGATCGCGATCGCGACCGGGCTGCTCACCTTGTTCATCGCGACCTGCGCCGCCTTCGCGATCTCGCGGCTGAAGGCGCCGGGCGGCCGCTCGATCATGAATTTCGCCCTGGCGACCTATCTGATCCCGGCCGCGTTCCTCGCCATCCCCATGTACAAGGCGATGGGCACCTTCGGCTTGCTCAACACCCGCATCGCGCTGATCCTGGCCATGGTGGCGCTGGCCTCGCCCTATGCGATCTGGGTGCTGAAGCAGGCCTCGGACAAATTGCCCAAGGAGCTCGACGAGGCCGCGATCATGGACGGCGCCAACTCGCTGCAGCTCTTCCGGCTGGTCTATCTGCCGCTGATGAAGCCTTCCATGGTGGTGATCGGCATCTATGCGCTGCTGCTCGCCTGGAACGAGTATCTCTATGCCTTCCTGCTGCTCTCCAGCGAAAGGGCAGTGCCGCTCGCCGTCGGCCTCGGGCTCTTCCTCTCAGCCGACGACGCGCCCTGGAACCTCCTGATGACGGCCGGCCTGATCTACGCCATCCCGCCGGCGGTGATCTATTACGGCTTCCGCAAGAACATGGTCACCGGCCTGACCTCGGGCGCGGTGAAGAGCTGAGCGAAAGCATCGACGAAGCGACCCGGCCGGGGCTGGTGCAGGGCCGGGTTGCTTCGCTTTCGCTCGCAATGACGGTCGGCAGGCGTCATATTGATGGCATGACCGACAGCAACCCTTACGGATGACGCGATGACCGCCTCCAAGCTCGACCAGCTCCGCGCCATGACCACCGTGGTCGCCGACACCGGCGACATCGAGGCCGTACGCCGCCTCAAGCCGGTCGATTGCACCACCAATCCGACGCTGCTGCTCAAGGCGGTTGAGACGCCGGCCTATGCCGGTCTCGTCGAGGAGGCGATCGCCTGGGGCAAGCGCCAGGACGGTGCGGGCGCGGTCGAGGCGGTCTGCGACCGGCTGGCCGTCACCTTCGGCACCGAATTGACCAAGATCGTCCCCGGTCGGGTCTCGACCGAGGTCGATGCCGATCTCTCCTTCGACACCGAGGCGACGCTCGCCAAGGCGCGCGCCATCATCGCGGCCTACGAGGAGCGCGGCGTCGGGCGTGAGCGCATCCTGATCAAGATCGCCTCGACCTGGGAGGGCATCCAGGCTGCGCGCGTCTTGCAGGCCGAGGGCATCGACTGCAACCTGACCCTGCTCTTTGCTTTGCCGCAGGCGGTCGCGGCGGCCGATGCCAAGGCCTTCCTGATCTCGCCTTTCGTCGGCCGCATCCTCGACTGGCACGTCAAGGCCGGCGGCGGCCCCTACACCGCGGAAACCGATCCCGGCGTCGTCTCGGTGAAGAGCATCTATGCCTATTACAAGGCCTTCGGGATCAAGACCGTGGTCATGGGCGCCTCCTTCCGCAACATCGGCGAGATCGAGGCGCTGGCCGGGTGCGACCGGCTGACGATCGGCCCCGGCCTGCTCGATGAACTGGCCGCGGCCACTGGCGATCTCCCGCGCAGGCTCTCACCGGCCGCATCGCCGCAAGTCGTGTCCCAAGAGGGCGCAAAGAAGATCACGCTCGATGAGAAGGCCTTCCGCTTCGCCATGAACGAGGATGCGATGGCGACCGAGAAGCTTGCCGAGGGTATTCGCGGCTTCGTCAAGGATCTGCGCAGCCTGCGCAAGCTGGTGAGCGCCAAACTCGACGAGGCCAAGGCGGCTTGAACCCGGCGGCTCCGATCGCGGCAGTAGCGTGCGACGCCGGGCGCCGGGGCAGAGGCTATTGAAGCTGTGACACGGTCGTGCCGGTCGCGGCAGGCGGCGTGGTCGCGACTGTCGCCGGAACCACAGCGGCGCCAAAATAGGCGCGTCCGCCGGCCGCTGCGGCCTGCAGCGTCTGCTGCTGCGACTTCGGCAGTCGCTTGGCTTCGCCGAGCGCGGTAAAGGCAGATGGCGAATGCCGGGAAGCTTCGCGCCCGTCGAACACTACAACGCCCGAGCGCGTCACGACGATATCGCCTTTGCGCAGGGTCGGGTCGCTGAGATACCAGTACGGGTCACTGGCCGGATCGAGCTTGACCGCTGGCTCGATCGGCCTGGAAGGCGCCGCGACACGAGGCGCCCGCCGCTTGGGCTGCACGGTCATCTCGAGGGGCGAGTCGACGTAGACGGGAGGCGTCGGCCGCCCGCCGCCAAAAAATGCCCGGGCGAGATCATCGAGAAAGCCTGCGGCCTGCGCCGGCATGATCGCGGCGACGCCGAACGTCCCGACCATCGCCACCGTGATGATTCCGCGCCTTGCCATTGTTCGTCTCCCTGTTCGCAGCACTCAAACGAGCTGAGGACCAGAAAGTTCGATGGCGCGTTCAGAGACGATTTCGTACTGCCGCCCTCGGCGATCGCCGGCGCGCTCAGCCTTGCGCTGCAAACGCCTCGGCGCGGATGGTCGAGAGCGATTTCGCCGGCGTGATTGCCTCGGGATCGAGCAGGCAGTGGATGATCGCCGGCTTGCCGCTGCTCAGCGCCCGCTCGAAGGCCGGCGCGAACTCCTCGGTGGTCTCGACCCGCTCGCCATGGCCGCCAAAAGCCTTGGCATAGGCGGCGAAGTCGGGGTTCTTCAGCGTCGTCGCCGAGACGCGGCCGGGATAATGCTTCTCCTGGTGCATGCGGATGGTGCCATACATGCCGTTGTCGACGACGATGACGATCACCGACAAATCGTATTGCACCGCCGTCGCGAAATCCTGGCCGTTCATCAGGAAGCAGCCATCGCCGGCGAAGGCGATGACGGTGCGTTCCGGAAAGAGCCGCTTGGCGCCGATCGCCGCCGGCACGCCATAGCCCATCGAGCCCGAGGTCGGCGCGAGCTGCGTCGCGAACCTGGTGAAGCGATGGAAGCGATGGACCCAGGTCGCGTAATTGCCAGCGCCGTTGCATAGGATCGCGTCGGCCGGGAGGTTGCGGCGCAGCCAGGTCACCATCTCGCCGGGATGGAACTTGCCCGGCACCGGCGCCGGCTGCTCGCTCCAGGCGAGATAGGCGTCATGGGCCTCGGCGGCCGCGCCGGCCCACGGGATCACCTGCGGCGGGTGCACCGTCTCGAGCGCGGCGCAGAAGGCGGTCGGCGAGGCGTTGATCGCCAGCTCCGGCCGGTAGACGCGGCCGAGCTCGTCCGGATCGGGATGGACATGCACCAGCGGCCGGCCGGGATTGGGAATGCCGAACAGCGTGTAGGACTGGCTCGGCATCTCCGAGAGCCGCCCGCCGACGAGAAGCACGAGGTCGCTGTCCTGGATGCGCTTCAGGAGCTTCGGATTGGGGCCGATGCCGAGATCGCCGGCGAAGTTGGGATGATCGGCCGGGAAGACCATCTGCCGGCGGAACGAGACGGCGACAGGCAGGTCGAAGCGCTCGGCGAAGCGCTGGAAGCGCGCGATCGCCTGAGGGTCCCAGCGCGAGCCGCCGAGGATGGCGATCGGCGCCTTCGCCGCCCAGAGCCGCTTCTGCAGGTCGATCGTCTGCAGCAGCGAGGGATGCGTCTCGGTGACCTGATAGGGCGCTGCGTCCGGCACGTCGGCGAGGTCGGTCAGCACGTCCTCGGGCAGCGCGATCACCACCGGGCCGGGCCGGCCGGCGGTCGCGACATGGAAGGCGCGGCTGATGATCTCGGGGATGCGGGCGGCATCATCGATCTCGGTCGCCCATTTCGTCATCGTGCCGAAGACGGCGCGGTAGTCGAGCTCCTGGAAGGCCTCGCGCTCGCGCATGCCGCGCTCGATCTGGCCGACGAACAGGATCATCGGCGTCGAATCCTGGTCGGCAATATGGATGCCGGGCGAGGCGTTGGTCGCGCCGGGGCCGCGCGTCACGAAGCAGATGCCGGGCTTGCCGGTGAGCTTGCCGGCCGCTTCCGCCATCATCGCCGCGCCGCCCTCGGCCCGGCAGATGGTGACCTTCATCTCGGCGTCGTGCAGTGCGTCCAGCACGGCAAGATAGCTCTCGCCCGGCACGCAGAAGGCGTCGGTCGCGCCGTGGATCAGGAGTTGGTCGACGAGGATCTGCCCGCCAGTGCGCTCAGCCATTGTACGGCCCTCCCCAGGCCGGGTCGTTCAGGATCTCGTCTTCGTGCTCCCCGAGGCGCGGGCTCGGCCGGCTCGCCACCTGCCTGATGCCGTCGAGCACGATCGGCGAGGCGACGGTGGGGGTCGAGCCTGCCTTGGCCGCCGGGTTCTTGAGGTCGACGCGCACGCCGCGCGCCTTCACCTGCGGGTCGGCGAAGACCTCCTCGATCGTGTTGATCGGGCCGGCCGGCACGCCGACCGCTTCCAGCTTCGCCAGGAGGTCGAGCTTGGCAAAGCGGCTGGTCAGCGCGTTGAGGCGCGCGGTCAGCGCCACGCGGTTGGCGACGCGCGAGCGGTTGTCGATGTAGTCGGGCTCGCTGGCAAAGCCGGCATCGCCGACGACCTCGCAGAGCTTGCGCCACTGCCCGTCATTGCCGGTCGCGATGATGATGTGCCCATCCGCCACCGGAAAGACGTCGTAAGGCACGATGTTGGGATGGGCGTTGCCGAGGCGCTGCGGCGCCTTGCCGGAGGTGAGATAGTTCATCGCCTGGTTGCCGAGCACGGCGACCTGCGCATCGAGCAGCGCCATGTCGAGCACGGCGCCTTCGCCGGTCGTATCGCGCCGGCGCAAGGCGGCGAGGATGCCGGTCGTGGCATAGAGGCCGGTATAGATGTCGGCCACGGCATAGCCCGCCTTCATCGGTGCGCCCTGCGGTTCGCCGGTGACCGACATCGGCCCGCCCATGCCCTGGACCAGGAAGTCGTAGCCGGCGCGCGGCGCATAGGGGCCGTCCTGGCCGAAGCCGGTGACGGAGCAGTAGATCAATCGCGGATAGGCCTTGCGCATCGAGGCTGCGTCGAGCCCGTATTTGACGAGCCCGCCGACCTTGAAGTTTTCGATCACCACATCGGCATGGGCGGCGAGGCGATGCACCAGCGCCTGGCCTTCCTCCGTGCGGAAATCGGCCGTGATCGAGCGCTTGCCGCGATTGGCCGAGTGGAAATAGGCGGCGGAGAGATGCTCGTCGCCCGTGCCCTCGACGAAGGGCGGCCCCCATTTGCGAGTGTCGTCGCCTTCCGGCGCCTCGACCTTGACGACGTCGGCGCCGAGATCGGCAAGGAGCTGGCCGATCCAGGGGCCGGCAAGGATGCGCGCCAGTTCGAGAACGCGCAGGCCGGTGAGGGGAGGGGCTGAAGTCATAACGAAGTCCACGCCGTCGTCCCGGCCGCAGCGAAGCGGAGAGCCGGGACCCATGCCGGAACGGTTCAGGCATGGGTCCCGGGTCGAGCTGCGCTCGCCCGGGACGACCCGAGAGGGAGGATCAGAAGAACGCCTGCAGCCCGGTGACGGCCCGGCCGAGGATCAGCGCGTGGACGTCGTGCGTGCCCTCATAGGTGTTGACCGTCTCGAGGTTCGCCGCATGGCGCATGACATGGTACTCGATCGAGATGCCGTTGCCGCCATGCATGTCGCGGGCCTGGCGGGCGATGTCGAGCGCCTTGCCGCAATTGTTGCGCTTCACCAGCGAGATCATCTCCGGCGCCATCTTGCCCTCGTCGAGCAGGCGGCCCACCCGGAGCGAGCCCTGCAGGCCGAGCGTGATCTCGGTCACCATGTCGGCGAGCTTCTTCTGGTAGAGCTGCGTCTGGGCCAGCGGCTTGTTGAACTGCTTGCGGTCGAGCCCGTATTGGCGGGCGCGGTGGAAGCAGTCTTCGGCGGCGCCCATCGCGCCCCAGGAGATGCCGTAGCGGGCGCGGTTGAGGCAGCCGAACGGACCCTTGAGGCCGGAGACGTTCGGCAGCAGGTTCTCTTCCGGCACGATCACGCCATCCATCACCACTTCGCCGGTGATCGAGGCGCGCAGCGAGAGCTTGCCGCCGATCTTCGGGGCGGAGAGGCCCTTCATGCCCTTTTCGAGGATGAAGCCGCGGATCTGGTTGTCATGCGCGGCCGACTTCGCCCAGACGACGAAGACGTCGGCGATCGGCGAGTTCGAGATCCACATCTTGGATCCCGTCAGCTTGTAGCCGTCGGCGACCTTCTCGGCGCGGGTCTTCATGCCCGCGGGATCGGAGCCGGCGTCGGGCTCGGTCAGACCGAAGCAGCCGACCCATTCGCCCGAGCCGAGCTTGGGCAGGTACTTCTTGCGCTGGTTCTCGTCGCCATAGGCGTAGATCGGATACATCACCAGCGAGGACTGGACCGACATCATCGAGCGATAGCCGGAGTCGACGCGCTCGACCTCGCGAGCGACCAGACCGTAGGAAACGTAGTTGGCGCCGGCGCAGCCATACTCTTCCGGGACCGTCACGCCGAGCAGGCCGAGCTCGCCCATCTCGTTGAAGATGCCGCGCTCGGTCTTCTCCTCGAGATAGGCCTCGGCGACGCGCGGCTGCAGCTTCTCCTGCGCGTACTGGCGGGCCGTGTCGCGGATCAGCCGCTCATCCTCGGAGAGCTGCTCGTCGATCAGGAAGGGGTCTTCCCAGTTGAACTCTGCCAGCTTGTGGCTATGGGCGGTCTTGCGCGCTGCTTCGGCCATGATCTCAACTCCCCTTGTCTTTCGCTCCCCGTCATTCCGGGGCCGAGCGTAGCGAGGAGCCCGGAATCCATGAACACCGAAATCGAACCATGATGCGCGACGACGCGCTCTGTTCTGTTCGGCCTGTGTTCATGGGTTCCGGGCTCGCTGCTGCGCAGCGCCCCGGAAAGACGATGTGGTTCCTTAGTTCAAAGTCTCACGCATCCACGTCGAAACTGACGCCCTGCGCCAGCGGCAGCGTGGTGCCGTAGTTCAGCGTATTCGTGGCACGGCGCATATAGGCCTTCCAGGCATCCGAGCCGGCTTCGCGGCCGCCGCCGGTTTCCTTCTCGCCACCGAAGGCGCCGCCGATCTCTGCGCCGGACGGGCCGATATTGACGTTGGCGATGCCGCAATCCGAACCCTCGTCGGAGACGAACAGCTCGGCTTCGCGCATGTTGAGCGTGAAGATCGAGGAGGACAGGCCGGCGCCGACCGCGTTCTGCAGCGAGATCGCTTCGTCGATCGACTTGTACTTCATCACATAGAGGATCGGGGCGAAGGTCTCGCGCTCGACTGGGCCGCACTGGCTGGGCATCTCGACCAGGGCGGGGCGGACATAGAAGCCGCCGGAGCCGACATCGACTCGTCCGCCGCCATGGACCTTGCCGCCCTCGGCCTTGGCCTCGGACAGCGCCTTCTGCATGCCCTGATAGGCGGCCTCGTCCACCAGCGGGCCGACCAGAACGCCGGCTTCGCGGGGATCGCCGATCTTCACGCTAGCGTAGACCTTGGCGAGCTTCGGCACGAGCTGGTCGTAGACGCTCTCATGCACGATCAGGCGACGCAGCGTGGTGCAGCGCTGGCCGGCAGTGCCCATCGCCGCGAAGGCGATGCCGCGCAGAGCGAGATCGAGATCGGCCGAAGGCGCGACGATCGCGGCATTGTTGCCTCCGAGCTCGAGGATGGCGCGGGCGAAACGGGCGGCGAGCTTTTGGCCGACCTCCTTGCCCATCCGGGTCGAGCCGGTGGCGGAGACGACGGGAACGCGATGGTCCTGGACCAGGATGTCGCCGATCTCGCGGCCGCCGATCAGGATTTCCGAGAGACCCACGGGAGCCTCGGGGCCGAAGCGCTTCATCGTCTTCAGGATGATCGCCTGCACGGCGAGCGCGGTCAGTGGGGTCTTCTCCGACGGCTTCCAGACGACGCTGTCGCCGCAGACGAAGGCGAGCGCCGCATTCCACGACCAGACCGCGACCGGGAAGTTGAAGGCCGAGATCACGCCGACCACGCCGATCGGGTGCCAGGTCTCCATCATGCGATGGTTCGGGCGCTCGGTCGCGATGGTCAGGCCGTAAAGCTGACGCGACAGGCCGACGGCGAAGTCGCAGATGTCGATCATCTCCTGGACCTCGCCGAGGCCCTCGGAGGTGACCTTGCCGGCTTCCAGCGTCACCAGCAGGCCGAGATCGGCCTTGTGCGTGCGCAGCTCCTCGCCGAGCAGGCGGACGAACTCGCCGCGCCGCGGCGCCGGCACCTTGCGCCAGGCGAGGTAAGCGGACTGGGCCCGGCCGATCGCGGCCTCGGCCTCGGCGGCGCTCGTCTCGCGCAGCGTCGCGACAGTCTCGCCGGTGATCGGCGAGCGGGCGCTGAGGCCGGCGCCGGCATAGGCGCTCTCAGGCACGCCGAGGCGCTTCAGCAAGGCGAGGGCGTCGTTCGGAAGGGAGGTCGTCATGGTGTTGATCCTGATCGCCAGCGAACCACAGCCCTCATTGCGAGGAGCGCTTCCAAAGGAAGCGCGTCTCGAAGGATGCTCCAGTCGACTGCAGTGATGCAGTCTGGAGCATCCGTCGAGACGCCGCTACGCGGCTCCTCAGGATGAGGGCTCGTATTGGGCTGCGAGCTGCAGCCCGGCATTCGACCGCACAATGCCCTCTTCCAGCCGCTCTCCGCAATCGATATGTTCTCACGACTTGATGAGTTGAGATCATGACCTCGGAGATCGTTCCCGGCCGTCTCTCGGTGCCCTCTCTCTCGGCGCTCGCCGCCTTCGAGGCGGCGGCGCGCCATGGCAGCTTCACCCGTGCCGCCGAGGAGCTCAACCTGACGCAGGGCGCCGTCAGTCGCCAGATCGCGCTGCTGGAGCAGAATCTCGGCCTGAAGCTGTTCGAGCGGGTGAAGAAGCGCGTTAGCCTGACGCCTGCCGGCGGCGCCTACGCCGCCGAGGTGCGCGACGGGCTTTCACGCCTGGCCGCCGCGACGCTGTCCGCCATGGCCTTCCGCGGCGGCGCCGGCCTGCTCCACCTCGCCATCCTGCCGACCTTCGGCACGCGCTGGCTGATCCCGCGCCTGCCGCGCTTCACCGAAGCTCATCCCGGCGTCACCATCAATTTCTCGACGAAACTGGTGCCGTTCGACTTCGCCCATGACGAGGCCGACGCCGCCATCCATTTCGGCCATCCGGTCTGGCCAGGGGCGCGGCTGCACCGCCTGATGGGCGAGGAAGTGGTGCCTGTTGCGGCGCCGGCGCTGGTGGCGCGGGCCGGCATCCGCGAGGCGGCCGATCTGCTGCGCCAGCCTTTGCTGCAGCAATCGACCCGACCCCGGGCCTGGGCCAACTGGCTGGAGCAGCAGGGCCTGCCGCCGGAGCGGGCGCTGATGGGGCCGCGCTTCGAGCAGTTCGCCATGGTGGCTCAGGCGGCGGTGGCGGGGCTCGGCGTCGCCATCGTGCCGCGCATCCTGGTCGAGGAGGAACTGCGCTCGGGCGCGCTGGTAATTCCAGTGGATCGGCCGGTGCGCGGGCCGGAGGGCTATTACCTCGTCTATCCCGAGGCCAAGGCGAGCCTGCCGGCGGTGGTCGCCTTCCGCGACTGGCTCGTCGGCGAATGTCAGGGCATGAACTAGGCTCTCGACAAGCGCTGGCCAACTCGTCATTCATGCGCTGAGATCACGAACCACCGCTTTGCGCAGGTCACTCATGTCTTCCGCTCCAGCCTCGGCCGACATCGTCATCGTCGGGGGCGCCGCGATCGGCTCCTCCGTCGCCTATCATCTCGCCAGCGATCCCGGCTTCAAGGGCAAGGTCATCGTCGTCGAGAAGGACCCGACCTACCGGCTCTCGGCCTCGGCGCTGTCGGCGGCCTCGATCCGCCAGCAATTCTCCAGCGCGGTGAACATCCGCGTCTCGCTCTTCGGCATCGCGTTTTTGCGCAATATCGGCCAGCATCTCTCGGTCGATGGCGAGGCGCCCTCGATCGATCTGCACGAGGGCGGCTATCTCTATGTCGCCGGCGGCGAAGGACGTAAGGTTCTTGAGCAGAATCAAAAGCTTCAGCAGCAGGAAGGCGCCGATATTGCGCTTTATGCTGCAGAGATGCTGCGCAGCAAATTCGGCTGGCTGAATACCTCGGATCTCCTCTGCGGCACCTATGGCGTCAGCGGCGAGGGTTGGTTCGACGGCTGGGCCCTGCTGCAGGCCTTCCGCAAGAAGGCGCGCGCGCTCGGCGTCGAATACCGCCAGGGCGAGGTCGCTGGTTACGTCGTCGAAGGCGGCCGCGTCACCGGCGTCGAGCTGGCCGATGGCAGCCGCATCGCCTGCGCCGCCGCGGTCAACGCGTCAGGTACCCATGGCGCCAGGCTCGCCGCGACCGCCGGCGTCGCCATCCCCGTGAAGTCGATGAAGCGCTATGTCTACAGCTTCACCTGCAAGGGCGAGGTCGATAATTGCCCGCTGCTGATCGACACCTCCGGCGCTTATGTCCGCCCCGAGGGCAAGCGCGGCAATGACGGCCAGATGTTCATCTGCGGTTCCTCGCCGCCGGCCGAGCTCGACCGCGAATGGGTCGAGACCGATGCCGATGTCGAGGATGTCGACTGGTCCTTCTTCGAGGAATATGTCTGGGCGCCGCTCGCTCATCGCGTGCCCGCTTTCGAGGCGATCAAGCCAGGCCGCGCCTGGGCCGGTCCCTATGACATGAACGGCCTCGACGGCAACGCGATCCTCGGCCCTGCCGTCGGCGTGCCCAATCTTTATCTCGCCAACGGCTTCTCGGGCCATGGCCTGCAGCAATCCCCGGCGGTCGGCCGCGGCCTCGCCGAGCACATCGTCAACGGCCGGTATTTGACGCTCGACCTTGCGGATCTCGGCCATGAGCGGATCGTCGCCGGCAGACCTCTGCGCGAGGCGAACATCATCTGAGGGGAGCACGCCCATGATCGACACGGCCTATGTCACGACCATGGCGCGCTATAATCGCTGGCAGAACCGCAGCCTGTACGAGGCGGCCGACACGCTCACCGACGAGGCGCGCCGGCATGACCGCGGCGCCTTCTTCCGCTCGATCCACGGCACCTTCTGTCATCTGCTCTGGGCCGACCAGACCTGGCTGTCGCGCTTCGCAGGGACGCCGAAGCCGGCTGTGCCCAACCGCCAATCTTCAACGATGATCGCAGATTGGCGGGAACTCAAGGCGGCACGCCGCGACTTCGACAAGACGATCCTGGGTTGGGCGGAGGACCTTTCGCCGGAGTGGCTCTCAGGGAACGTGACCTGGTTCTCGGGGGTGACCGGGAGCGAAATGACCATGCAGGCACCGATCCTGGTCATGCACTTCTTCAATCACCAGACCCATCATCGCGGCCAGGCCCACGCCATGCTGACGGCGGCGGGGGCGAAGCCCGATGATACCGACCTGATGCTGGTGGAGATGCGGGGATAGCGCGGGGAAACACTCTCCTGGAAGGAGAGGGGCGGGGTGAGGTGTCGGAGCGGAAACGTTTGCCTGAACTCAACCGCGCGGTCAGGCCTCGCGGAGCTGGTCGAACAGCCTACACCTCACCCTGCCCTCTCCTTCCAGGAGAGGGTTCCCCGCGGGTCACTGGTTTTTGCGAAGCGACCTTGCTGGGCCTTGATCGCCGTCGAACCTCTGGCTCTTCGTTTTCATCCCCGACATCATTCGGGATCGCCGCCGTCGCATGCTGGCTCAACCTCTGGAACAGGCCGAGCCCGACCAGTGCCGCCACGGCGACCAGCATCAGCAGGGAGGGAAACAGGATGTCGGCCGGCTTGTCGCGCGCGGCCTTCGTGATCAGCACCAGCGATTCCAGGCTGAGCGCGACGATGATGATCGTCATGAACTTGGTCAGCGACCCCCGCGCCTCCGCCGGCCGCCGCAGTTCCCGGTCGGCAACGACCTCCTCCTCGAACAGGAACTTTCCGACATCGGCGACGGCGACCGCGATGATCACCAGCCCGATCCCGTCGAGCATGGTGTCGAGTGCGCCTTCACCGGTCCAGAAGCCGGTGAAGGTCCTCGAGATCGCGACAGCCATCAGCAGGATCGAGGCCAGCAACAAGGCGCCGGCGATGGCCAAATAAAGCAGGCGGCTGAACAAGGTCATGAAGCATCTCCCCCCGAGATCGTGCGCCATTAAACCCGGCAGGCTGCGACTCGTTCCCGCCATCTCCTGTCAGAAGCGCCAGCTCAGGGATGGCCGCGATGCGGTTGCTGCATGAGCTGTGTCTTGCAGCTTTCGCCGGCAATGTCATGGTTCGCCAGCTCCAGGCTGGGGAATCCCATGATCGATACGACCAATCTCGTCACCTTCATCCTGCTCGCGCTCGGCATGGTGCTGACGCCCGGGCCGAACATGATCTACCTGATCTCGCGCTCGATCGCGCAGGGGCCGGCTTCCGGGCTGATCTCGCTCGGCGGCATCGCGCTCGGCTTCGTCTTCTATGTTGTCTGCGCCGCCTTCGGCATCACCGCGCTGCTCTTCGCGGTGCCGTTCGCCTATGACGCGCTGCGCCTCGCCGGCGCGGCCTATCTGCTCTGGCTCGCCTGGCAGGCGGTCCGGCCCGGCGGCAGCTCGCCCTTCCATGTGCGCGAGCTCAAGCATGACGGGCCGCGCAAGCTCTTCATGATGGGCTTCCTCACCAGTCTGCTGAACCCGAAGATCGCGATGTTCTACCTGGCGCTGCTGCCGCAGTTCATCGACCCTGCCGCGGGCAGCGTGCTGGCGCAGTCGATCATCCTCGGCTTCATCCAGATCAGCGTCTCGGTCAGCGTCAACGCGCTGATCACCTTCGCTGCCGGCGGCATCGCAATCTTCCTGCGCACGCGCCCGTTATGGGCGCTGGTGCAGCGCTGGCTGATGGCGACGATGCTGGCTGGTTTTGCCGTGCGCATGGCCACTGAAGCGCGCCGCTGACAACGATTTCTGAACCGCTAGCAAGGTTTGTGCATCGTACCGCCGGGTCGTTCGCGGCCCGGCGCGTCCGTCGCAGCACATGAGGCAGGAGTTTTCCATGAGTGTCGCCAATGGCCGGGCCCTGCTCGCCATGCCGGGCCCGACCAATGTGCCCGATCGCGTGCTGCAGGCGATGATGCGCCCGGCCGAGGAGCTTGCCTCGAAGACGATCGTCGACCTGACCGAGTCCCTGCTGGCCGATCTCAAGGCTATCTTCCGCACGGCGGGCGAAACGTTTCTCTACGCCGCCAATGGCCATGGCGGCTGGGAGGCGGCGCTGACCAATGTCCTCTCGCGCGGCGACAAGATCCTGGTACTGGCCAGCGGCCGCTTTGCCATCGGCTGGGGCGAGATGGCCAGGTTCATGGGCGCCGATGTCGAGGTGCTCGCCGGCTCCTGGCGCGCCGCGGTCGACCCGGCTGCGGTTGAAGCGCGCCTGCGCCGTGACACCGGTCACGAGATCAAGGCGGTGCTGACCGTCCAGATCGACACCGCTTCCGGCGTGGTTAATGATGTCCAGGCGATCCGCCGCGCCATCGACGCTGCCGGCCATTCGGCGCTTTACATGGTCGACGGTGTGGCCGCGCTCGGCTGCATGCCGTTCGAGATGGATGCCTTCGGCGTCGACGTCGCGATGTCGGCCTCGCAGAAGGGGCTGATGACCCCGCCCGGCCTCGCCTTCGTCGCCGCCAACGCCAAGGCGCTCCAGGCGCACCGGGAAGCGAACATGCGCACGCCCTATTGGGACTGGACCGCGCGCATGGACCCGCTGCTCTATATGAAGCATTGCGGCACGCCGCCCGAGCATCTGATGTTCGGGCTGCGCGCCGCGATCGACATGATCTTCGCCGAAGGGCTCGAAGCGGTCTGGCGGCGCCATGCCCTGCTGGCAGCCGCGACGCAGGCGGCGATGGCGAAATGGGCGGAAGGCCAGACGCTGAGCTTCAACGTCGTCGAGCCGTCGCAGCGCGCGTCGTCGGTCACCACCATCCTGGTCGACGGCGATCCCACTGCCATCACCGACTACGCCCAGCAGGTCTGTGGCGTGACGCTCGGCCTGGCCATCGGCGATCTCACTGGCAAGGCCTTCCGCATCGCCCATATGGGCCATGTCAACGCGCCGATGGTGCTCGGCAGCCTGAGCGCGGTCGAGATGGCCCTACAGGCGAAGAGCATCCCACATGGTGCGGGCGGCGTCGCGGCTGCGGTCACCTATCTCGGCGCCAATGCGCGCGAGATGGCAGCTTAGCCCCAGCCGCAAGAACAATGTCCACCGGCCCATATGCTTCGCCTATCGTCGCCGGAGCAGCTTGGCTAAGCTCCCGGCCCGACCAGACACGGAAAGCCGACCATGACCGACACGACGCAGGAAGAAGCCCGCATCCTCGCCTGGCTGAGCGATCGCAAGCAGGCGATGATCGATCTGCTGCGCGAGATGGTCGACACTGATTCCGGCTCCTACGACAAGGCCGGCGTCGACCGGGCCGGCCAGGTGCTGGCACGGTTCCACGAGGCGAACGGGCTTTCCGTCGAGATCGTGCCGGATGCCCGCTATGGCGATGCGGTCAAGGCGCACTTGCCCAACCCGACCGCGAACGACCAGCGTCCGGTCCTGCTGCTCGGTCATCGCGACACTGTCTTCCCCGAGGGCGAGCCGACCCGCCGGCCCTTCACCATTCGCGACGGCCGCGCCTATGGGCCGGGCGTCGCCGACATGAAGGCCGGGCTCGTGATCGAGGCCTTCGTCGCCGCCGCCTTCGCCGCAAATGGCGGCCTCAAGGCGCCTTTGATGATGCTGACCACCAGCGATGAGGAGATCGCCTCGCCGTCCTCGCGGCCGGTGATCGAGGCTGCCGCCCGCGAGTCGCGCTGCGTTTTCAACGCCGAGCCGAGCCGGCTGCCCACGGGAACGGAGTACAACCGCGATCACAAGCAGTCGATCACCTCCGGCCGCAAGGGCGGCGTCTTCATGCGCGCCGAGTTTACCGGCAAGGCGGCTCATTCCGGCGCGAATTACGAGAAGGGCGTCTCGGCCATCGTCGATCTCGGCCACAAGATCCCGCGCCTGCAGGGGCTGACCGACCTCGATGCCGGCATCACCGTCAATGTCGGGCTGATCGGCGGCGGCCAGACCGTCAATACAGTGGCGCCCTCCGCCGGGTGCGAGATCGACTTGCGCTACAAGACGGCGGCTCAGCGTGCGGAACTGGTCGAGGCGATCCGCGAGATCGTCGAGACGCCGGTGGTCGAGGGCTCTTCGGCCACGCTGATCATCAAGGGTGAATTCCACCCGCTGGAGCAGACGCCTGATTCGCTTTTGCTCTACGACACCTATCGCGAGGCCGCGGCAGGCTTGGGTATCGCGGTGACCGCCGAATACACCGGCGGCTGCGCCGATTCCGGCTTCACCGCAGCGCAGGGTTGCCCGACGCTCTGCAGCGTCGGCCCGGTCGGCGGCATGGCCCATACGCCGGACGAGTTCCTGGAGATCGAGAGCATCGTCCCTGCCGCGCAGACCCTGGCGCTGGCGGTGATGCGGACTGCGGCGCGGATGGAGTGACATACACGTCATGCTCGGGCTTGACCCGAGCATCTCGGGCCGGAGAGCGCGCTAGTCCGTCGCTTTCTCGTCATGAGATTCTCGGCTCTGCGCTTCGCTTCGGCCGAGAATGACGCCCCAGAAAGAAAAAGGGCGCCGCGTGAGCGGCGCCCTTCGCTTTTTGTGATCGAGAGGCGGATCAGTTTAGCGCCACACCGGCCGGCCGGCTCTCGCTCGCGGCGGTGAACTCGCCGAGCATCAGCCCGGCGGGGCCGACCGTGACCGGCACGGTCTCGCCGTCGCGGATCGCGCCCGAGAGCAAGAGCTCCGCCAGCGGGTCCTGCACCGATTTCTGGATCACGCGCTTCAGGGGGCGCGCGCCATAGGCGGGGTCGTAACCCTTCTCGGCCAGCCAGTCGCGCGCCTCCTCCGAGAGGTCGAGCGTGATCTTGCGGTCGACCAGTAGCTTGGCGAGCCGGGCCATCTGGATGTCGACGATCGCGCCCATGTCCGACCGCCGCAGGCGGTGGAACAGGATGATGTCGTCGATCCGGTTCAGGAACTCCGGCCGGAAGGCATGGCGGACAACGCCCATCACCTCGTCGCGCACCGCGTCGCTGTCCTGCCCTTCCGGCTGGTTCACCAGGAACTCCGAGCCGAGGTTGGAGGTCATGATGATCAGCACATTACGGAAATCGACCGTGCGGCCCTGGCCGTCGGTCAGGCGCCCGTCGTCGAGCACCTGCAGCAGGACGTTGAACACGTCCGGATGCGCCTTCTCGACCTCGTCGAACAGCACGACCTGATAGGGCCGGCGCCGGACCGCTTCGGTCAGCGCGCCGCCTTCCTCATAGCCGACATAGCCGGGAGGCGCGCCGATCAGCCGGCTGACCGAGTGCTTCTCCATATATTCGGACATGTCGAGCCGGACCATCGCCGTCTCGTCGTCGAACAGGAACGCCGCCAGAGCCTTGGTCAGCTCAGTCTTGCCGACGCCGGTGGGCCCGAGGAACATGAACGAGCCGATCGGCCGGTTCGGGTCCTGAAGGCCGGCGCGCGCGCGCCTGACCGCCTTGGAGACGGCCTCGACCGCCTCCGCCTGGCCGACGACACGCTGGCTGAGGCTCTGCTCCATGTGCAGGAGCTTCTCCTTCTCACCTTCCAGCATCCTGTCGACCGGCACGCCGGTCCAGCGGCTGACCACCTGCGCGACATGGTCCGGCGTCACGGCTTCCTCGACCATGCCGGAGGTGTCGCCCTTAGCCTCGATCTCGGAAAGCTGCTTCTCGAGCTGCGGGATCTCGCCATAGGCGAGCTCGCCGGCGCGCTGGTACTCGCCCTTCCGCTGCGCCTGGGCGAGCTCGTTGCGGGCGTTGTCGAGCTTGGTCTTGATCTCCGCCGCCTGGCCGAGCTTGTCTTTCTCGGCCTTCCAGGTCGCGGTGATCGCGGCCGAGCGGGTTTCAAGATCGCTGAGCTCGCCTTCGAGACGCCGCAGCCGCTCCTTCGAGCCGGCATCGTTCTCTTTCTTCAGCGCCTCCTGCTCGATCTTCAGCCGGACGATCTCGCGGTCGATCGAGTCGAGCTCCTCGGGCTTGGAATCGACCTGCATGCGCAGGCGTGCCGAGGCCTCGTCGACGAGGTCGATCGCCTTGTCGGGCAGGAAACGGTCGGTGATGTAGCGGTTCGACAGGGTCGCGGCCGAGACCAGCGCCGAGTCGGTGATGCGCACGCGGTGATGCTGCTCGTACTTCTCCTTCAGGCCGCGCAGGATCGAGATCGTGTCCTCGACCGTCGGCTCGTCGACGAAGACGGGCTGGAAGCGCCGCGCCAGCGCCGCATCCTTCTCGACATATTTGCGGTACTCGTCGAGCGTGGTCGCACCGACGCAGTGCAGCTCGCCGCGGGAGAGAGCAGGCTTCAGCAGGTTGGACGCATCCATCGCGCCGTCGGTCTTGCCGGCGCCGACCAAAGTGTGCATCTCGTCGATGAACAGAATGACCCCGCCCGCCGCGGCCGAGACCTCGGAAAGCACGGCCTTCAGCCGCTCCTCGAACTCGCCGCGATATTTCGCGCCGGCGATCAGCGCGCCCATGTCGAGAGCGAGCAGTTCCTTGTCCTTCAGGCTCTCAGGGACGTCGCCATTGACGATGCGCAGCGCCAGGCCCTCGGCGATCGCGGTCTTGCCGACGCCGGGCTCGCCGATCAGCACCGGATTGTTCTTGGTGCGGCGGCTCAGCACCTGGATGGTGCGGCGGATTTCCTCGTCGCGGCCGATGACGGGATCGAGCTTGCCCTCGCGCGCCGCGGCGGTGAGGTCGCGAGCATACTTCTTCAGCGCGTCATAGCCCTGCTCGGCCGAGGCGGAATCGGCGGTGCGGCCCTTGCGGATTGCCTCGATCGCGGCATTGAGGCCCTGCGGCGTGACGCCGGCCTTGGCCAGGATCTTACCGGCCTCATTGTCCTTCTCGATTGCCAGCGCGAGCAGCAGCCGCTCGACCGTGACGAAGCTGTCGCCGGCCTTCTCCGCCGCCTTCTCGGCAGTATCGAAGACGCGCGCCAGCGCAGGGGTCAAATGCAGGCTCGATGCGCCGGCACCGCTCACCTTGGGGAGCTTGGAAAGTGCCGCGTCGACCAGCTGTTTGGCCTGCCGCGACTGTCCGCCGGCGCGGTCGATTAGACCGGCCGCCATGCCTTCGCTGTCGTCGAGCAGTGCTTTCAGCACATGCTCGGGCGTGAATTGCTGATGGCCCTCGCGCATCGCGATCGTCTGAGCGGCCTGGAGGAAACCCTTTGCCCGGTCGGTATACTTCTCAATGTTCATTCAACTGCCTCCGCACGCCAGTCGCGCCCCGAAGCGGCGGAGCCGGCTGCTTTTCGATGGGATAGGGCCCCCGATGGGCAGCCCCTCGTCCTCAAAGATAGTGTTGCTTTCGCGCAACGTAAGGGGCGGGAGGCAGCTTTGACATTGACGATCGTCAAGGTCCGCGCCCAGCCTGCGGTCATGGTCGGCACGAAGCGGCAACAGGCGATTCGAAAGGCGTTGCGGGCGCTCGTGCCCGGCATCCCGCTGCTCGACGCCGAGACGGTGCTTGCGCTGGCCGGACGGGCGCAAATGCGGGCGCTGCCGCCCTCGACCGCGCTCTGGCTCGCGCTCGGCAGTCATGTTCGGCACAGCCATACGGATTATGATCGCCTGCTCGCCGAGGGCTATGAGCGCGACGCCGCGCGCTACTTCGTGGCCGACGCGATCGACGACGTGCTCTCCGCTTGGGGCTGCCAGCGCTCGATTCTCGATGAGGAGGGCGTTGAGGAAGGCGCGGAGCAGCCGCATTGATCGGATCGATGGAATCCTTTCATCGGCCGTGACAGTCCTTGCTGTGGCGTCCTGGCGCTTGGCGTGGCAGTTTCCGGCGCCTCGCAATCGGAAGGACAGGGCCCATGCGCGTCGCCTCGCTGTATCGCTATCCAGTGAAGGGCCTGTCGCCCGAGCGCCTGAGCCGGACCGAATTGCCGACCGGCGGCTATGTCCCCGGCGACCGACTCTTCGCCATCGAGAATGGCCCTTCCGGCTTCGATCCGGCCGAGCCGGTGCATCAGCCCAAGATCAAATACCTGATGCTGATGCGCAACGAGGCGCTTGCGCGTCTGCGCACGCGTTACGACGATGACAGTCGTGACCTCGTCATTGGTTATGACGATGTCGAGACCAGGTTCGCCATAGCAACCGCAGCGGGCCGGGAGCAACTCTCCGCCTTCTTCAAGGCCTTCATGCCGGATGAACTGCGCGGCGAGCCACGCCTGCTGGCGGCGCCGCTGGGCTATCGCTTCACCGATTCACGCTCGGGCTTCGTCTCGATCATCAATCTCGCCAGCGTCGCCGACCTGGAGACGCGGCTCGGCGTTCCCGTCGATCCCTTGCGCTTCCGCGGCAATGTCATGGTCGAGGGCCTGCCGGCCTGGGCCGAGCTCGATCTGGTCGACCGCGAACTCGTCGCGCCGTCGGGCCTGCGACTCCAGGTGATCAAGCGGATCGAGCGCTGCGCCGCCACCAATGTCGATCCGGTGACCGGTATCCGCGACCTGCAAATCCCGAAGGCGCTGATGAAGGGCTACGGCCATGTCGATTGCGGCATCTATTGCCGGATCGTCGCCGGGGGGACACTCGGCGAGGGCGAGCGGTTGACCCTGGTCGAGGCCAGTGAACCGGCAGCCCTCGGTGTCGCCTGAAAAGCGAAAGGGCCCTGGCGGGGCCCTTTCCATTGTTCCATCACGTTGGCCAGATCACTCGGCCGGGGTCTCGCCGCCTTCGCCGCCGAGAGCGTCCATCACCTCGCGCGGCGAACGCCGCCGGGCCGTCCGGCGCTTCGGCTTCTCGCTGGCCTCGGGTGCGGCCTCTGCACCATCTGCGTCCGCCGGAGCGGCGGCTGTCGGCGGGGCGGCGACCGGAGCCTCGGTCTCCTCGGCGATCGCGATCGGCACACGGGTCGGCGTGGTCAGGAAGGCCGGCAGCCCGGCCGGAGCGTCCTGCTCCTCGTTGCTGTTGCTGGCGCGGGCCTCGTCACGATCGCGGTCGCGGCGCGACGGACGCTCGCCGCGCGGCGGCCTGTCGGGGCGTTCCTGGCGTTCCGGCCGATCGAAGCGGCGCTCGCCCTGGCTCTGGACCGGCGCGATGTCCGGTTGCTCGGCGCCGGGCTGGGCCTCCGGGCGCGGCATATAGGAACCGTTCTGGCCCTCGTTCCGATCGAAGCGGCGCTCGCCGCGATCCTGGCGATCACCGCGGTCCTGACGCTCGCCCCGATCCTGGCGGTCATTGCGGTCGAAGCGGCGCTGGCCGTTGCGATCGAGATTGCGGTCCTGCCGGTCCTGGCGATGCGGCCGGTCGAAGCGCTGGCCATTGTTCTGGCCGCCTTCGCCGTCCTCTGACTGGCCGCCATGGCCATTCACGCCGTTGTGCTGGCGCTCGCCCTGGGGCTGTCCGCCTTGGAAGCTGGCGTCCTCCTCGCCCTCCTCCTCGAGCTCGTCGGCATCTTCGACGAAGGCGCGATTCGGCTGGAAGGTGTGTCCGAACTGCTGGGTCATCTGCTCCTGCGCAGCGAGCAGGATGCGATAGTAGTGCTCGGCGTGCTGGAAATAGTTCTCGGCCGCAACCGGATCGCCCGAAGACTGGGCGTCGCGAGCGAGCTGCAGGTATTTCTCTGCGACATGCTGCGCTGTACCCCGGACCTTCACGTCCGGACCGTTCGACTCGTAGCTCCGCTGCAGCGGGTTGGGAGATTTCCGGTTGCCATTATTGTTGTTGTTATTGTTGCTACGGCCGCGCATGCGCCGGTTCTGACCTGGTCTCATTCGCGTCTGTCTCGCGTTGTGTTCATTCTAAGCAACCTTGAGGTCGTCATGCACGCCGTATCGCGCGGCGGGTTGCGGCGCCGCGCGTAAGAAATTCGACCTGGAAGGGCTCTGCGCCGGTATGGGTCTTCACGCGCTCTTTCCAATGGAGCCTCGCCGGCTCCTCCTCCGAACGGCTGTCTCGCACAGTCGGAGCCTCGGTCTCGCAATGTCAGTAACGTCGAGTCTGGCAGTGATCCGAGGGTTCGGCCCGCTCTGCGGAACCTGGCCAAAGGTTATGTGCTGTCGACACTGTCTTCAAGACCATGCGTGCATAGCTGGTTTTGCGGCTTCTTCCAAGCAAATTCGCGCAGCTGGCTGTGCAGCGTTCAAGGAGCGTGCCCGAAGACGAGGGCGCGAACGTGGCCGCCGAGGTCGCGGCGCGAGTCGAGATGGTTGAGTCCGGCCTGCCTCATCAGCGCGACGACCGCCTCTTCCTGTCCGGCGCCGATCTCCAGGATGGCGAGGCCCCCTGGCTTCAGGCGGCGGGGCAGGGCGGCAGCGAGCGCGCGATAGGCGTCGAGCCCGTCCGGCCCGCCATCGAGGGCCAGAAGCGGGTCATGCTCGCGCACGTTTTGGTCGAGGCCGGCGATTTCGGCGCTGCCGATATAGGGCGGATTCGACAGAATCAGGTCGAAACACTCGTCGATCCCGGCAGTCCAGTTGCCCTGGTGGAACGCAGCCCGTTCGGCGACGCCATTGCGCGCGGCGTTGCCGGTTGCGGTCGCGATCGCGTCGGGCGCAAGGTCGACGCCGACGCCGCTCGCGTGCGGAAACTCGCGCAGCGTCGCGACCAGCAGGCAGCCCGTGCCGGTGCCGAGATCGAGCATGCGCAGTTCGTCGTGCCGGCGCGAGGCGAAATGGCCGAGCGCCGCCTCGATCAGGGTTTCGCTGTCCGGCCGGGGCTCCAGCGTTCCCGGCGAAAGCGAAAAGCTCAGGCCCCAGAACTCGCGAGCGCCGAGGATGCGCCAGAGCGGCTCGCCGGCGAGGCGTCGTGCGAGCGCATCGTTCAGCCTGATGGCGGCAGCCCCGTCGATCGGATCGCTGCCGCCTGCGAGGTCCTCGATCAGGATGCGGGCCTCGAAGGTGAAATCGGCGACGCCGGCACGCTTCAGCGCCAGCGCGATCGCCTTGCGGGCGGCCGATGCAGCTTCGCCCGCTGCCGGTAAGGCAACGGGCGTGATCGTATCGATTGGTCGGTCCGTGCCGGTCAAACGTGTCCTTGGCCCGGCACGCGGCCGGTCAGTTGCCCTGCATGCCTTCCTGGACGCAGGCGTTGATCTTGATCCGCAGCGCGGACTTGCTCTCCTTAGCGCCGCGGAACTGACGCTGACAATCACGCCGCGCTTGCGATTCGGTCTTGGCCTTCTGCAACGTGGCGGGCTGGCCGCTCAGGATCTTCTTGGCGGTCCGCTCCTGGGCCCCCGCGGAGACCGGCACGAAGGCGACGGCGGCGGCAAGGGCGATGGCGCTGAACAGGACTTTCATCTCTCTATCCTCCCCAGAAAAACGGTCGGTGCGTTCAGAACGCGCGAGAGAGGCGAAGGTTTCACACGCTGCCTTGCTCGGTAAGCAGCTCGGCCTGGCGCTGCGCTGTCAGCGCGTCGATGATCTCGTCGAGCACCAGGCCCTGCATCATCTCGTCGAGCTTGTAGAGCGTCAGATTGATGCGGTGGTCGGTGACGCGCCCCTGCGGGAAGTTGTAGGTACGGATGCGCTCGGAGCGGTCGCCGGAGCCGACCTGCGAGCGCCGGTCGGCCGAGCGCTCGGCATCGGCCCGGCTGCGCTCCATGTCGTAGAGCTTCGCCCGCATCAGCTCGTAGGCGCGTGCCTTGTTCTTGTGCTGCGAGCGCTCGTCCTGAACCAGCACCACGATCCCGGTCGGGATATGGGTCAGGCGCACCGCCGACTCGGTCTTGTTGACGTGCTGGCCGCCGGCGCCTTGGGCCCGCATCGTGTCGATGCGCAGATCCTTCTCGTCGAGCGCGATGTCGACCTCGCCGGCGAGCGGCAGCATGGCGACGGTCGCCGCCGAGGTGTGGATGCGCCCGCTCGCCTCGGTGTCGGGCACGCGCTGCACCCGGTGCACCCCGGATTCGTATTTGAGTTTGGCATAGACGCCCTTGCCGGCGATCTCCGCGATGACCTCCTTGAAGCCGCCGACGGTGCCCTCGCTCTCGGTCAGGATCTCGACGCTCCAGCCCTTGCCGGCAGCATAACGCTGATACATCCGCAAGAGATCGCCGGCGAAGAGCGAGGCTTCGTCGCCACCGGTGCCGGCGCGGATTTCGAGGATGACGCCGCGCTCGTCGGCCGCGTCCTTGGGCAGCAGCGCGATCAGGATCTCTCTCGCGCGCTCTTCGATTTCGGCCCTGGCCGCATCGCGCTCCTCATAGGCGAGGTCGCGCATCTCGGCATCGGTGGCGGGGTCGTCGATCAGCGCCAGCGCCTCTTCCAGCCCGTTCTGTGCCTTGCGCCAGGCCGCGATCGCCGCGACCACCGGATCGAGCTCGGCCAGCTCCTTCGACAATTCGACGACGCGGGCCGCCTCGGTCGCATGATTGATGGCGTCGCTCGCCGCGGCATGGCGGGCGACGATCGAGTCGAGACGGTCTTGCGGGAGCTGGAGCGACATGATGCGGAAACGATCTTGAACGAAAAGGGGAGGCGTGCGCGGATGACGGGAGAAGCGTCGCTAGACCGGCACTTTCATCTCGGCGGCGAGCGCGGCGAGGAGCGGGCGCAGGCTTGCGGCGCCGTCGGAGGAGCCGAGCCAGGCATCGAGCCGCTGGCGCGCCTTGCCGGCGTCGAGCGCGCGCAGCATTGCCTTGACCGGGCCGATCGAGGCCGACGACATCGAGAAGGAGCGATAGCCGAGCGCAATCAGCGCCAGAGTCTCGATCGGCTTGCCGCCCATCTCGCCGCAGACGGTGACCGGGCAGTCGGCCTTGGCGGCTTCGTCGACGATGTTGCGCAGAGCGCGCAGACCCGCCGCGCTCAAGGGGTCGAAGCGGTCGGAGACGCGCTTGTTCTCACGGTCGGCCGCGAACAGGAACTGCATCAGATCGTTGGTGCCGACCGAGAGGAAATCGGCTTCGCGCGCGATCTCCGGCAGTTCGAACAGCAGCGACGGCACCTCGACCATGACGCCGAGCTTCAGGCTCGCCGGCGCCGGGCGGCCGTCGCGCTCCAGCATGGCGAGCTCCCGCCGCACCAGCATGCGGGCGCGCAGGAACTCGTTCACGGTTGCCACCATCGGCAGCATGATCTTCATGTCGCAACCGGCGCCGGCGCGCAGCAGCGCCCGCACCTGGGCGCGCAGCAGTCGCGGCCGGTCGAGCCCGATGCGGATGGCGCGCCAGCCGAGTGCGGGGTTCTCTTCCTCCAGCCGCTCCATATAGGGCAGCACCTTGTCGCCGCCGATATCGAGCGTCCGGAACGTCACCGGCCGGCCGTTCGCGACCTTGAGCACCGCATCGTAGAGCGCCTGCTGCTCGGCCGTGGTCGGCATGTGCTGCGCCACCATGAACTGCAGCTCGGTGCGGAAGAGGCCGACGCCCGAGGCGTTGGTCTCCTCCAGATTGGCCATATCGACCAGCAGGCCGGCATTGATCTGCAGCTGGATCTCGACGCCGTCCTTGGTCACAGCCGGCTGCGTCTTGAGCTTGCGGTACTGCTCCTGCTTGCGGGCGCGCAGGCGGGCCTTGTCCTTGTAGGCGTTCTCGACGTCCGGCTGCGGCCTGATCTGCACCTCGCCGGCCTGGCCGTCGACGATGACGGCGTCGCCCGCCTGGATCAGCGCGGTGGCATTGGCGATCTCGCCGACCGCGGGAATGCCGAGCGCCCGGGCCACGATGGCGATATGACTGGTCGGGCCGCCTTCCTCGAGGACGACGCCGCGCAGATGCCGGCGATCATAGTCGAGCAGCGCCGCCGGCCCCATCGAGCGCGCGATCAGGATCGCGTTCTCCGGCAGATCCTCGCGGGTGACGCCGTTCGACTTGCCGACCAGCGTGCGCAGCAAACGGTTGGCGAGATCGTCGAGGTCGTGCAGGCGCTCGCGCAGATAAGGATCGGTCTGGCGCAGCATCTTGGCGCGGGTGTCCGACTGGACGCGCTCGACCGCGGCCTCGGCGGTGAGGCCGGTCATCACCACCTCGCGCATGCGCCTGAGCCAGCCCTGGTCGTGGGCGAACATGCGGAAGGTTTCGAGCACGTCGCGGTGCTCGCCGGTATGGGCGACGTCGCCGCGCTCGATCAGCTCGTCGATGGCGAGCCGCATCGTCGCGATCGCGGCCTCCAGCCGCTGCACCTCGCGGCCGGGATCCTCGGCGATCAGGTTGGTGATCGCGACGCGCGGCTCGTGCAGCACGGCATGGCCGAGGCCGACGCCGTCGGCGAGGGTGGTGCCGATGCTGTGGATGGGACGGTCGAGGCCGATGGTGGCGCCGGGCTTCGACAGGGCCTTGAGACCGCCGGCTGCGATCATCTCGGCCATGATCATGGCCGTGGTCTGCAGCGACTCGACCTCGTCCTCGCTGTAGAGTCGCGAGGCGCGGTTCTGCACGACCAGCACGCCCATCACCGCGCCGCCGCGCAAGATCGGCACGCCGAGGAAGGAGCGGTAGATTTCTTCGCCGGTTTCCGGCCGATAGGAGAAGGCCGGATGCGACTGCGCGTCGGAGAGCGCGAGCGGCTCCGCCTCGCTGGCGATCAGGCCGACCAAGCCCTCGCCGGCGCGCATCGTGGTGAGGTGGACGGCCTCGCGATTGAGGCCTTCGGTGGCGTAGAGTTCGAGCGAGCCGTCTTCACGCAGGACATAGACCGAGCAGACCTCGGCCACGAGGTTGCCGGCGATCACGACGACGAGCCGGTCGAGCCGCTCCTGCGGACTGACCGGCGCCGCCATCACCTCGCGGAGACGGCGCAGGAGCACGCCCGATCCCCCGAGTGCGCCTCGCATCAAGAAAGCCCTCCGCCCGCCTCCACGGCCATGTCAGCCGAATATCCCCAGCAGACCTGACACCGCAACCGCTGAGTCGCAAGCGCGAGCCGGGTTCTGCCGCCCCTTGGCGACGTGCTTCTAGCCAGCGGAGGGAGCGTTCGGCAAGGGCTTAGCGTTTGCCGTTTCGCCCTTGCCACGCGTCGACAGTGAGGAGCGGGCAGGCATATTGGGGCGTGCGGAGCCGGCGTTCGCGCCCGATCTGCGTGTGGTGCGCGGTGTCTTGGGCCGCCCCGGCGGCACGATGTCGCCGCTGGGGATATCTAGGCCCGAGAGCGCGGCGAGATAGCGCGACGTCCACCAGTCGATGTCGGTCGAGGAGATCGTCGCGTAGAGTCGCTCGAAGCGGCGCCGTCGCTCCGATAGAGGCATGGCCAGCGCGGTCCTGATCGCCTCGGCCACCTCATGAGTGTCGAACGGGTTGACGATCAGCGCCTCGCCGAGCTGTTGCGCAGCGCCGGCGAAGCGCGACAGCACCAGCACGCCCGGGTCGTCGGGGTTCTGCGCGGCGACATATTCCTTGGCGACGAGGTTCATGCCGTCGCGCATCGGCGTCACCAGCCCGACCTGGGCGCGCCGGTAGAGGCCGGCGAGCGCACTGCGGGAATAGGCTTTCTTCACCATGCGGATCGGTGTCCAGTCGAACTCGCCGAGCGCGGCGTTGAGCCTGCCGGCGACCTCGTCCGACATCCGGTCGAGCTCGGCATATTCGGGCACGTCGCTGCGCGAGGGGGGCGCGATCTGCAGCAGGCCGACCTCGCCGCGATGCTCCGGGTGATTGCGCAGGAAGGTGCCGAAAGCTTCGAGCCGCTGGACGATGCCCTTGGAATAGTCGAGCCGGTCGACGCCGATCACCAGCTTGCGGCTACCGAGCGGTGCGGTGGTTGCACGCACCGGCTGGGTCGCCGCCCGGACGGAGGCGACGGAGAGCTTGCGGAAGCCCTCGACATCGATGCCGATCGGGAAGGCTTGCACCACGGCCTCGCGCTGGCCGGCCTTGACCCGGTTGCCGTCGCGACGCGCCCCGCAGAGCGCCACCAGCCCGCCGACCAGATTGGCGACGTCGTTCTGCGTCTGCAGGCCAATCAGATCGTAGGCCGTCATCGTGCTGATCAGCGTCGCCGAGAAGGGCAGGGCGCTGAACACATCGGCCGGCGGCCAGGGGATGTGATGGAAATAGCCGATCCGATTGGTGACGCCGCGCCGGCGCAGTTCGGCTGCGAGCGGGATGAGATGGTAGTCGTGGATCCAGATGACGTCGTCGGGCTTGAGCAGCGGGATCAGCAGCCGGGCGAAGCGGCGGTTGACGCCGAGATAGCCGGCATAGTCGGCGCGATTGAACTCGGTCAGGCCAAGCCGGTAATGCATCAGCGGCCAGAGTGCCCGATTGGCGAAGCCGAGATAATAGCTCTGCCGCTCGGCTTCGGTCAGGTCGGTGACCGCGTAGCTGACCTTGCCATGCCGCACAGGTTCGACACTGGTCGCCGGCTCCGCCGTCGTCGCGCCGCTCCAGCCGAACCAGAGGCCGCCATGCTGTTCGAGGGCCGAGCGCAGCGCGACCGCCAATCCACCTGCCGCCACCTTTTCGCCCCGATCGGGCATGGTGACGCGGTTGGACACGACGACAAGACGCATGATGCCTCACTTTTGCTGACGCTGCCGTAATGGCGCGGGAACAGAACGCGCGGGCAGGCGTAATGTTTCGTGTGCAGGCGGGCTCGCCGGCCGGATCGCGTCGCCGTCGTGACTGGATCATGGTGACCTCGTGCCAAACTGAACTTTGAATGTGGCGATGAGGGGACGGCCTGTCGTGCTTTTGCCCGCTTCGCCTTCTAACCAGATCGCCATGTCAGAGATGCCGAGCCCCGAAATCACCAAGACTCCCGCAAAAGCGGCTGCCCTGACCGGGCAGATCGCTTTGTTCCTGGATTTCGATGGAACCCTGGTCGAGATCGCGCCTTCGCCGGAGGATGTGAAGATCGACCGGCGCCTGCCGGGAGCGCTGGAGGCGCTTCGTCAGCGGCTTGGCGGAGCGCTGGCCCTGGTCTCGGGTCGGCCGGTTGGACTGCTCGACGAGATGATGACGCCCTATCGTTTCGACACCGCCGGCTTGCACGGCGCCCAGATCCGTCTTGACGGCGCCGAGGCGCCGCTCGCTGCGCCTTCGGAGGCAATAAAGGCCGCGATCCGCAAGATGGTCCGCTTCGCCAATGCCCATATCGGCGTCATCGTCGAGGACAAGCGCCAATCGGTGGCGCTGCACTGGCGGCTGGCGCCGTCGCTCGCCGACGAAGCGCTTGCGCTGATGGAGGAGGTTGCGACCGAGATCGGCCCGTCCATGCGTCTGCAGCGGGGCAAGGCTGTCGCCGAGCTGGTTCCGGCGACCGCCAGCAAGGGCGGCGCAATCAAGTGGCTGCTGCAGCAGGACGGTTATGTCGGCCGCACCCCGGTCTTCATCGGCGACGACATTACCGACGAGGACGGTTTCGCCGCCGTCAATGCCGCGGACGGCTTGTCGATCCGGATCGGCGATGGTGAGACCTGCGCCCGCCATCGCCTCGCTTCGCCGACGGCGCTGCGCCATGTTCTCCTCGCCGCTGCCGAAGGCGGCGACCTCACGCTCGAATCTTTCCTCCAGGGCTGACTTCAGGAACAGGCATGACTGTGACGACCACCGCCTCGCCGAGAGCGGCCTCGCTCGATCTCGGCGTCATCGGCAATTGCACGATCGCCGCGCTGATCGATCGGCAGGCGCGCATCGTTTGGAGCTGCTTTCCGCGCTTCGACCGCGACCCGGTGTTCTGCGCGCTGATCGACAACCAGATCGACGACGGCGACGCCGTACCGAAGAAGGGCGTCTTCGCCATCGAGATGGTCGGGATGACCCGCTGCGAGCAGAGCTATCTCGACAACACCGCGATCCTCTCCTCGGTGCTGTCCGACGATCAGGGCAATGCGCTGGAGATTCTCGATTTCGCCCCGCGCTTCGTCCGCTACGAGCGTTTTTTCCGGCCGCCGCAGCTCGTGCGTCGGGTCCGGCGCATCTCCGGCCGCCCGCGCATCCGCGTCGTGGTCAAGCCCTGCCTCGGCCTCGGCGAGGAGCCGGACGAGATCACGCGCGGCTCCAACCATGTCCGCTTCGTCGGCGCCGACCAGACCATCCGGCTAACGACGGACGCGCCGGTCTCTTACGTGCTGGAGAGTATCCCCTTTGCGGTCGAGAAGCCGTTCTCCTTCTTCATCGGCTCGGACGAGGCCCTGCGCGCCGAGATCGAGACGACCTCGCGCGAATTTCTCGACAAGACCACCGACTACTGGCGCGATTGGGTCCGCTCGCTCTCGATTCCGTTCGAGTGGCAGCGCGAGGTCATTCGTGCCGCGATCACGCTGAAGCTCTGCTCCTTCGAGGAGAGCGGCGCCATCGTCGCGGCGCTGACGACCTCTATCCCAGAGGCGCCGGGCACGCAGCGCAACTGGGACTATCGCTTCTGCTGGCTGCGCGACGCCTATTTCGTCGTCCACGCCCTCAATCGCCTTGGCACGACGCGGACGATGGAGGACTATCTCGGCTTCATCACCAATATCGTCGACACCTATTCGGAGAGCGGCGCCGAGCACCTGCCGCCGCTCTACCCGATCACGCGCGGCGGCGAACTGCGCGAGTTCGAGGTGCCGAACCTCGCCGGCTATCGTGGCCATCAGCCGGTCCGTGTCGGCAACGGCGCGGCGACGCAGATCCAAAACGACGGCTATGGCGCCGTCGTCCTCGCCGCGACCCACTCCTTCTTCGACCGCCGCCTGATCCAGCCCGGCAAGGAAGCACTCTTCGCCCAGCTCGAGCGCATGGGCGAACGTGCGATCTCGGTCTTTGACAAGCCCGATGCCGGCCCCTGGGAACTACGGGAGAAAGAGGTGGTCCATTCCTTCTCCAGCGTGATGTGCTGGGCGGCCTGCGACCGGCTCGCCCGCATCGCCGGCACGCTCGGCCGCGCCGATCGCAAGGAGTACTGGCGCGGCGAAGCCAAGCGCCTGAAGGGCATCATCTCCGACCGGATCTGGAACCAGGAGAAGGGCCATTTCGTCTCGACTTTCGACGGGGCCGATCTCGACGCGACGCTGCTCCTGATCGCCGAGCTCGGCTTCGTCAAGCCGGACGATCCCCGCTACATCGCGACCGTGGAGGCGATCGGCCGCGAGCTCGGCCGCGGCGATCTCATCCTGCGCTATGGCACAGAAGACGATTTCGGCTTCATGCACACCGGCTTCCTGATCTGCGCCTTCTGGTATGTCGATGCGCTGCACGCGATCGGCCGCAAGGACGAGGCCAAGGAGCTGTTCGGCCGCATCCTGCAGCGCCGAAACAGCTTCGGCCTGCTCTCGGAGGATGCCGATCTGGAGACGGGCGAACTCTGGGGCAACTTCCCGCAGACCTATTCGATGGTCGGGCTGATCAACTCGGCGATGCGGCTGAGCCGGAACTGGGAAGAGGCGTTCTAAAGGGGGCCGTCATTCTCGGGCGGAGCGAAGCGAAGACCCGAGAATCTTGTGGCGAGGAGGCGCCGACAGGAGCCTCTTCCGGCGCAAGGTGCTTGGGTCAAGCCCGAGCGTGACGGGTGCGGGCCTACCCCCGCTTCAGCAAAAACACCGCCTGCGCGCCGAAGAGGTTCCAGAACCACCAGGGCGCGCTGACGCCGACCCTGCCGCCGGCGACGTCCAGCGCGACCGCGCGCTCCTTTTCCGCACCGACCGTGTCGCAGAGCGCGACGAAGTCGCGGATCGTGCAGAAATGGATGTTGGGCGTCTCCCACCACGTGTAGGGCAGGGATTCAGTCACCGGCATCCGGCCCATGAAGAAGACTTGGGCGCGCATCCGCCAATGCCCGAAATTCGGGAAGGAGACGATGGCGCGCCGGCCGATGCGCAGCATGTGCTCCAGCACATGGCGCGGATTGCGCGTCGCCTGGATGGTCTGAGAGAGGATGACGTAGTCGAACGAATCGTCGGGATAGTCGGCGAGGTCGGTGTCGGCATCGCCCTGGATCACCGAGAGCCCGCGCGCGACGCAGCCGGCGACGCCCTCGCGCGACAATTCGATGCCGCGCCCGTCGACGCCGCGGGTCTCGGCGAGCAATGACAGCAATTCGCCGTCGCCACAGCCGACGTCGAGCACCCGCGAGCCCGGCGTCACCATCTCGGCGACGAGGCGCAGGTCGATGCGGTTGGTCTGGGTATCGGCCAGTGCCATGCTCAGATCCCCCTGGCTCGCGCCGCGGCGCCGATGAAGCCGCGCGTCGTCGCGAACAGGTTGGGCTCTTCCAGCAGGAAGGCGTCGTGGCCCTTGTCGCTTTCGAGCTCGACGAAGGAGACCGAGGCGCCGGCGGCGTTCAGCGCGTGCACGATGGCGCGCGAGTCGCTGGTCGGGAACAGCCAGTCGGATGTGAAGGAGGCGACGCAAAAGCGCGTCCGCGTCCCGGCGAAGGCTTTCGCCAGCACGCCGTCATGGTCGGCGGCGAGGTCGAAATAGTCCATCGCCCGCGTCACATAGAGATAGGAATTGGCGTCGAAGCGCTCGACGAAGCTGATGCCTTGGTAGCGAAGATAGCTTTCGACCTGGAAGTCGGCGTCGAAGGTGAAGGTCGGGGCGCTGCGCTCCTGCAGCTTGCGGCCGAATTTGCGGTGCAGCGCCGGCTCCGAGAGATAGGTGATGTGCGCGCCCATGCGCGCGACAGAGAGCCCCTTGGCCGGGCGCGTGCCCTCGTCGAGATAACGGCCCTGGCGCCAGTCCGGATCGGCCATCACCGCCTGCCGGCCGACCTCGTGGAAGGCGATGTTCTGGGCCGAGTGCTTGGCGGCGGTGGCGAGCGGCAGCGCCGAGAACACCCGCGTCGGATAGCTCGCCGCCCATTGCAGCACCTGCATCCCGCCCATCGAGCCGCCGGCGACGCAGAACAGGCTGTCGATGCCGAGCGAGTCGATGAGATGCGCCTGCGCCCGCACCATGTCGCGGATCGTCACCATCGGGAAGGCAAGGCCCCAGGGCTTGCCCGTTTCGGGATTGGTCGAGGCCGGGCCGGTGGTTCCCATGCAGCCGCCGAGCACATTGGCGCAGATCACGAAGAAGCGGTCGGTGTCGACAGGCTTGCCAGGCCCGATCATCGCCGTCCACCAGCCGCCCTTGCCGGTGACCGGGTTGCGGCTCGCGACATACTGGTCGCCGGTCAGGGCGTGGCAGACCAATACCGCGTTGGAACGCGCCGCATTGAGCTCGCCATAGGTTTGATAGGCGATCTGCCAGTGCTCCAGCGTCGCGCCGGAATCGAGCTGCAGGGCCTTGTCCGGCCCGAATTGGGCGACCAGGCTCGAAGGCCGATTGGCTTCGGCCAGCGGGTCGGCGAGGAGGTCGGGAGCTTGCGTCCGGTTCGGCATTCGGATTTGTCTTGTCGCCCGGTCCGTTCGTAATAGCGGACTTTACCGATGGCGCGGCTCTTCCCGCCTGTCAACGCGGCGATGCGTTGCGACGGCTCTAGCCGTCTTTCCGGGGCGCGCTGCAAGCGCGAGCCCGGAACCCATGAACATGGGGCAGACCGGACAGGCGTTGCCCGCTCAGCGCCCTTTTAAGGACCTGCCGTGGTCATGGGTTCCGGGCTCAGGCCTTCGGCCCGCCCCGGAAAGACGGCGTGGTTCCATCGGGGCGCGGCATGCTCTAAGAGACCGGCACGATTAAAGAAGTCTGGCCATCATGACGCAAGCCGCCCCGACCACGCTCGCCGACCTGCGCAGCGAGATCGACCGCATCGATGCGGCGATGCACGGCCTGCTGATGGAGCGCTCGCAGATCATCGAGACGCTGATCGCGATCAAGAAGACGCAAGTGTCCGGCTCGGCTTTCCGCCCTGGCCGCGAGGCCGACATGATGAAGCGCCTGGCGCTGCGCCATCAGGGTCTCCTGCCGCTCGATACGGTCGAGAGCATCTGGCGCATCATCATCGCGACCTTCACCTTCGTGCAGGCGAACTACTCGGTCCATGCCGACATCTCCGGCGGCGACGCGGCGATGCGCGACAGCGCCCGCTTCCATTTCGGCTTCACCGTGCCTTTCGTCACCCATGAGGATGCCCGCGCCGTGATCGCAGCGGTGGCGGACTCGGCCGGCGATCTCGGCATCTTCCGCATGGATCTCGGCGCCAGCGCCGGCGTCTGGTGGCAGGGTCTGATCGGCGCCGACCAGCCCAAGATCATTGCGCGCCTGCCCTTCATCGAGCGCCCCGATCATCCCGCCGGCACGCCGGTCTACTGCATCGCCAAGCCGCTGACCGACGCCGCCGTGCGCGAGATCGTGCTCTATGCCGCCCGCGTCGAGCGCTGGTCGGAGCAACTCCGCCACGGCCTTGCCCAGCACCTCGCCGAGGTCTCGGCCAGCGCCGCCGACGGCTCGCATCTGGCGCTGCTGGTGGCCGCTTCCGGCGAAACCCCGGTCGAAGCCATCCGCAGCGCGCTCGAACCCGCGGGCCTCAAGGAACTGACCGAGATCGGCAGCCACGCCGCCCGCTTCGCTTTCAAATCCGTCCGCTGATCACTCCTTCAAGGTCCAGCCCCATGGCTCTGCCCGCTTCCCGCCCCGTCCCGCGTCCCGGCGTCCTCGACATCGAGGCCTATGTCCCCGGCAAGTCCTCGGCTCCGGCCGGCGTCAAGCTGCACAAGCTCTCTTCCAACGAGACCCCGCTCGGCCCGAGCCCGAAGGCGATCGCGGCTTATGGCAACCTCGCCGGCAAGCTGGAACTCTACCCCGACGGCTCGGCCACCAAGCTGCGCGAGGCCATCGCCGGCCGCTACGGGCTCGACGCCAACCGCATCGTCTGCGGAACCGGCTCGGACGAGTTGCTGCAGCTGATCACCAAGGTCTATCTCGGCGATGGCGACGAGGGCGTGTTCACGCAGCACGGCTTCCTCGTCTACAAGATCGCGATCCTCGCCGCCGGCGGCAAGCCGGTGATCGTGCCCGAGACAAAGCTCACCGCCGATATCGACGCGATCCTCGCCGCGGTGACGCCGCGCACCAAGATCGTCTTCCTCGCCAATCCCAATAACCCGACCGGCACCTATCTGCCCTTCGACGAGGTCAAGCGCCTGCAGGCCGGCCTGCCGCCTCATGTGCTGCTGGTGCTCGACGCGGCCTACGCCGAATATGTCCGGCGCAACGACTATGCCTCTGGTCTCGAATTGGTCGCGACATCAGAGAACGTCGTGATGACCCGCACCTTCTCGAAGATCTACGGCCTGGCGAACCTGCGCCTCGGCTGGGCCTATGGTCCCGCCCACATCATCGACGCGCTGAATCGCACCCGCGGCCCGTTCAACGTCAACGGCGCTGCGATCGAGGCTGGCGTCGCTGCGATTGCCGACGAGGCGCACATCGCATCGGCGATCGAGCACAACGACAAATGGCTGGCCTGGACCACGGCCGAGCTGGAGAAGCTCGGCCTTTCCGTCACGCCCTCCGTCGGCAACTTCCTCCTGATCCATTTCCCGACAGCCGCCGGCAAGAGTGCGAAGGAGGCTGACGCCTACCTGACCCAGCGCGGGCTGATCCTGCGTTCGGTCGCATCCTATGGCCTGCCCGATGCGCTGCGCATGACCATCGGCAGCGAGGAGGCCAACCGCCTCGTCGTCGCGGCCCTGGCCGAGTTCCTGGGCAAGGCCAAGTGAGCGCGCCGGACAGTTTTGCGCCGCGCCGCGACGAGCCGCTCTTCGGGCGGCTCGCCATCATCGGCATCGGCCTGATCGGCTCCTCGATCGCCCATGCGGCCAAGGAGCTCAACCTCGCCCGCCAGATCGTGCTGAGTGATCACGACGCCGATGTCCGCCGCCGCGCCCGCGAACTCGCCCTCGGCCACGAGATCGCCGAGACCGCGATCGAGGCCGCCCGCGACGCCGACCACATCGTGCTCTGCGTGCCGGTCGGCGCCTGCGGCGTGGTTGCGGAGGAGATCGCGGCGGTGCTCAAGCCCGGCGCGATCCTCTCCGATGTCGGCTCGGTCAAGCATGCCGTCGTCGAGGCGGTTACGCCCCATCTGCCCGAGGGCGTGCATTTCGTCCCGGCCCATCCGGTCGCCGGCACCGAGAATTCCGGCCCTGATGCCGGTTTCCCCAGCCTCTTTCTCGATCGCTGGTGCATCCTGACGCCGCCGCCCGGCACCGACGAGGCTGCGATCGCCCGCACCCGCCAGTTCTGGGAGGGCATGGCGGCGATCGTCGAGGTGATGGGCTCGCAGCATCATGACCTGGTGCTGGCCATCACCAGCCATCTGCCGCATCTGATCGCCTACAACATCGTCGGCACCGCCGAGGATCTGGCGGCGGTGACGCAGTCGGAGGTGATCAAGTTCTCGGCCGGCGGCTTCCGCGACTTCACCCGCATCGCGGCCTCGGATCCGACCATGTGGCGCGACGTCTTCCTCGCCAACAAGGAGGCGGTGCTGGAAATGCTCGGCCGCTTCAACGAGGACCTGGCTTTGCTCACCCGCGCCATCCGTTATGGCGACGGCGAGACCCTGCACAAGCATTTCACCCGCACGCGCGCCATCCGCCGCGGTATCGTCGCGCTCGGCCAGGAGAAGGCCGAGACGGAGAAGCTCAGGAAGGGCTGAAGGGCAGGGGCGGTGCTCGCGAATCCAGGGCCATTCCGCGATCAGGCGTGAATTCTGCTGCCTTGCAGCGCCTGCCTGCCTTGTCAAAATCGAGTCGGGCTGATACAGCCCCACCCGTCGCCGCAATAGCTCAGCTGGTAGAGCACCTCATTCGTAATGAGGGGGTCGGGGGTTCGAATCCCTCTTGCGGCACCACTCCAAACCCCTGAAAAATAAGCGAAATTCAAAGCGGACCGCAGCGTAGAAGTCGTCCGTCGACCATGCCTGGGCGTAAACTTGGGCCTGCCCGACCGAGCTAGTTCGCTATTCGCCCAGGGCGCTGCGGCGCCAGGCCGCCGGCGTCTCGCCGACCATGCGGCGGAAGACGCGGGTGAAATGGGCCTGGTCGGAGAAGCCGGCATCGGCTGCGATCTCGGTCAGCGGACGTTCACTCGATGCCAGCAGGCGCTGGCCGCGCTCGATCCGGGCCTTGAGTTGCCATTGATGCGGCGGCAGGCCGGTCGAGGCCTTGAAGGCGTGGCTGAAATGCGACTGTGACATGCCGACGAGTTCGGCGAGGTCCTGCAGCCGGATCGTGCCCGCGGCATGCTCGGTGATGTAGTCGGTCACCGCCTTGAGCTGCCAATTGCTCAGCGGCGAGCGTCGGCGCGGCGCGTTGGCGCGTATGCCGAAGAGGTCGATCAGCACGGCGAGCACGAGCCCATCACCATAGAGGTCGTGCCGCGCGTCCGGCTCGGCGCACTCGCCGGCGATCAGGCGCGCCAGCGTCAGGATGCGCGGATTCGAGAAACCGATGCGCGGCTGCGCCAGCCGCTCGGGCGACAGCGCCTCTCCGAGCCGCTCGCTGACGGTCGCGGCATCGAAGTGCAGGTCGAGATGGCGGATGCGCATGCGCTGCTGCGAGCGCCCCCAGACCGGCACGCCCGCCGGCATGAAGCTGATGGCGTTGGCGCGGGCGCTGCTCGAAATGCCGGGCTCGTTCGGACGGAGGCGCGTCTCGAAATGGCCGCCGACCTTGTCGAGGACCACGAACAGGCGCGGATGCTCGGAGACATATTCGCCGCTGGCGCCGGCCTGGCATTCGGCCTGCCAGAGATCGGCGACGACGCCGTTCCAGACCCTGTATTTCAGCGCGCCGATGACGCTGATGCCCTCGCGGACCGAACGCATGCGCGGCTGGAAACCCATGGCTAGCCTCCGGAGCGGCGAGGAGTCGCCTTGCGGCGCGTGATCAAAATGCAACGTGGTCAAGCCAATTGTAAACTCGCGCCCAAGATCGTTCAATGCATGACAGAAACGATCAATCCTGCCCTGCGCGTTGCTGATATTGCCGAACAGAAAGCTGAGCTCCGCCTTTGAATGATTCTAAATTTGATCAGTTCTGAAATGGCGGCATTTGCTGGGGCCGGGATTGGAAATGTGCTACAAGCAAAAGATGAAATCTGGATTTAGTCTTAGTTCGACTGTCTCGTTCGCCATGCTCAGTGCCAGCGCCGCCATGGCGCAGGCGCAGCCCGCTCCGACGGTCCAGCTCGACACCATCGTGGTCGAGGGCGAGGGCGGCACGACGGCCGGCCCGGTCAATGGGTATGTCGCGACCCGCTCGGCGACCGGCTCCAAGGCGAACACGACGATCACCGCGATTCCGCAGGCCGTCTCGGTGCTCGGCCGCGACGAGATCGACGACCGCAAGGCGCTCAAGGTCGACGAAGCGCTGCGCTACACCGCCGGCGTCGCCGCCCAGACCTTCGGCCCCGATCCCGATACCGACTGGATCTTCATCCGCGGCTTCCAGGCGACGCAGACCGGCGTCTTCATGGACGGGCTGCAGCTCTATTCCTACGGCTTCGGCGGCTTCCAGATCGATCCGTTCCTGCTCGAGCGCGTCGAGGTGCTGAAAGGCCCGGCCTCTGTGCTCTATGGCGGCTCGACGCCCGGCGGCATCGTCAACCTCGTCAGCAAGCGCCCAACGGGTAAGAATTTCGGCTATGTCGAGGCCGGCATCAACAACTGGGGCAACGCCTATACCGGCATCGATATCGGCGTCAGCGACAAGCAGGGCGTCTGGAGCACGCGCCTGACCGGCAGGCTCTCCGGCGGCGACCAGTACACCGACTATTCCAAGGATTTCCGCGGCGTGATCATGCCGCAGATCAGCTATCAGCCCAATGGCGCCACCCGCTTCACCGCTTATGGCATGTATGCGGCGCTCGACCAGGTCCATGTCGGCGGCGGCTTCCTGCCCTATATCGGCACGGTGAGGAATGCGCCCTTCGGCAGGATCCGGCGCGAGGCCTTCTATGGCGAGCCGGCGATCGACGATCAGGAGCGGACGCAGGCGCTGCTCGGCTACGAGTTCCAGCACCAGTTCGCCAACAATTGGACCTTCACCCAGAACCTGCGCTACGGCGTGATGAAGGGCTCTCAGCTCGGCCCCTATGGCTTCGGCTATGCCGGACCTGACGCGCCCTTCGGCGACCGCTTGCAGCCGCTCGGACCCGACTACCAGCTCTACCGCATCGGCTTCCAGGAGCGCACGCGGGTCAGGACCTTCACGGTCGACAATCGCATCGACGGCAAGCTCGTCACCGGGCCGCTCGAGCACTCGCTGCTCTTCGGCGTCGACTACAAATACTTCAACATCGACCATACCCAGGCTTCGGGCGGCGCGACCACGATCAGCGTGACCAATCCGGTCTACGGCGCGCCGCAGGGCCCGACCGGCGTCTATCTGAACCAGGACCTGAAGCATCACCAGATCGGCTTCTACGCCCAGGACCAGATCCGCTTCGGCGGCGGCTGGCTGGTGACGCTGAACGGCCGCTACGACTATGTCGACAAGAAGTCGGTGAGCCCGGCAGGGCTTCTGTTCTCGCCGACCTACGACAAGAAGGAGGCGTCCTGGAGCGGCCGCGCCGGCCTCGGCTACGAGTTCGCCAATGGGCTGGCACCCTATGTCAGCGCCGCGACCTTCTTCACCCCGGTCTTCGACGCTGTCCCGAACCTGCTCGGCGGCCCCGGCCAGCCCTTCCGCCCGGAGGAAGGCCAGCAATACGAAGCCGGAGTGAAGTACAAGCCGAGCTTCATGGACGCGCTGCTCACCGCCTCGGTTTTCCACATCACCAAGCGCAACGTGCTGAACCCGGCGCCGACCGCTCTCAACCCGTTCGCCCAGCAGCAGCTCGGCGAGGTGACATCGCGCGGCTTCGAATTCGAGGCCAAGGCCAACATCACCAAGGACCTGAAGCTGCTCGCCTCCTTCACCGCCTTCGATCTGAAGACGACGCGGGACACCCGCCCGCTGCTGGTCGGCAAGACGCCGGTGGTCGTGCCGGAGGTGACCGCCTCGGCCTGGCTCGACTACACCGTGCCGGACGGCGCCTTCAAAGGCCTCGGCCTCGGCGCCGGCGTCCGCTATGTCGGCAGCTCCTACGCCAATGCCGAGAACACGCTGAAGGTGCCGGCCGCGACCCTGGTCGATGCCGCGATCCGCTACCAGATCGGCAATTGGGGCATGGCGCTCAACGTCACCAACCTGTTCGACAAGGCCTATGTGAAGAGCTGCAACGGCCAGTCCGGCTGCGGCTATGGCGACGCCCGCACCATCACCGTCTCGGCCAATTATCGGTGGTAGAGGCAACGGACCCGCACGACATCGAAACGCCGCGGCTCCCGCTGCGGCTTTCGCCCATGTTAGACCGGTACCCATGAATTTGAGGCTCCCGACACGGCGCGAGACGCTCGCCACCCTGGCGGTGGCTGCCTTGCCGCGCCCGGCTCATGCCGTCGGCCTGCGCGTCGCAACCGTCGACTGGTCGGTGCTGGAGACCCTGCTCGCGCTTGGCGCCCTGCCGGTGGCCGCGCCCGAATTGCTGCAGTTCCGCGAGGTCGCGGTCGAGCCGGCGGTTCCGGCAGGCGTCACTGATCTCGGCCTGCGCGGCACGGTCAATTTCGAATTGCTGCTGCTCTCGCGGCCAGAGCTGATCTACTCGTCGAGCTTCTATGTCAGCTCGGAGCCAAGGCTCGCCCGCATCGCGCCGGTCGAGCGCTTCTCGATCTATGTGCCTGGTCGCCCGCCCTACGAGCCAGCGGCGGCGATGATGCGAAGCATCGGCGCAAGGCTCGGCAGGAGCAATGAGGCCGAGCGCTACATCGCCGAAGCCGAGGCGGAGTTCGCCGCCCTGCGCGAGCGGCTGACGCCGCATGCGGCGCGGCCGGTCATCCCGATCAACCTCGGCGACCCCAGGCATTTCCGCGTCTTCGGCGCCGACAGCATGTTCGGCGAGGTTCTGAAGCGGCTCGGCCTCGCCAATGCCTGGAGCGACGATACCAGCTATTCGGCCATGGCGCCGGTCGGCCTGGAGGCGCTGGCGCGTGTGCCTGATGCCTGGATTGCCCTGATCCCGCCGGTCCCGCCCGGCGCGCTCGAGGTGCTCGCGGGCAGCACCTTCTGGAACGCGCTGCCTAGCGTCCGCGCCGGGCGCTTGCTGCCGCTCGCCTCGATCAATCCCTATGGCGGTCTGCCGGCGGCGCGGCGCTTCGCCCGGCTTCTGGCGGAGGCGCTACTGGCCAAGGGACCGGTACATGGCTGAGGCGGCCATGGCGGTACCGTCCAGACCGGGCCGCCATCCCGGTCTCTGGCTAATCGCCACGCTGGCGGCTGCGACGCTGCTCGCCGCCGTGATGACGATGCGCCCGCCGGTGCCGGCATCGGCCGAGCTCGCACGGCAGCTCGACCATATCCTGCTCTGGCACAGCCTCGTCCCGCGTTCCGTTGCCGCGTTGATCTGCGGCGCCGCGCTCGGGCTCGCCGGCCTGCTGTTGCAAGGTGTCTTGCGTAATCCGATCGCCGACGCCTCGACGCTCGGCGTCGTCTCGGGCGCGCAACTGGCACTGACCATCGCGACCGCCTTTGCTCCCGCAGCGATCGTCTTCTCGCGCGAAGGCGTCGCGCTCGCCGGCGCTTTCCTCGCCGTCGCCCTCGTGCTCGGGCTGAGCTGGCGGCGCGGGCTCGAGCCGCTGACGGTGGTCCTCTCCGGCATGGTCGTCTCGCTGCTGGCCGCTGCCCTGAGCGCGACCGTCATCCTCGCCAAGGGCGACTATGTGCTCTCGCTGTTCATCTGGGGCGCCGGCTCGCTCCACCAGCAGAGCTGGGACGCGGTTCTGGCGCTCGGCCCGCGCCTGCTGCTGTGCTGGCTCGCGGCAGCGCTGCTGTTGCGTCCGCTCGCGCTGCTGGGGCTCGACGATGGCATCGCCCGCAATCTCGGCCTCGCCTTACATGCCGCCCGCTTCGCCGTGCTCGCGGTGGCGATCTGGCTCGCGGCCAGCGTCACCGCCGAGGTCGGCGTCATCGGCTTCGTCGGCCTCGCCGCCCCGGCGCTGGCGCGCGAATTCGGCGCCCGCACGCCGCGCCGGCTGCTCCTGGCGGCGCCGGCGGTCGGGGCGCTGCTGCTCTCCATCACTGACAGCGCGGTGCAACTGCTCGGCTCCGGCTTCAACGATCTGGCTCCGACCGGCGCCGCCACCGCCCTGCTCGGCGGCCCGCTGTTGCTGTGGCTGATGCGCCGCGTCCCGCCGGCCCCGCCTGCTCAAGCCGTCGACGCCATGACACCGACGCATCGCATCGGGCGTCCGCTGCCGGCACTCGCCGGCCTCGCGGCGGCGGTCGCGATTGTCGCCCTGCTCGGCCTTGTCCTCGGGCGCGGACCGCAGGGCTGGGGTATCGCGATGGACGGCCTCTTCGCCGAGCTGCTGCCCTTCCGTGGTCCGCGTCTGGTTGCGGCGGGCGCCGCGGGGGCGTTGCTCGGCGCCGCCGGCTGCCTGATGCAGCGCCTCACCGCCAATCCATTGGCCGGACCCGAGGTTCTCGGCGTCAGCGCCGGCGGCGGCGTTGGCCTAACGCTCGCGCTCGCGCTGCTGCCGTTCAGCCCGTTCTCGATGCTGCTCGGCATCGCCGGTGGCTCGCTCTCCGTGCTTCTTGTGATGCTCGTCCTGGCGGGGCGACCCGGCATCGGCTCGCAGCGCCTGCTGCTCGCCGGCATCGCCATGGGCGCGCTCTGCATGGCCCTGGTCTCGACGGCGCTCGCCAAGGGCGATTTGCGCGCCTATGTGCTGCTGACCTGGCTCTCCGGCTCGACCAACCGCGCCGGCGAGATCGAAGTCTGGGTCGGATTGGCCGCCTGCCTGCTGCTGATCGCGCCGCTTTTCTTGGCGACGCGCTGGCTCGATCTGATGCCCTTGGGCGAGGTGGCGAGCCGTAGCCTCGGCCTCTCCGTCGCGGGCAGCCGTCTCATCCTCGCTGCGTTGGCGGCCTTGGCGACGGCGGTCGCCTCGCTATTGGTCGGCCCGCTCAGCCTGATCGGCCTGATCGCGCCGCATCTGGCGCGCTTCGCCGGCTTTGCGCGGGCCCGCGACCAGCTCGTCGCCTCGCTCCTGATCGGCTGCGGCGTGCTGATCCTGGCCGACTGGCTCGCGCGTCTCGTCGCCTTCCCCTATCAGGTGCCAACCGGACTGTTTGCGGCTCTGATCGGCGGTCCCTATCTGATCTGGCTGTTGAATCGCACAGGGAGCCGGCATGGCTGACGATACCAACTTGCACGCCAGCGCCCGGGTTGCGCTCATCAACCCGGCCAGCATGCTCGACCGGCTCTGCGACCACTTCGTTGACCATGGGACAGTCACGCGAGAGGCCGACAATGCCCGGGTTGAGGGGATATTCGGAGCGGTCCAGTTGAAGGTTGCAGCGAATGCGCTGGACATCACCGTCGCCTCGCCGACCAAGAGCTATCTCTTTGTCGTCAAATCCTCCGTCGCCGAACATCTCGTCGAATTCGCCGATGGCGAGACCATCGCGCTGGACTGGCAGGGCGACGCGGTCGGCGAGACCCATATCCCGTATTTCCGCGAGGTCGTCGTGCGCGGCGCCCGTGACATCACCCCCGCGATGCGGCGCGTCACCGTCGCCTGCGACGACCCCGGCCACTTCACCAGCGGCGGCCTGCATGTGCGTGTCCTGATCCCGCCGCGCGGGCGCGAGCCGGTTTGGCCGAGCGTCGGGCCCGACAGCCGGGTGATCTGGCCGGAGGGCGACGACGCGCTGGCGAAGCGGACCTACACGATCCGATCGATCGACCATGCCCGTGGCGAGCTCGACATCGACGTCGTGCTGCATGACGACTCGCCGGGCTCGATCTGGGCGCGCCAAGCGAAGCCGGGCGATCGCGTCGGCCTGCTCGGACCAGGCGGCGGCGACGTGATCCCGGCCGACTGGTATCTGCTCTGCGGCGACGAGACGGCCCTGCCGGCGATCGCGCGTATTGCCGAGACATTGCCGAGTTCTACTCGGGCCAGCATCGTGATCGAGGTGGCTGACGCCTCCGAGCAGCAGGAGATCGCTTCGAAAGCCATGATCGAGGTGACCTGGCTGCATCGCGAGGGCGCGCCGGCCGGCTCGACCGATCTGCTGCCGCAGGCGGTGCGCAGCATCGCCCTGCCGGACCAGGGAAGCCCCTTCGTCTTCGCCGGTTGCGAACAGGCCGCTGCACGGGCCATCCGCAAGCATCTGCGGGCAGAAAAACAGCTGCCCAAGGACCGCCATCTCGTCGCCGCCTATTGGCGCCGGGGTCACGCCGATGTGCACGACCATGGTGAGTGATGCAGACTGAAGCGATTGCGAGCGCCGCCGGGCGCTTCAGCGCCGCACCCCAGGCGATCGACGCGGGGCCGCAGACGAGCGGCCCCCTGTTCACGCTTGAGGAGGTCGGCTTCTCGATAGCGGGCCGTGTCCTGCTGGAACCGCTGTCGCTCGACCTGGGTGCTGGCAAGGTGATCGGCATCCTCGGTCACAACGGATCGGGCAAGTCGACGATGGTGAAGCTGCTGGCGCGGCAGCAGCAGCCCTCGCGCGGCGTCCTATCTTATGCCGGACGTCCGATCGAGAGCTGGGACAACCGCGCCTTCGCGCGCCGGGTCGCCTACTTGCCGCAACAGACGCCGCCCGCCGCCGGCATGCTGGTCAAGGAGCTGGTCGCGCTTGGCCGCTACCCCTGGCACGGGGCGCTCGGCCGCTTCGGCCGGCGCGACCGCGACAAGGTCGGCGAGGCCATGGCGCTGACCGATATCGAGCCCTTCGCCGAGCGTCTCGTCGATACCTTGTCGGGCGGCGAGCGCCAGCGCGCCTGGCTCGCCATGCTGGTGGCGCAGGATGCCCAATGCCTCCTGCTCGACGAGCCGATCGCGGCGCTCGACCTCGCCCATCAGATGGAGGTGCTGACGCTCGTGCAGCGCTTGTCGCACGAGCATGGCCTCGGCATCGTCGTCGTCCTGCATGATGTCAACATGGCCGCCCGCTTCTGCGACGAGCTCATAGCGCTGCACTCCGGCCGGCTCGTCGCGCGCGGCACGCCCGACGAGATCGTGCGTCCCGATGTGCTGCGCATGATCTACGGCGTCGAGGTCGGCGTGATCGCCCATCCGCATGGAGGACGGCCGCTCGCCTTTGTGTGAGGCGGCGATCTGAGGCCGATCGGGTGCTCGCGGGCCCACAGGAGGTTGCCTAAGCTCAAAGATAGCTTGCCAAGGCGGCGAAGAAGGCGTCGTCGCTGATTTCGAGGCGGCGGCGATCGCCCGGCTTCGAGCGGGTCGCAGGACCACGACAACCAGGCGTGTGCGCGGGTTGATGTGAATGAACTGCCCCGTGGATGCCAGCGCCATTGCGCGCGAGCGTGCCGCCGCGTGCAGCTTGAGCGCAGCGGCGGTGACGATGCCGAGTGTGCCTTCCGAGGCGATGAAGGGATGCTTGAGATCGTAGCCGGCATTGATCGTCCGAGACGCGTCGGCACTGGAACAAGGGCCGGTCAGCGTGGTCCTGGCTGTGGTCGGCGTCCTGCCAAAGGCGAGCTGCAGCGGATAAAGCAGGAGCCTATCGAGATCGAAAAACGACGTCGCCGGCCTCGATCGTGACGCCGACCGGTTCCCTCCTGCTGTCAAAAGTCGATCCCATTGTCATGCGCATCTTTCTGGCATAATGTATGCCAGATAGCAGTGCCTGCTGCCGTGTGCTCGCGGAGGACCGGGTCGTGAGAATCCATGAATTCCAGGCGAAGCAGCTCCTCGCTCGTTACGGCCTGCAGGTGCCGGCAGGCGGCGTCGCGATCCAGGCTGGCGAGGCCGGCCAGGTCGCCCGGCGTCTCGGCGGTCCGGTGCTGGTCAAGGCGCAGATCCATGCCGGCGGGCGCCAGCGCGCCGGTGGCGTTCAGCCGGCCGGCGATCCTGCTGCCGCCGCAGCTGTTGCTCGCGATTTGCTCGGCATGTCGCTGGTGACCGCGCAGACCGGGCCAACCGGCCAGAAGGTCAGGCGCGTCCTCGTCGAAACCGCGATTGCCGCGGTGCGCGAGCTTCATCTCGCCTTGCTGATCGATGCCTCTTCGGGCGAGCTGACGCTGATCGGCAGTGCCAGAGGCGGCGTGGATATCGAGGAGCAGGCGGCGCGCGGCGAAATCCTGCTCAACCGGCTCGGTCTCGGCTCCGGCAGCGAGGCGCGGACGCAGGAGGTGGCGGCCTTCGCCACGGCGCTCGGGCTCGAGGGTGCGCTGCACGAGCAGGGCTGTGCGCTGATCGATAGTCTCCGGCGCGCCTTCGGCGAGCTCGACGCCAGTCTGATCGAGATCAACCCGCTGGCCGTGACTGCGACAGGCTCCCTCGTCGCGCTCGACGTCAAGATGATGCTCGACGACAACGCGTTGTTTCGGCATCCGGAACTGGCGGCGCTGCGCGACGAGGACGACACCAGCGCTGCCGAGTTGCAGGCGCAGCGCCATCAGCTCAACTATGTCCAGCTCGACGGCACGATCGGAATCGTCGCGAATGGCGCCGGGCTCGGCCTCGCCACGCTCGACATGCTCGTCGCGGCCAAGGGGCGGCCGGCCAACTTCATGGACATCAGGACCACCGCGAACAGCCTCGACATCGCCCAGGGCTTCCGTCTGCTGCTCGACAACCCGGCGACGCGCGCGATCCTGGTCAACGTCCATGGCGGCGGCATGCAGCCCTGCGACACCATCGCCGAGGGGCTCGGCATCGCCCTGCGGCGCAGCGGCCGGTCCTTGCCGCTGGTGGTGCGGCTGGCCGGCAACAACGCCGATTTCGCCCGCTCGCGCCTGCGCAATTTCGGCTGCGCGGTGATCGATTGCCCGGACATGTGGACCGCCGCCTCGCAGGCGGTCGCGCTGTCGCAGAAGGGAGCCTGAGTCATGGCCGTCTTTCTGAACCGCGAGACCCGCGTGCTTTGCCAGGGCATGACCGGCTGGGCCGGCACGTACCATGTGGCGCGGATGATGGAATATGGCACCCAGGTCGTCGGCGGCGTGACGCCGGGCAAGGGCGGCCGCTCGCATCTGAACCTGCCGGTCTATGAGCGCGTGGCGGACGCGCGGCGCGAGACCGGGGCCAATGCCAGCATCGTCTTCGTGCCGCCAGCCAACGCGGCTGCCGCCATGATCGAGGCGATCGAGGCCGAGATGCCGCTGGTCGTCACCGTCACCGAGCGCATTCCGACCCTGGACATGGTGCGGGTGCGTTCGGCGCTGAAGGGCGGGCGCACCACATTGGTCGGCGCCAATTCGCAGGGAATCCTGGTGCCGGGCGTCGGCAAGCTCGGCGTGATGGCCACCGGCAGTGAACGCCCGGGCGGTGTCGGCATCATCTCCCGGTCTGCCTCGTTGACGAGCGAGGTCGTGGCGCAGGTCACCGCCGCAGGGCTCGGCCAGTCTACGACGATCGGCGTCGGCGGCGATCCGATCCATGGCATTGGTATGCGCGAATGCCTCGAACTCCTGCTGGAGGATGCCGATACCGAATGTGTGGTGTTGATCGGCGAGATCGGTGGCACGGAGGAGGAGGAGGCGGCCGAGTATCTCGCCGGCGCCCGGACGTCGAAGCCCGTCATCGCGCTGATCGTCGGCCTGGAGGCGCCGCTGGATCGACGCATGGGCCATGCCGGTGCGCTCGCTTTGAGCGGAAAGGGCGATGCTGCCGGCAAGATCAGGGCGCTGGAGGCTGCCGGCGTGCGGATCGCGCCGAGCGCCCATCTGGTCGGCGAGACCGTCCGGCAGGCGCTCGCCGAGAGGAGTTAGTCGCGTTGCGGCAGCCTTCCGCCGATCGAGAGGGTGATCTCGTCGGCAGCGCGCCGCACCATCGGCCCGTATTCGTCGAGCTTGCGCGGGGTCACGCGGACCGACGGCCCGGAGATGGAGACGCTAGCGATCGCCTCGGCATGCTCGTTGAAGATCGGGGCGGCGACGCAGCGCATGCCCAGCGAGCGTTCCTCGTCGTCAAGCGCCCAGCCGCGCCGGCGGCCCTCCGCCAGCTCGCGCAGGAAGCGGCCGAGATCGGTGATCGTATGATCCGTGAAGCGCTCGAGACGCCGCAAGGCGCAGATCTGGCGCACGCGGTGCTCGGGGAGTTCGGCCAGCAACGCCTTGCCCACGCCGGAGGCATGCATCGCGCCGCGGCTGCCGGCCCGGAAGAAGGCGCGCAGCGTATCGTGGCTCTCGACCTGCGAGATGAACACCACCTCGCCATTGTCCTCGATGCCGAGATTGACCGTCTCGCCGCTGGCCTCCATCAGCGCATGCATGGTGGCGCGTCCCATGCTCGCGACGCGGCGGTTGCGCAGGAAGGCCGAGCCGGTCTTGAAGGCGCCGACACCGACCAGCCAGATGCCGCGCTCCATATCGTGCTGGACGTAAGCGCGGCTCTCCAGCGTCAGCAGGATGCGGTGCGCCGTCGAAGCCGAGACGCCGGAGCGCCGGCCGAGTTCGCTCAGCGTCAGGCCGTCCTCGTCGGCGAGGATCTCAAGCAAGGCCAGCCCGCGATCGAGCGCCTGCACCGCCCCACCGGCGAGCGCCGGCTTCAGCGAGCGTGGTCGTCCCCGTCCCTTGCGTTGCTCGCCCAGGCTCATGGCTCTCTCCGTGACCGACGCGAGGACGGTAGCAGAACACAGGTCACCCGTCGTTGCCAAATCAAAGCGAAATTATTTTGCACGATCGAAATCAAGCCGCTTTGAAATTATGTCAAGATACTGATTTTAAAGAGATTAGTATTTTCTGTCACATATTGAAAAAATATTCTGAAATAAATTGACCGAGGCACTCATCTGGAATTTGGTATGCCAATCGAGGTTTTCTTGCGGGAGAACGGGCATGCCGAAAATGCGAGCCGTCGAGGCGGCGGTCAGGGTTCTGGAACGTGAGGGCGTGACCCAGGCCTTCGGCGTGCCAGGCGCGGCGATCAACCCGCTCTACGCTGCGCTGAAGAGCCGTGAGTCGATCCACCACATCCTGGCGCGCCATGTCGAGGGCGCCTCGCATATGGCGGAGGGCTATACCCGGGCCAAGGCAGGCAATATCGGCGTCTGCATCGGCACCTCCGGCCCGGCCGGCACCGACATGATCACCGGCCTCTATTCGGCGATCGCCGACTCGATCCCGATCCTGTGCATCACCGGCCAGGCGCCGCGCGCCCGGCTCTACAAGGAGGATTTCCAGGCCGTCGACATCGAGGCCATCGCCAAGCCGGTGACCAAATGGGCCGTGACCGTGCGCGAGCCGGCTTTGGTGCCGCGCGTCTTCCAGCAGGCTTTCCACATCATGCGCTCGGGCCGTCCGGGCCCAGTGCTGATCGACCTGCCGGTCGACGTCCAGATGGCCGAGATCGAGTTCGACGACGAGACCTATGAGCCGCTGCCGGTCTACAAGCCGGCCGCCTCGCGCCGCCAGATCGAAAAAGCGATGGCGATGCTGGACGGCGCCGAGCGGCCGCTGATCGTCGCCGGCGGCGGCATCATCAACGCCGATGCTTCGGACCTTCTGGTCGAATTCGCCGAGCTCACCGGCGTTCCGGTGGTGCCGACGCTGATGGGTTGGGGCGCGATTCCCGATGACCACCCGCTGATGGCCGGCATGGTCGGGCTGCAGACCAGCCATCGCTACGGCAACGCGACGATGCTCGCCTCGGATTTCGTCCTGGGCATCGGCAACCGCTGGGCCAATCGCCATACCGGCTCGATCGAGACCTACACCAAGGGCCGAAAATTCGTCCATGTCGACATCGAGCCGACCCAGATCGGCCGGGTCTTCAATCCGGATTTCGGCATCGTCTCCGATGCGAAGGCGGCGCTGGAGCTCTTCCTCGAGGTGGCGCGCGAGCGGGAAGGGAAGGGGCTGCTGAAGAACCGCAACGGCTGGGCGCAGGACTGCCGCGACCGGCGCGCCACCATGCTGCGCAAGAGCCATTTCGACACCGTGCCGCTGAAGCCGCAGCGGGTCTATGAGGAGATAAACGAGGCCTTCGGACGCGACGTCTGCTACGTCTCGACCATCGGCTTGTCGCAGATCGCCGGCGCCCAGTTCCTGCGCGTCCACAATCCGCGACACTGGATCAATTGCGGCCAGGCCGGCCCGCTCGGCTGGACCTTGCCGGCAGCGCTCGGCGTGCGCGCCGCCGATCCCGAGCGCGAGATCGTAGCGCTCTCGGGTGACTACGACTTCCAGTTCCTGATCGAGGAGCTCGCGGTCGGGGCGCAGTTCAAGCTGCCCTACATCCACATCGTTGTGAACAACTCCTATCTCGGCCTGATCCGCCAGGCCCAGCGCGGCTTCGATATGGATTTCCAGGTCGGGCTCGCCTTCGAGAACATCAACGCGCCCGATCTCGACGGCTATGGCGTCGATCATGTCGCGGTCGCCGAGGGGCTCGGCTGCAAGGCGATCCGGGTCAAGAGTCCGAACGAGTTCAAGGCCGCCTTCGCCCAGGCCAGGGCCTGGCTCCAGGAGCACCAGGTTCCGGTGGTGATGGAGTTCATCCTCGAACGGGTCACCAACATCGCCATGGGCACCGAGATCGACAATGTCGTGGAGTTCGAGGAGGTGCTCGACCTGCCTCTGCCTGCGCCCGCGCTGCAGCCCGCCCAGTAAGCCCGATCAGTCTACGCCAGGGAGAGACCCATGCCTCGCTTTGCTGCCAACCTGACGATGCTGTTCAACGAGCTGCCCTTCCTGGAGCGCTTCCAGGCGGCGGCGGAAGCCGGCTTTAGCGGTGTCGAGTACCTGTTCCCCTATGGCTACGATAAATACGAGCTGGCGGGCCGGCTGAAGCGCTGGAAGCTGACCCAGGTGCTGCACAACCTGCCCGCCGGCGACTGGGCCGCGGGCGAGCGCGGCATCGCGATCCTGCCCGACCGGATCACCGAGTTCCAGCACGGCGTCTTCGATGCGATCGACTACGCCCTCAAGCTGGGTTGCAGGCAGGTCAACTGCCTTGCCGGCATTGCACCGCAGGGCGTCGAGCATGCCAGGCTGCACGAGACGCTGGTCAACAATCTGCGCTTTGCCGCGCATGAGCTGTCGCAGGAGGGTATCGCGCTGCTGGTCGAGCCGATCAACACGCGCGACATGCCGGGCTTCTTCCTGAACAGCACGGCGCAGGCGCTGAGCCTGCTCGACGACGTCGATTCAAGCAATGTCTTCTTGCAGTACGACGTCTATCACATGCAGGTCATGGAGGGGGATCTCGCCCGCACGATCGAGGCCAATCTCGACCGGATCGCCCATATCCAGATCGCCGACAATCCCGGCCGCAACGAGCCCGGCACCGGCGAGATCAACTTCCCGTTCCTGTACCGGCATCTCGACGCCATCGGCTACGCCGGCTGGATCGGCTGCGAATACAAGCCCGCCCGCAGCACCCGCGACGGCCTGACCTGGCTGCCGGGACACCCGAAGGCTGCGTGACGGAGACGGTCGGCGCGTCAGTCGAGCGGAGGATACGAAAGCATGGCGAATATCGGTTTCATCGGCCTCGGCATCATGGGCCGCCCCATGGCGGAGCACCTGATCACGGGCGGCCATACGCTGCACATATCGAGCCATCACAAGGCGCCGGATGCCGAGCTGCAGGCCAAGGCGGTCACAGTCCACCCGACGCCGAAGGCGGTCGCGGCGGCGAGCGAGATCGTCATCCTGATGCTGCCCGACACCCCGCAGGTCGAAGAGGTGCTGTTCGGCACCGATGGCGTGGCGCTCGGCCTGAACAAGGGCAGCATCGTCGTCGACATGAGCTCGATCTCGCCAATGGCGACGAAGGAGTTCGCGAAGCGGGTCGAGGCGAACGGCTCGTCCTATCTCGACGCACCGGTGTCGGGCGGCGAGGTCGGCGCCAAGGCGGCAAGCCTCACCATCATGGTCGGCGGGCCGCAAGGCGCGTTCGACACGGTCAAGCCGCTGTTCGAGCTGATGGGCAAGAACATCACGCTGGTCGGCGGCAATGGCGACGGGCAGACCACCAAGGTCGCCAACCAGATCATCGTAGCCCTGACCATCGAGGCGGTCGGCGAGGCCTTGCTGTTCGCCTCCAAGGCGGGGGCGGACCCCGCCAAGGTGCGCCAGGCGCTGATGGGCGGCTTCGCTTCCTCGAAGATCCTCGAGATCCATGGCGAGCGCATGGTCAAGCGCACCTTCAATCCGGGTTTCCGCATCGGATTGCACCAGAAGGACCTGAATCTGGCCCTGTCGACGGCGCGTTCGCTCGGCGTCTCGCTGCCGAACACGGCGACGGCGCAAGAGCTGTTCAACGCCTGCGTCGCCCATGGCGGCAAGGACTGGGATCACTCAGCCATGGTGCGGGCGCTGGAGATCATGGCGAACCACCAGGTCGCGACGTCCTAAAAGCAAGAAAGGGGAGGCCCATGAAGATCTGCATCTACGGCGCCGGCGCGATCGGCGGCTATATGGGCGTGATGCTCAAGCGCGGCGGCCTCGACGTCTCGCTCGTGGCGCGCGGCGCCCATCTGGAGGCGATCAACGCCAAGGGCCTGACCCTCGTCACCAAGACCGAGACGTTCACCGAGCAGATGCCGGCGAGCCGCGATCCACGCGATCTCGGCCGTCAGGACGTGGTGATCATCGCGCTCAAGGCGCATCAGGCCTGGGAGGCTGCGGAGGATCTGAAGCCGCTGCTCGGGCCCGACACCGCCGTCGTCACCGCTCAGAACGGCGTGCCGTGGTGGTATTTCCACGGGCTGGGCGGCGCCTATGCCGATCTGCGCCTGCGCAGCGTCGATCCTGGCGACCGGCAGTGGAATGCGATCGGCCCCAAGCGCGTGATCGGCTGCACGGTCTATCCGGCGACCGAGATCATCGAGCCCGGCGTGATCAAGCATGTCTATGGCGACCAGTTCGGCCTGGGCGAGCCCAATCGCCAGGAGAGCGGCCGGCTGACGCGCTTGGCCGAGGCGATCGCCGCCGGCGGCATGACGCCGCGGCTCTTCAGCGATATCCGCGACGACATCTGGCTCAAGCTCTGGGGCAATCTCTGCTTCAACCCGATCTCGGCGCTGACCCGTGCGACGCTCGACGTCGTCGCCACCGAGCCCGGCACCCGCGGGCTTGCCCGCAGCATGATGCTGGAGGCGCAGGCGATCGGCGAGAAGCTCGGCGTCCACTTCCGCGTCGATGTCGAGCGCCGGATCAACGGCGCGGCAGGCGTCGGCGGGCACCGTACCTCGATGCTGCAGGATCTGGACAAGGGCCGGCCGCTCGAGATCGACGCTCTGCTCACTGCGGTTCAGGAGATGGGACGTCTCGTCGAGACACCGACGCCTTACATCGACGCCGTGCTCGGGCTCGTCCAGCAGATGGCGAGCGTGAGGGGGCTGTATCCGACCTTTCCGCCCGAGGCGCTTGCCGGAGAGGGGGCGGCCGAACCGGCACAGGAGCGGCCGCTCCAGCTGGCGGCGTCGTGACAGGAAGGACCTGCCCATGTTGAACGCGACCATCGAGACGGCCGCATGGCCGGAGACGAAGCAGGCGAGCGTGCGTTGGGTGCGCTTTGCGTATGCGGGCCGCGAGCGGTTCGGCACGCTTGTCGGCGGGACGATCGCGATCCATAGCGGCGACATGTTTGCCGGTGCGCGGCCGACCGGGGAGCGGGTGCCGTTCGACGAGGTGACGTTGCTGGCGCCAAGCACGCCCTCCAAAATCATCGCGCTCTGGAATAATTTCCACGCGCTCGCTGGCAAGCTCGGGATGCCGGTGCCGGCGGAACCGCTCTATCTGATGAAGGCGCCGTCCTGCACGGCGGCGCCGGGCTTCACCGTAAGGCGCCCGCCGTCCTATGCCGGCAAGGTCGTCTATGAAGGCGAGCTCGGGATCGTCATCGGCCGCAATTGCAGTCGGGTCACCCCGCAGGAGGCCGGCGAACTCATCTTCGGCTATACCTGCGTCAACGACATCACGGCACTCGACCTGATCGCCGCCGACCCGACCTTCCCGCAATGGGTGCGGGCGAAGAGCTTCGACGGCTTCGGGCCGTTCGGGCCGGTGGTCGCGACCGGCCTCGACCCGCGCGACCTGACGGTTCGCACGCTGCTGAACGGCCAGGAGCGGCAGAACTATCCGGTCGCCGACATGATCTTCCAGCCGCACGAGCTCGTCAGCCGGCTCTCCCATGACATGACGCTGCTGCCGGGGGATCTGGTCTGCTGTGGCACCTCGCTTGGCGTCGGCGCCATGAAGGAGCCGGTCAACCGGGTCGAGGTGACGATCGAGGGCATCGGCACGCTGGCCAACGTCTTCGTGCAGGGCGGCTAACAAGCATCTCAGTCGAAGATGTCGGCGTGCTGGTCGACGAAGGCGGCGAGGCCCAGCGTGTGTTCGCGCGACAGGCGCTCCGCAAGAGCGACGTCGCGCTGCTCGAGCGCTTCGATGATCTGCAGATGGTCGACGATGGAGCGGCTGGCGCGGTCCTCGCGCCCGATCGTCATCTGGCGGATGCCACGTACATGCAGCAGCAGATTGTCGGTCATCTCGACGAGCAATTGCGATTTGCTCAGCCCGATCAGGGTCTGATGGAAGAGAAGATTGGCCGACGAGTATTCGCCGACATGGTCGGACGGCTTGTGTGCCTCGTCGAAAGCCTTGAACAAGAGGCGAAGCCTGCCGATCTCGGCATCGCTGGCACGCTCTACGGCGAGGCGCGCGGCCATGCTCTCCAGCGCCGCCCAGGCCTGGATCATCTCGACGATCTCGCTCTTGGTCTTCTTCAGGACCATGATGCCACGGCGTGGCAGCGACTTCACCAGCCCTTCCTGCTCGAGCATCGCGACGGCCTCGCGCACCGGCGTACGGCTGACGCCGAGCTGCTCCGAGAGCTGGCGCTCGTCGATCCAGGTCGGCTCCGGCGTGCCGTAGATGTCCATGGTGATGATCGCCTGCTTCAGCGCAGCATAGACCTTGGTCTTGAAGGTCACCTCGGGCGCGAAGCGTTTGAGCTCGAGGCCCTGCGTCACGGCGGCGGGTGTGGTGGTGGCGCTGGGGGCTTTCACGATCGCTACTCCTGCATTGCTGCAGGGCATAGCGCCGGGGGCACGCCGCGTCTACGCGGCGGGCAAAGTTGATTGCCGTAGCGGCAGCCGGAATGGAGGCCCTGTGTCCGGATGGTTACGGGCGCCACAGGGGAAGGTCGGATCGACTGATCGTCGGCTGGGACCTCGCAGCCGGGATCAGAATGACCATTCGATCTCGGCGCAGCGCTTCTTGACGGCGACCTCGCCGCTGAGCAGCTCGACCAGCGTCTTTCCAAGCCGCGCCGGCGAGGGCGAGACCCGGATGCCGGCCGCTTCCATCGCCGCGATCTTGTCCTCGGCACCGCCCTTGCCGCCGGAAATGATCGCCCCCGCATGGCCCATGCGGCGGCCGGGAGGCGCCGTCCGGCCGGCGATGAAGCCGACTATCGGCTTGGCTCGTCCGCGCTTGGCCTCATCCCTGATGAACTGGGCCGCGTCTTCCTCGGCCGAGCCGCCGATCTCGCCGATCATCACGATCGACTCGGTCGCAGGATCGGCCAGGAAGAGTTCGAGCATGTCGATAAACTCGGTGCCCTTGACCGGATCGCCGCCGATACCGACCGCCGTCGTCTGGCCCAGCCCCTCGCAGCTGGTCTGGAACACCGCCTCATAGGTCAGCGTGCCCGAGCGCGAGACGATGCCGACCGAGCCACGCTTGAAGATGTTGGCCGGCATGATGCCGATCTTCGACTCGCCGGCAGTGACGATGCCGGGGCAGTTCGGCCCGATCAGGCGGGATTTCGAGCCGCTCAGCATGCGCTTGACCTTGATCATGTCCATCACCGGGATGCCTTCGGTGATGCAGACGATCAGCGGGACTTCGGCGTCGATCGCCTCGCAGATCGCGTCCGCTGCGCCCGGCGGCGGGACATAGACGACGGAGGCGGTGGCGCCGGTCTTCGCGCGCGCCTCGGCGACGGTGTTGAACACGGGCAGGCCGAGATGGCTCTGGCCGCCCTTGCCGGGAGCGACGCCGCCGACCATGCGCGTGCCATAGGCGATCGCCTGCTCGGAGTGGAAGGTGCCGTTCTTGCCGGTGAAGCCCTGGCAGATGACCTTTGTGGCCTTGTCGATCAGGATGGACATGTTTCTTCCCCTAGATCACGTCGCGTTGGCGCGGGCTCGTCTCAACGCAAAAAGCGTGATCGTTTTTAGTTGTTTGGAGCATTGCCCGTGCGGGAACTCGGCTCCCGCGCTTTCTTCCCGTCCCTAATTCTTGCGCACGGCGGTGACGATCTTCTGGGCGGCGTCGTCGAGGTCGTCGGCGGGAATGACGTTGAGGCCGGAGGAGCGGATGATCTGCTTGCCCTCCTCGACATTGGTGCCTTCGAGACGGACGACGAGCGGGACCTCGAGGCCGACGGCCTTGACCGCCGCGATCACGCCGCGGGCGATGACGTCGCATTTCATGATGCCGCCGAAGATGTTGACGAGGATGCCCTTCACCTTCGGATCGGCGGTGATGATCTTGAAGGCCGCGGTGACCTTCTCCTCGGAGGCGCCGCCGCCGACGTCGAGGAAGTTGGCGGGCGATTCTCCATAGAGCTGGATGATGTCGAGCGTCGCCATGGCGAGGCCGGCGCCGTTGACCATGCAGCCGATCGTGCCGTCGAGCGCGATATAGGCGAGGTCGTACTTCGACGCCTCGATCTCCTTGGCGTCCTCTTCTGTCTCGTCGCGCAGCTTGTAGACGTCCGGATGCCGGTAGAGCGCGTTGTCATCGAAGGCGATCTTGGCGTCGAGGCAGCGCAGCTTGCCGTCCTTGGTGACGATCAGCGGGTTGATCTCGAGCATCGCCATGTCCTTGGCGATGAAGGCCGCATAGAGCTTGGCGGTCAGGTCCTCAGCCTGCTTGGCGAGATCGCCGGAGAGGTTCAGCGCCTCGGCGACAGTGCGGCCGTGCAGCGGCATGATGCCGGTCGCTGGATCGACCGAAAAGGTCTTGATCTTCTCGGGCGTATCGTGCGCGACGGCCTCGATGTCCATGCCGCCTTCGGTCGAGACCACGAAGGAGATCCGCGAGGTCTCGCGGTCGACCAGCATGGAGAGGTAGAATTCCCGGTCGATCAGCGAGCCGTCCTCGATATAAAGCCGATTGACCTGCTTGCCGGCCGGACCGGTCTGGACGGTGACGAGCGTGTGGCCGAGCATCTGCTGGACGAAGGCCTTGGCCTCGTCCACCGATTTCGCCAGGCGCACGCCGCCCTTTTCGCCGGCCTCCGGCTCCTTGAAGGTGCCCTTGCCGCGGCCGCCGGCATGGATCTGCGACTTGACCACCCAGACCGGGCCGCGCAGCTGCTTGGCCGCCGCTTCGGCATCCTCCGCCGTCAATACCGGGAACCCGTCCGGGACGGGCACGCCGAATTCCCTGAGCAATCCCTTCGCCTGATATTCATGGATGTTCATCGCGATCTCTCTCGGAGTTCGGGGAGAGCGACCGGGCCTTTCCGCGGCGCCGGCCAATCGGAACAGAAGCCTTGAACGATTTGTCTGCGCGCTTTCCGTTCGACCATCGATCGAACGGAAAGAATTCGCGCAAAACTATAATGTTGACCATGCCCTTATCGCAAAAGTGGTATGCACTTTTGCGGAACATGCTCTAGGCCGCTCCCTCCTGCCGGATGGGAGCGGCGGTCACGCTGTGCGTGCAGCCTGCGCTGGACGGAGCCCGGGCGTCGGCGGTGTCGGTGTCTGTCGCTCAGCCCTTGATCAGGCCGGCTGCGCGCGCCCATTTGTACTTGGCGCCAAGCACCTCGACCGGCGTCTCCGTGGTGTACGGATAGGCGACGATGCCGTGGTCGTAGAGCTTCTCGCAGGCCTTCTCGACCTCGACATCGCCGACCAGCGAGGCGACGATCGGCTTGTCGATGCCCTTGGCGCGCGCCTCGGTCACGACCTCGATCATCTTGTCGGCGAAGACCAGGGGCGGGGTCACGATCGTGTGCCAGTAGCCGAGGATCAGCGCATGGATGCGCTCGTCATTGAGGCCGAGCCGGACCGTGTTCTGGTAGGTCAGCGGCGGCTCGCCGCCGGTGATGTCGACCGGGTTTCCGGCGGCGCCGAAGGGCGGGATGAACTTGCGGAACGCCGCGTCGAGATCCTCCGGCATCTTCATCAGCGTCAGGCCGTTGTCGAAGCAGGCGTCCGAGAGCAGCACGCCGGAGCCGCCGGCGCCGGTGATGATCAGGACGTTCTCGCCCTTCGGCGCCGGCAGGACCTGCACGCCGCGGGCATATTCGAGCATGCCGCGCAGCGAGGGCGCGCGGATGACGCCGGACGCCTTGAGGATGTCGTCATAGATCTTGTCGTTGCCGGCGAGCGCGCCGGTGTGCGAGGCGGCAGCCTTGGCGCCGTAGGCGGTGCGTCCGGCCTTGAGCACGATCACCGGCTTCTTCTTCGAGACGCGCTCGGCGACCTCGGAGAAGGCGCGGCCGTCCTTCAGGTCCTCGCAATGCATCGCGATCACCGAGGTGTTTGGATCCTGCTCGAAGAAGGTCAAGAGGTCGTCCTCGTCGAGATCCGACTTGTTGCCGAGGCCGACGATCGAGGAGACGCCCATCTTGGTCGAGCGGGCAAAACCGATGATCGACATGCCGACGCCGCCGGACTGCGAGGACAGGGCCGCCTTGCCCTTGACGTCGAAGGCCGTGCAGAAGGTCGCACAGAGGTTTTCCGGCGTATAATAGAAGCCGTAGATGTTCGGCCCCATGATCCGGACATTGTACTTGCGGGCGGTCGCCAGCAGCTCTTCCTGCAGCTCGGGTTCGCCCGACTCTGCAAAGCCCGAGGGGATCATCACCGCGCCGGGCACGCCCTTGCGGCCGACCTCGTCCATGGCGCCATTGCAGAGCTTGGCCGGCACCGCGAAGACAGCTACATCGACCTCGCCGTCATAGTCGAGGATCGACTTGTAGGCCTTGATGCCCTCGATCGTGTCGGCCTTCGGGTGCACGGGCACGATTGTGCCCTTGTAGCCGCCATTGATCAGGTTCTTCATCACCGAATTGCCGATCTTGCCGGCCTCGTTCGAGGCGCCGATCACCGCCACCGCCTTCGGGTGGAAAATGCGGTTCATCGCCCTGACGATCTCATCCTGATCCGGGCGGAAGCGTTCCTTGCGCGCCTCGAAATTGCAGACGATGCGGGCGTCGACCGCGGTCGCGCCGGACTTGGTCGCGAAGACCGGGTTGAGGTCGAGTTCCTCGATCTCCGGGAAATCGTCGAGCAGCGCCGAGACCTGGACGAGGATCGAGGCGAGCGCGCCGCGGTCGACGGCTTCGCCACCGCGCACGCCGTCGAGCATCTCCTTGGCCTTGATCGAGCCGATCATGTCGAGCGCCTGCGCCTCGTTGACCGGAGCGAGGCGGAAGGTCAGGTCCTTCAGCACCTCGACGAGCACGCCGCCGAGACCGAAGGCGACGAGCTTGCCGAAGGAGGGGTCGGTGATCGCGCCGATCAGCGTCTCGGTCGCGCCCGTGGGCAGCATCTGCTGGACCTGGATGCCCTCGATCTTGGCGTCGGCCTTGTACTTCCTGGCATTGGCCAGGATGGTGTCATGGGCTCGGCGCGCCTCGTCATCGCTCTTGACGCCGACGATCACGCCGCCGGCATCGGTCTTGTGCAGGATGTCGGCGGACACGATCTTCATGACGACGGGATAGCCCATGCCGCCGGCGAGCCTGGCGGCCTCATCGGCCGATTTGGCTAGGCCTTCCTTGGGCAGCGGGATGTCGTAGGCGTCGCAGACCAGCTTGGCTTCGGGAGCCGTCAGACTGGTGCGGCCATCGGCCTTGACGCCATCCAGGACCTTGCGAACCGTTGCCTGGTCGACGTCTGTTTCGCGCGGATTCATCTTGAGGGCTGCGTGATTCATGATGCGCTTCCTCCCGTGGAATCTTATTTGCTGATCCTTCGGCGGGCTGCCCGTGTGCTTCGGTGCGTTCCGCCCGGCCGAGGTTCTTGTTTGGTATTTGGCATGCCAATTAGCGCAACTGTCAAGAGGGGATTAGTGACGAGAAGCGACGGATTGGGCCCGACAATGCGAATCGACTCTGCCACGCGTCATAAATTGGCATTATGAATGCCAGTGATAGCACCTCAGAATCTGTCGAATAAGCCCTCCCGGTTCGCCGCGAGTGCCGGGATGACGGCGCAGCAAGCGGGCGTCGGCTCGGCCTAGGGTTCGAACGAGAAGGCCAATCTGTTACAGCAACCGGTGCGAACCGGCTTCGGCCGAACAATTCCGACCGCTGCACCAGGCTCTGCCACGCGCCCTCGGGGGTCGCCCTGATGGAGGGCGTCAATTCCCGCGCGGTCACCGCACCGTTCGCTCTCGGTGCGAAACCATGCGCGCATGAAAAAGAGGCGGCACCTCGTTGCCAAAGCGCCGCCCATAGTCGCCATCGAGGGCTCGGAGGGAGCTATTCCGCCGCCTCGCGGGTCAGCGCGCCGGTGGCGCCGGACTCGGTGATCGCGGCGATCCGTGCCTCGTCGAATTTCAGAACGTCGCGCAGCACCTCGTCGGTGTGCTCGCCGAGCAGCGGCGAGCGCTTCACGACGGTCGGGCTGTTGGAGAGCTTGATCGGATTGCCGACCGAGAGGTACTTGCCGCGCTTGGGATGGTCGACCTCGACCACGGTGCCGGTGTCGCGCAGCGACTTCTCCTCGGCGATCTCCTTCATCGACAGGATCGGCCCGCAGGGGATGTCGTATTCGTTGAGGAGGTCCATGGCCTCGAACTTGGTCTTGGTCATGGTCCACTGCTCGATCCGCCCGAAGATCTCGTTCAGCCGAGGCAGGCGAGCCGGCGGCTTGGCGTAGTTCGGATCGGTCTTCCAGCCCGGCTCGCCGATGACGTCGCAGATCTTCTCCCAGACAGGCGCCTGGGTGATGAAGTAGATGTAGGCGTTGGGGTCGGTCTCCCAGCCCTTGCACTTGAGGATGCGGCCGGGCTGGCCGCCGCCGGAATCATTGCCGGCGCGCGGCACGGCGTCGCCGAAGGGCACGCCCTCGCCGAACTGGCTGTATTCCTTCAGCGGGCCGTGCTCGAGGCGCTGCTGGTCGCGCAGCTTGACGCGGCAGAGATTGAGCACGCCGTCCTGCATCGCGCAGTCGACCTTCTGGCCGAGGCCGGAATGGGTGCGGTGATAGAGCGCCGTGACGATGCCGAGCGCCAGATGCAGCCCGGTGCCGGAATCGCCGATCTGGGCGCCGGTGACGAGCGGCACGCCGTCGCGGAAGCCGGTGGTCGAGGCGGCGCCGCCGGCGCATTGCGCGACGTTCTCGTAGACCTTGCAGTCCTCATAGGGACCGGGGCCGAAGCCCTTGACCGAGGCGACGATCAGCCGGGGATTGGTGGCGTGGATCTTCTCCCAGGTCAGGCCCATGCGGTCGAGCACGCCGGGGGCGAAGTTCTCGACGAGGACGTCGCAGACCTTCACCATCTCCCAGAGCACTTCCATGCCCTTGGGGTTCTTGGTGTCGAGCGTGATCGAACGCTTGTTGTGGTTCAGCATCGTAAAATAGAGGCTGTCGGCATCCGGCACGTCGCAGAGCTGGCCGCGCGTAATGTCGCCGCTGCCGGGACGCTCGACCTTGATCACGTCGGCGCCGAACCAGGCGAGAAGCTGCGTGCAGGTCGGGCCTGACTGGACATGGGTGAAATCGAGAATCTTGACGCCTTCGAGCGCTTTCATTGTTGAGTCCTCCCTTACTTCTTCTTGAGTGCGCTTTGCGGATTGAGATTGCCGATGCGGCCGCTTTCGCTGCCAGCGGTCGGGTCGATCACCGCGTTGATCAGGGTGGGCTTGCCGCTGTCCATCGCGGCGTTGACGGCGCGCTTCAGTTCGTCGGGCGAGACCGCGTTGACGCCGACGCCGCCGAACGCCTCCATCATGCGGTCGTAGCGGGCATCCTTGACGAAGACGGTCGTGGCCGGATCGTCGCCAGCCGTGTTGACGTCGGTGCCGCGATAGATGCCGTTGTTGTTGAAGATGACGACGCAGACCGGCAGGTTGTACCGGCAGATCGTCTCGACCTCCATGCCGGAGAAGCCGAAGGCCGAATCGCCTTCGACGGCGAGCACGGGCTTGCCGGTCTCGACAGCGGCGGCGATGGCATAGCCCATGCCGATGCCCATCACGCCCCAGGTGCCGACATCGAGACGCTTGCGCGGCTGATGCATGTCGATGACGCCGCGCGCGAGGTCGAGCGTGTTGGCGCCTTCATTGATCAGGATGGCGTCAGGCCGCTCCGCGATGATCGTACGCAGCACACCGAGCGCACCGTGATAGTCCATCGGCACGTTGTTGTTCATCAGGCGCGGCGCCATCTTGGCGACGTTCTCGTCGCGCTTCCTGGCGACGGCCGCGGTCCAGTCGGCCGGCGGCACCGGCCAGGCGCCGCCCATGCCCGCGAGCAGCGCGGAGACGCAGGAGCCGATATCGCCGACCACGGGGGCGACGATCTCGACATTGGAGTCCATCTCCTTCGGCTCGATGTCGATCTGGATGAACTTCTTCGGCTGATCGCCCCAGCTCTTGCCCTTGCCGTGCGACAGCAGCCAGTTGAGCCGAGCGCCGATCAGCATGACGACGTCGGAATCCTTCAGCACCGTCGAGCGCGCCGCGCCGGCGCATTGCGGATGCAGATCCGGCAGCAGGCCCTTGGCCATGCTCATCGGCAGGAAGGGAATACCGCTCCTTTCGACGAACTGGCGGATCTCGTCGTCGGCCTGGGCATAGGCCGCGCCCTTGCCGAGGATGATCAGCGGGCGCTTGGCCCCCTTTAGCACGTCGAGCGCGCGCTTGACCGAGTCCGGCGCCGGCAGCTGGGCCGGCGCGGCATCGATCACCTTGACCAGCGACTTGCGGCCTTCCTCGGCGTCCATCACCTGGCCGAACAGCTTGGCCGGCAGGTCGAGATAGACGCCGCCGGGCCGGCCGGAGACCGCGGCCCGGATCGCGCGCGCCAGACCGATGCCGATATCCTGCGCGTGCAGGATGCGGAACGCCGCCTTGCACAGCGGCTTGGCGACGGCGAGCTGGTCCATCTCCTCATAGTCGCCCTGCTGCAGATCGACGATCTCACGCTCCGACGAGCCGGAGATCAGGATCATCGGGAAGCAGTTCGTGGTCGCGTGCGCGAGCGCGGTCAGGCCGTTGAGGAACCCGGGTGCCGAGACGGTGAGGCAGATGCCGGGCTTCTTGGTGAGGAAGCCAGCGATCGAGGCGGCGTAACCGGCATTCTGTTCGTGGCGAAACGACAGCACGCGAATGCCCGCCGCCTGCGCCATGCGGCCGAAATCGGTGATCGGGATGCCCGGCACGCCATAGATCGTGTCGAGGCCGTTGAGCTTCAACGCATCGATGATGAGGTTGAAGCCGTCGGTCAGCTCGCGCTCAGCTTCCGGCGCGGCAGAAGAGATGCTTTGTACAACTGCGGACATCCCGCTTCTCCCTAGATGGATGTTTGTTGTCGATAATTCTTCTTTGTTGGTCTTGGTCCGGCTCAGTCGAGCTGGACGAATTGTTCGACGTGCTGGCGCAGCTTGAGCGTGTGCTCACGCACGAGGCGCTCGGCGCGCTCGCCGTTGCGGGTCTCCAGGGCCTCGATGATCTCCTTGTGATCGACGATCGAGCGCCTGGCCCGGTCCTTCTCGAAGATCGTGCGCTGGCGGATGCCGCGCACATGCGTGAACAGGCCGTTGGTGATCTCCGCGATGAGCTTGCAGCCCGAGAGGGCGATGATCGCCGCGTGAAAGCGGATATTGGCGTCGGAGTACTCGCCCACATGCCCTTCGAGCGCGTCGCTGTCGAAGGTGTCGACGAGGGTGTGCAGCCCGGCGATCTCCTCGTCCGAGGCGACTTCGGTGGCGAGCCGGGCGGCCATGCTTTCGAGGGCGGCCCAGACCGTGATCATCTCGAGGATCTCGGCCTTGGTTTTGCGCACGATGAAGATGCCGCGTCGGGGCGCGATCCTGACCAGGCCTTCCTGCTCGAGCTGGGCCAGCGCCTCGCGCAGCGGCGTCCGGCTGACGCCGAACTGGAGCGAGAGCGCGCGCTCGTCGAGCCGCAGCTCGGCGCCGGCGTCATAGATCTTCATCGCGCCGATCGCGGCCTTCAGCGCCTCATAGGTGCGGCTCTTGAGGCTCTGCACCTCCTCGATCGGCTGAATTTCAAGCTGTGCCTTGATCATTGCGACGTTGATTTCCGTTCTGCCTTACCCGAGCCTCGCCCGGACACAGGATGCGTCCCAGTCCGGTGGTTTCTGGCATACCATATAATGAAAGAAATGGTGGCGCAACGGCCGAAACCCAGCAATTATTATGCTGCGCCGCATCCAAATATGGCATATTGCATGCCAAACAGTTTCATCCTAGGCTAACTCAAACAAGGCCAGTCAGCTCTGCGTTGGTCATTGCGCGGTCCCTGAACAAGGCCATTTTATGGGGACGAAGCGCTATGGATGAACTGAACGCCCTGTTCGGCGGATTCGCCGTTGCTCTCAGCGCCTATCACATCCTGCTCATGGTCATCGGCATCACGCTCGGCGTCGTCATCGGCGTTCTGCCGGGGCTCGGCGGTGCAAACGGCGTCGCCATTCTCCTGCCTTTGACCTTCACCATGCCGCCGACCTCGGCGATCATCCTGCTGACCAGCATCTACTGGGGCGCGCTGTTCGGCGGCGCCATCACCTCGATCCTGTTCAACATTCCCGGCGAGCCCTGGTCGGTGGCGACGACCTTCGATGGGCACCCGATGGCGCAGAACGGCAAGGCCGACGAGGCGCTGGTCGGCGCCTTCACGGCCTCCTTCGTCGGCGCCATCTTCGCCGTCTGCCTGATCACCTTCCTGGCGCCGGTGGTCGCGAAATTCGCCTTGAAATTCGGTCCAGCCGAGTTCTTCGCGGTGCAGTTCCTCACCTTCGCCAGCTTCATCGGCATGGGCCGGGGCTCGCCGTTCAAGACGATCGCCTCGATGTGTCTCGGCTTCGCGCTCGCCTCCGTCGGGCTCGACGGCGTGACCGGCACCCTCCGGATGACCTTCGGGCAGGACGAGCTGCTGAACGGCTTCAAGTTCCTCGTCGCCGTCATCGGCCTGTTCGGCATCGGCGAGATCCTCTGCTCGATGGAGGACGGGCTGAAGTTCAACGGCGCCGCCGCAAAGCTGCGCATGGACGCGGTCATCCGCACCTGGAAGCAGCTGCCGGGGATGTGGCTGACCTTTCTGCGCAGCTGCATCGTGGGTTGCTGGATGGGCATCACGCCCGGCGGCGCGACACCGGCCTCCTTCATGGGCTACGGCATCGCCAAGCGCTTATCGAAGCGGGGCGACAATTTCGGCAAGGGCGAGCTCGAGGGCGTGGTGGCGCCGGAGACCGCCGCCCACGCCGCCGGCACGAGCGCGCTGCTGCCGATGCTGACGCTCGGCATCCCGGGCTCGCCGACCGCGGCGGTGCTGCTCGGCGGCCTGCTGATCTGGGGTCTGCAGCCCGGCCCGCTGCTCTTCGTCGAGCAGAAGGATTTCGTCTGGGGCCTGATCGCCTCGATGTATCTCGGCAACGTCGTCGGCCTCATCATGGTGCTGACCTGCGTGCCCTTTTTCGCCGCGATCCTGCGCGTGCCTTTCTCGATCATCGCGCCGGCTATCGTCTTCGTGTGTGCCATCGGTGCCTTCACCGTGAACAACGCGATGTTCGATGTCTGGATGATGCTGGTCTTCGGCGTGATGGGCTACCTGTTCAACAAGCTGCGCTATCCGCTGCCGCCGCTCGTGCTGGCGCCGGTGCTCGGCGACCAGGCGGAGAGCTCCTTCCGCCAGGCCATGCTGGTCTCGCAGGGCAATGTCGGCGTGTTCTGGTCGAACTGGCTCTGTGGCGGGATCATGACGCTCGGCCTGCTGATGGCGTTCTGGCCGGCCCTGCAGGCGCTGCGCACCAAACTCTCGAGCAACAACGCCGTCGCCCGCGCAGCCTGAGACCCGCGCGGGCCGGTTTCCGCAAGCTATTCGCCTTCATGACTTTACCAACGCGGCACCAAAGCCGCCTCAAGGGAGGAAGCGTGATGATCCGGACGGGAGTGTCTAAGGCAAGGACAATTGCGATAGCGCTGGCGGCGAGCGCCTGCCTGACCGCGCCAGCCCTGGCGCAGCAGAAATGGGAACCGAGCAAGCCCGTGACGCTGGTCATCCCAGCGGGTACCGGCGGCGGTGCCGACCAGATGGCGCGCTTCATCCAGGGCGTCGTCCAGAAGCACAGCCTGATGAAGCAGCCGCTGATCGTGATCAACAAGGCGGGCGGTGCCGGCGCCGAAGGCTTCCTGGAGATGAAGGCCAGCGCCAACGATCCGCACAAGATCACCATCACCCTGTCGAACGTCTTCACGACGCCGCTCGGCACCGGCTCGCCCTTCAACTGGAAGGACATGAAGCCGGTCGCGATGCTGGCGCTCGACCAGTTCATCCTGTGGACGAACAGCGAGAAGCCTTACAAGACGACGAAGGACTATATCGACGCGGTGAAAGCCGGCGACGACCGGGCCTTCAAGATGGGCGGCACCGGTTCGAAGCAGGAAGACCAGATCGTCACGGCGGCGGTCGAGCAGCAGACAGGCGGTAAGAAGTTCACCTACGTGCCCTATGCCGGCGGCGGTCAGGTCGCGGTTCAACTCGTCGGCAACCATGTCGACTCGACCGTGAACAACCCGATCGAGGCCGTCGGCCAATGGCGTGCTGGCCAACTGCGTCCGCTCTGCATCTTCGATGCGCAGCGCTCGACCTACACCGCCAAGGTCACCGAGAAGGAAGCCTGGAGCGACATTCCGACCTGCAAGGAATCGGGTTTGCCGGTCGAGTACCAGATGCTGCGCGGCATCTTCACCACCAAGAACGCCAAGCCCGAGCAGGTCGCCTTCTATGTCGATCTGCTCAAGAAGGTGATGGGAACGCCGGACTGGAAGGAGTTCATGGAAAAGGGCGCCTTCAACCAGACCTTCATGACCGGCCCCGATTTCGAAAAGTGGCTGACCACTGCGGAGGCGCTGCATTCCGACTTGATGAAAAAGGCCGGCTTCCTCGCGACCCAGTGAGCCCGAGAGCAGCGGAGCGCGGCGCCAGGGATCGCGCTCCGATCAGCCAACCGTCATGAAGCCGACGCGCCGGGAACACAAGCCAGCCAGGAGCAAGACAATGAGCAGCAACGAAGAAGCCGAAGAACGCCCGCTCGTCAGCCATCGCACACTGGACATCGCGGTCGCGATCTTCTTCCTGATCGTCGCGGCGATCGTGATGACCGACAGCCTGCGCCTCGGCATTTCCTGGAAGCCGAACGAGGGGCCGCAACCCGGCCTGTTCCCGTTCTACATCGTCATGGCGATGGGCATCGCCTCGCTGATCAATCTGGCCCATGCGCTGCCGGACACGGCAGAGGGCGAGAAGGTTGCGACCACTGTTCCGGGCATCAAGCGCATGGCGGCGATCTTCGTTCCGGCCGTCGTCTTCGTGCTGGCGACGAACTATATCGGCATCTACGTTTCTGCCGCGATCTATATCGGCGCCTTCATGGTGTTCTTCGGCAAGTTCGCGGTGTGGAAGGCTCTGGCGGTCTCGCTCGGCATTGCGATCGTCAATTTCATGATGTTCGAGGTTTGGTTCCTGGTGCCGCTGCCGAAGGGGCCGCTGGAGACGGCGCTCGGCTATTGACCGTCTATGCTGCGCGAACTGTTCGAGGCGGCCCTCCGGCGCTGCGTCGCGGAGGGGCCGGCCGGCGGCGAAGGCTTCGCGGTCAGTGCCAGCCTGATCAGGGCCGATCTCAGCGTCGTCCGGCGCAATTGACCGGCCCAGCACGGTTCATCGGGTTCCCGGCCGCACGCCCACCCCCGGCGCGCCAATGCCGCGAGTGGCTGCGGCGCGGGCGACCGGCCTAGGGCGTAGGACGACGCGGGAGCGGCAATGCAGCCGACAGGGTCGTTGACGTACTGGCAGTAGACCACGGCGCGAACCTCGCCGGCGCTCCCCATGATCAAGCCGATCGTAGCGCCAGCAGAATGACCGAAAGCTTCATCCGTGCCTCCTTCGACCAAGTATCATGAACTTCGGGCGTCGGCCGGGGATCTTCTGCCGCAGCTTCATGTCGCCTGGCGTATTGCAGGGAATTTTTGCGCGCCGGAGGGGACGAAACTGGGCGCCGCTATGTCAATGTGTCTGCCATATGAATTCCTGCATCAGTAAGTCCTATCCGATGAGCGCTTGGCGCAGCGCCGGGACGTCGTCCAGCACACAATCGACAAAGGCGGCGATGCGCGGCGTCCTGCGCAGGTCGGGCGGGGTGAGCAGATACCAGCTTCGGGTCAGTTCGGGGACCGGCGGCAGCACTTGAACGAGCGTGTCCTCGGCATCGCCGAGCGTCGTCGGCAGCGGCGCGACGCCGATGCCGGCCTTCACCGATGATACGACGCCCAGCATGCTGGAACTGCGGCTGACAATGTGGGCGTCCGGAACCGCCGTAGGCAGCCATTTGGCGACGCGGTGATTCTGCATGATGCCGTCGAACCCGATCAGTGCATGTGCAGACAGGTCTGGGATGCTCCGGGGCCGGCCGTGCTGCTGAATGTAGTTCCGGCTTGCGTAGATGGCCCATACCGAATCGCAGATCTTGCGGCCCACGAGGCTGTCATCGACAGGCTCGCCGGAGCGGAAGGCGACATCGGCCTCGCCCTTGGTCAGGTCCAGATAGCGATCGCTGGTGACGAATTCCACGGAAAGGCCGGGATAGCCGGCATGGAAACGGTCGAGCAGGCCCGATGCGGCAATGCGCGGCATCACCGGTTCCGGGCAGGTCAGGCGAATGGTTCCTGTCAGGTCGAGCTTCAGCGCGCCGATCTTTCGTTCGAGCTGTGCGACGGCGACTTCGACGGCTGCGACGTCGCCGATCAGTGCTTCGCCCAACTCGGTCAGGCGGTATCCCGCCGGCTGCCGCTTCACGAGGCCGAGACCGATGCGCCGCTCAAGCTCCAACAGTCTGCGATGGACAGTCGACTGATTGACGCCAAGCGCCTTTGCTGCAGCAAGCGTGCTGCCGAACCGTGACACGGCAATCAGGTGGCGCAGATCGCTCCAGTCGAACATGGCGGCCATTATGCACTTTTGCGCGAGGCTTTTGCAGACTCGCTGCTGCCGCCAGGACATGGAACGCCCTAGCCTTCCCGAAAGAGCAGCGGGAGAAAAGCCATGTACGAGAAATCGGATGTTGAAACCATGACGGCCGCCCTAACGGTCGGCGTCACACGCAGCGTGCAGGACAGTGGAATGGCAAAGCTCACGCCGCTGTACCGCGAGACAGTGCAAGGGATGCCGGTAGCGCAGGATCAGGAAATCAGGGTTCTGTTCGCCACCCTGCTGCCGGGCGATGTTACGCCTTACCATTCACATCGTCATCCGGTGACCGTCTATATGCTCGAGGGAACCTTCACGCTTGAACTCGATGGCCGCGATCCGGTCGATATCGAGGCAGGCCAGGTCTTCGTCGAGCCTGCGGTGGTCAACATGACGGGCCGCAACAAGGGTGATGTGCCGGCACGTATGGCGCTGTTCTATGTCTGCGAGCCCGATGAGCCGTTCGCCGATCCGGCCCATCCGCGCTGAACCGGCGTCCATTTGCTGGCATAGGATTCTCAGCCTGGTTCGTCGCGGAGAAGAAAACCAAACGAAAGACAGACGGTTAAGATTGGCGCACCGGAGAGGATGAAACTGGGCACCGCTATGTCATTGCCGGTCCTCTGTAATTCGAGACGCAACTAACCCGCCCTTTGCGAGCTGCCCGTTCCGTGAACCAAATCGTGCATCTCAAAACGGCTGGATAGGTCCCATCCTTTGGGGATGCGGGTGCGATCACAAAGCATGCAGCGGCAGGGCCGGACGCTTCTCGTCTTATTTTTCGATAAGAAATCGCGCACTGCACCAGTCGCACTGCCTGACGGATGAGGAAGTGCCACAACGCGTCTTGAGTCGATCCCTGCGGCGCGGGCTGCGTGGCGGACGATCCTCGGGCCTTTTTGGCCAAGCGCCACGATGTCGGCATCGGTTGGTACGCTAGCAAGTTCCTCGGCGAGATAGGTTTCCACGTACTTCCTGAGTTCCGGATGTTCGAGAGAGTCGATTTGGTTGTTGAACAGCTTACCGTTGATGAAGGTCGGGTATCGGATGGTTGAGGTGAAATGGACCTTGGACGCTTCTTTGGTCCAAAGGTTGTCGATGTCCTCGATGCCGGCGCTTTCGGCCAAGCCGCCATGTTCCAAGAGTGACTTTAGATTTGGTTCTATTACGTTGCCGCGAAATGATGCCTCGGCCTTTATTCTTTCAAGATCGGCTTGGGGGTCAATTCCCTTGACGGCGGCTGCCCGCACGGCGTCATAGCTGCGTCGCGCCTGGGTTGGACCGGGCGTCACTCCAACGATTACGATGCGGGCATTTCGATTTATGTGGTCAAACGGAGCCCCGAGAATCTCGATGCCATAAGCATCGGTGGCCCCACGCGACGGATGGAGGCGGAGCCTTTCTGGCTTCTTCAGTTCCCTGTCCAAGTCATGCGTGGAAAGCGTCGGCAAGAGATTCATCATCGCAATGTCCTCGGACGGAGCTGTCAAATCTCGCAATACTCAGCAACATCAAAAAGTCGCCCAAGAGCCGGAGAGTGGCTTGGAGACTAGCGCGGGGCGTTTTCTGTCGGTCCCATCGCAGCGCAGAAATGACCCGTCTGTGACCAAGACCGGCGCATCATGTCATGATAAAATCAAAGTGGCGCGCCATTCAGGATAGAACTGCGAACTCCTATGTAATTGAAATATTGGCATGATTTCTAAAATGGCTGAACGTAGGAACGAGCCGGCAGCAAATCGGCGCACCGGCGGCGCTGTTTCGATCCGCGCTCCCTCGAGAGAGCGACTCGAAAGCCTGTTGCATGGCGTTAGTTACAACGAGTTTCACTTGACCCCCCCGGCGGTGAGACCTTCGACGAACCACTTTTGCGCGGCGAGGAACGCGAGCACCAGCGGCGCCACAACGAGCGTGGCTCCAGCCATCAACGGCCCCAGATCGTTGCCAGATTCCTCATTGCGAAATGCGATCACGCCAAGTGTCGGCGGCATCAGATGTTGGTCGCGGACGGCGATCAAGGGCCAGAACAGATCATTCCAATGCGACACAACCGACAAGATCCCGAAGGACAGGGCGGCCGGCCAAGCCATAGGCAGCATGATACGGAACACGATGGCGATTTCGGAGAATCCATCGAGCCGGGCGGCGTGGATGATATCATCGGGAATGGAGCGGAAGAACTGACGAAAAAGAAAGATGCCGAAAGGCGAGACGACGAACGGTAGAACGAGCGCAGCGAACGAATTGAGGATTCCGAGTTGCCAGCAGAGAACGAACAATGGCAGCGCCAAAACCTGGTGCGGAATGAGCAGGGCGACGAGGACCAGCACGAACATGGCCTGGCGCCCGCGAAACTCCAGCTTGGCGAGCGCGTAGGCGGCCGGCGCGCAGACCGCGATCTGGCAGACCAGAATCGTCGAGCAGATCAGGACGCCATTGAGAAGGAAGCGCGGCAAGGGCACCGAGGTGAGAGCGGCTCGATAGTTCTCGAAAGCATGCCACTGTTCAGGAAGAAACGAGAAGCCGCTTCGAAATACCTCGCCTGGCGGTTTCAACGACAACGACACCATCCATAAAAACGGTATCGAGATGAGAAATGCCGTTGTGAAAAGCATCAGGTGACGCCCAGCTGCCGCAAGCGGTATGTATCTGCGTGTCATTGGTAATGCACTCGCTTGTCGAAAATCTTCGCTTGCGTCAACGTCAGCGTGGTGACGATAACGAGGAAGACGACTCCGATCGCCGCACCGTACCCGGTTCGCAAGAATTCGAAGCTCTCCACATAGAGCGTGTGAAGCAGCATTTCCGATGCTTGTCCGGGCCCTCCCTGCGTCAGGACCTTCACGGTGTCGAACGTCTCGAAGGCTCTGACCGCCAGTACGATCAGCACGAACATGCCAACTGGCCCAAGCAGCGGCATCGTGACGAGACCGAAGCGGGCGAGCGGTCCGTCGGCTCCATCCACGGCGGCGGCATCTGACCTGAGACCCTGATCTTCCTCCAGATTTGAGTAGAGTCCGTCACTCACGGAGACGGACGATGCGCCCCTCACGATTCACGGAAGAGCAGATCATCG
>NZ_JBHSLW010000014.1:0-25181 GCF_042657265.1 Allobosea eneae
AACGGTCCGCCATTATGCGGAGCGGCACGGCGACAAAACCCCGCAAAACCGCGGCTGCCAGCCAACGACTCCGCATAATCCCGCGCTACGCATAATCGGCCTTGCCGACGAAGACCCGGTGGGAAGGGGCGTTCTCGTTGGCGCGGTTCGCCTCGGGAACGATCCGGACGCCCTTGGCCTGGACCGAGAGGGTGACGATCTCGCCGTTGTACTCGTTGCCGGCCTTCTTAAAGGTGCCGATGGTCGCCATGTGAAGTCTCCTGTCTTGCTGTCTCGAGCCCGCGCCCATCGCGGCCTCGATGGCGATCGTCCGGCCGGGGGCGTGTCGCCGCCGCAGCCGGAGGCCCGCAGCGGAGCGGAGGACGGAGGAGACGCGGCTTTCTTGCCTCGCGAGGAATGACCGAAGGTCAGGGGAAGAAAGTTGCGGGTCCTCCGTTGCGGCACAGGCGATCGAGGCGCAGCCGTCCCTCGGCCAGATCAAGCCATTGGAGAGGCCGCACTGGGCCTGGGCCGACAGCACCCAGCAGGAGACGTGGCCGACCGGATCGGACGCCGCCAAGGCCGGGGAGACACCAGTCGTGCAACGACAGGCACTAGGGGGCGGAAGGGCGGCTGGGGACCTTAAGGGCTACGCGGCGGAGACCTGTCCTCACGGCCGTCGCCTGGGAAGGCGGCGACGGTGGAGCGAGGGGTTGCGGATGAGGAGTACCGACCGGATCGGCTAAGCGGCGACCATTGATGACGCCGCCGATCAACGCCCTGTGCGGACAGGACTGGCTCAGCCGTCGTTAGCCGCCCCGATCAAGGGTTCGGGGCGGGGCAGGACGACCTTGATGTCCCGGCCGAGCCCCCGGGGCGAGGGCGCTCACCCGCGTCCAGGCGACGACCGCCACAGCGACCCCGCCGACGCTTGCGATGACAACGCGCCATGCCTCGTCCGCCCCGCCGATGCCGGACACGCCGTAGACGGCCGAGTAGCCGGCGACCCCGGCCGGGGCGGCGTAGATCGCAGCGACCAGGGCGCGAAGCCAGTGCGATCGCAAGGAAGCGAACAGCAGCTGACCGATGGCGAAAGTGAGCCCGGCGGCAATGACGCCGATGACTACGGCGCCGATGAGCCCGGCGTTATGGCCGTAAGCCCACATCGCAGCCGACACGCCTGCGTAGAAAGGCAGCGCGTAGATGGCGAGTGTGAAGAGAAGCCAGAGCAGCATGCCGATGACGGCGAAGCTAGCAGCGGTGGCGATGATCATGGGCGTCCTCCATGCGAATTGGCAGGACGCGCATCCACCACCTCCACAGCGCGTGAGCGTAGGATAGCAAAGGATCGGCGGCGCCGAAATCCGCGTTGGACGCTGACGCCGTGCATGGGTTGATGCCGACCCGTCATCCGAACGGGTCGTATTCGTGGACGATCGCCTCGGCCGGACCGTCGAACTCTGAGGCTGGCATGACGCCGTAGCCGGCATCGGTCTGGATCAGCACCACGCAGATCATGAGCGTCTTGGCGAGGTCGTAAGCGCGACGCTGAGCGAGGGACAAGGGCATCTGACCGGCTCCAGTTCGGGAGCGGGGACCGCCGCCGCTCGACAGGCGCCCGACGTGTCCGGCGCAGGACCGCGATCACCGGAGGCATTAGCCGCAGGCGGTAGCGTCAGCGTACCGACCCCTTACGGGTTGATCGTCACGAGGCCCTGGGCTGGACCAAGGATCAGCGCTGACGAGAGCAGGGCGTCGCTCAAACGGGTAAGTTGGCGCATGGCGCGCTCCCACAGCTCGGCTATAGGATGAGTAGAACCGGCCCAGGGGGGCTAATGCGGGCAGGAAGGTAGTCGGGTTGTCGACGTCATTCAGTGTAGACGCGTTTGTCCGTAAGTGGCGCGCGGTTGAACTAAAGGAGCGATCGGCGGCTCAGGAGCACTTCCTGGATCTTTGCCGTGCGCTCGGCGAGCCCACGCCAGCAGAAGCTGACCCTGCCGGAACGTTCTATTGCTTTGAGCGGGGTGCTACGAAGACGAGCGGTGGCGAAGGCTGGGCGGACGTTTGGAAGCGTGGTTGTTTTGGATGGGAGTACAAGGGTAAACGCAAAAACCTCGAAGCCGCGTTTGGTCAGCTGCAGCAGTACGCGTTAGCGCTTGAGAACCCGCCGCTCCTCATCGTTTGCGATCTAGACCGGTTCGTGGTCCGCACGAATTGGACCAACACCGTCAGCGAGAAGCACGAGTTCTCGCTGGATGACCTCCGAGAACCTCGCAATCTGCAGGTCCTTAAGTGGGCGATGTCGGATCCGGAACGATTGCGTCCGGGTAAAACGCGGGACGACCTCACGGAAGATGCAGCAGCCGAGTTCGCGACATTGGCGCAGACGCTCCGCTCCCGTGGACATCCTGCCGCACAGGTCGCCCACTTCATCAACCGCTTGGTCTTCTGCATGTTTGCCGAAGACGCGGAACTCCTACCGAACAAGATGTTCGTCAGGATGCTGGAGGCCGCCAAGAGCGATCCGGGTCAATTTCAAACCCTTGCCAGCACCCTGTTCGCCGCGATGCGGAGCGGTGGTTTGGTCGGCTTTGAGCGTATCGATTGGTTCAACGGCGGACTGTTTGACGACGATGAGGCGTTTGCACTCGACCCAGACGACATCGCGCTTTGTCTCAGGGCCGCGAAGCTAGACTGGAGCGAGATCGACCCGTCGATCTTCGGCACGTTGTTCGTGCGAGGTTTAGATCCGGACAAGCGCTCAGAGACCGGCTCGGAGTACACCGACCGAGACAAGATCATGATGATCATCGAACCAGTGCTCACTCGGCCGCTCTTGCGGGAGTGGGCCGCCGTCCGTGAGAACATCAACGCGCTGATTGAGCCTGTCAGGAAGGCCGCGGAAGAAGCCATCGCCGGTGCGTCCAACTTCCCTGAACTCGCAGAAGAAGTACGGGCTGTCGAAAGTCGGCTCGCCTCCAAGCCGCAGCTCGAACTATTTCAGGACCTGATCAAGGCTAAGAGAGTCCGCGCCGTCGATTCTGTCCGGAGCACGCTTCGCGCTGCTGACCGTGCCTATCAGGAAGCGAGAGAGCAGGCGCGAGCTATGTTCGCCGCGTTCCTCGCCCGTCTCCGTGCGGTGCGCGTCCTCGATCCGGCCTGCGGCTCGGGCAACTTCCTCTACTTGGCGCTTGTCGAGCTGAAGAACGTTGAGCGACGTGTGTCCATCGAGGGCGAACTGCTCGGCTTTCCGCCGGAGTTCCCAGCGATCGGTCCTGACGCGCTGCGCGGCATCGAGATAAACCCCTACGCGGCGGAACTCGCGCGCGTTTCGGTTTGGATCGGCGAAATCCAATGGATGAGGCGGTCCGGCTTCAACATCGGCCGGCAACCGATCCTCAAGCCCCTGGACACCATCGAGTGCCGCAATGCCATAATAAACGAGGATGGTACGGCCGCGGCATGGCCTGCGGCGGATGTGATTGTCGGCAACCCGCCTTACCTCGGCGCGAAGCTGCTGAAGCGGCGCTTGGGTGTCCAAATGACCGAGGCAATCCGAGCGCTCTATCAAGGGCGGCTGCCCGGATTCACTGATCTTGTCTGCTATTGGTTCGAGAACGCCCGAGAGATGATCGAAGCGGGAACGGTCAAACGAGTGGGCCTGGTCGCGACCAATTCGATCAGGAAGAATACAAATTTGCCCGTTCTTAAGCGTATCACGGGCGCCACGCGTATCTTCGAGGCTTGGAGCGAAGAGCAGTGGACGGTCGATGGTGCCGCGGTAGACGTCTCGCTGATCTGCTTCGGCGACGCCGGCACCGAGCCAGCGAGGTTGGATGGCGAGATTGTGGGCTCGATAAATCCTGACCTTACTACGGGGATCGATCTGACTTCGGCTAGGCCGCTGCCACAAAACAGGAACGGCGCGTTTCTTGGTATCCAGAAGAGCGGCCCATTCGACGTGCCCGGAGAGGTCGCACGTGCCTGGATGCGGGAGCCGACCAACCCTAACGGGCGAGGGAACGCGGCCGTTTTGAAGCCCTATTGGAACGGCGACGACCTGACAGGGCGCCCTCGGGACGTCTGGCTCATCGATCTTCCAATCGGTTTGAGCAAGGCGGAGGCTTCGCTCTATGCTTCGCCGTTCAGGCATATCGCGACAACCCCGGACGACGACGGCAAGACGATCGAGCAGCTGCGCGCAGAGCTCGGAGAACGTGCCGGGCCTCGCTGGTGGGAGCCTCACTGGCCGAGGCCGGAGATGCGGTCACGAATCGAGGAATTGAGCCGCTACATCGTCACAGCCGAAACGGCGCAGCACCGCGTGTTTGCTTGGCTCTCGTACCCGGTACTGCCGGACAAGAACCTAATCGTGATCCCTCGCGACGACGATCTGATGTTAGGCTTGCTGCAGAGCCGGTTCCATGCCGCGTGGGCGCTGCGGAAGGGTTCCGACCTAGAAGACCGCCCGCGCTACACGCACACAACGACGTTCGCGACCTTTCCATTCCCGCCCGGCATGACGCCGGATGTTTCTGTTGAGCAGGCGAGAGCAGAACCTGCCGCCGGGGCGATCGAAGCTGCAGCGGTGCAGCTGAACGCCGCAAGGGAGGCCTGGCTCTATCCTAGCGATCTGATCATTGAGGAAGCTGAGATCGTGGAAGGCTTTCCTGTTCGGCGATTGCCGAAAGACGATGCGGCTCGCCGGCAACTCGTCCGACGCACGATGACGGCGCTCTACAACGAGCGGCCGGCATGGCTAATCGAACTGCATCTTGCCCTCGATGCCGCGGTCGCAGCTGCCTACGGTTGGGCGGAAGATATCGATGATGAGGAGGCCTTGCGCGCGCTGCTCGACTTGAACAAAGCGCGGGTTGGATAGGGCAGCGCTCACGCGCCGCCCTTCCGAAAGTCGAACAGCGGGATGCCGAGCTTGCGCGCCTTGTCGGCAAGGTTGTCCTGAATGCCGGTGCCGGGGAACACCACAACCCCGATCGGCAGGACGTCGAGCATCTGGTCGTTGCGCTTGAACGGCGCCGCCTTGCCGTGCTTCGCCCAGTCGGGCTTGAAGGCGACCTGCGGCACCTTGCGGTGATCGGCCCAACGGGACGCGATCTTTTCGGCATCCTTCGGGTTGCCGCCGTGCAGGAGCACCATGCCCGGATGCTTCGCGTGCACCCGGTCGAGCGCCGACCAGATGGCGGTCACGTCCTGGAACTCGCCGCCGGTGAAGGCGACCTTCGGACCTGTCGGCAGCATCACCTCGGTCTCGGCTCGCTGACGCGCGGCGATGAAGTCGCGGCTGTCGATCATGGCGGAAGTGAGCGCCTTGCGGTTCACGAGGCTGCCGTGGCGGGGCAGCCAGGCCGAGCCGGCGTGGGTGCGGTAGAGGTCGGCGGCGGTGTCGCGCATGAGCTCAAAACTGTTGCGGCGCTCGATCAGCGTCAGTCCTTCGGCCGTGAGCCGCTCCAGCTCGACGGACCGGACCTCGGAGCCGTCTTGCTCGCGCTGTGACCGGCGCTGCGCCTGCTCGTTGTCGTCGAGCTCGCGCTCTATCCGCTCGGCGGCGCGGTGGAAGAGGTTCACCTGTCCCCAGAGCAGGTCTTCGAGATCGGGCTCGAGGCGGGTGTCCTGGAGTGTGGAGACCGGCGGACGGTGCTCGTTCTCGCTGATGCCGATCGCCGCCCCTAAGAACTTCTCGAGAGCCGAGACGGTCGTGTTCTTGACCAGCGCGTCGGCGGGCGGCGTATCGAGGGCGGAGCCGCGAGCCAGGTAGACGTCGGGGCTTGTGCGCTCGCCGAGGGGAGGGTTGCGCCGGGCGACGAAGATCTGGCTTTCGTTCAGCTGGAAGAGGAGCGCATACCAGCCGACATACTTGCGGATTACCCCATCGGCGACGTTGCACTCGCTGCGGCCGGTACAATAGTCGACGATGTCGATGATCGCCGATTTGCCGGTCTTCGAAGCGCCGGTGAGGATGTTCAACGCGCCGGTCCGGAGCGGCAGCTCCCGAATTTCGCCCGCCCTGCTGTATAGGATCAGCTTCGCGATCTGCAGGCTCATGGCGCGACTCCCCAGGCGGCGTAGATCGTGGCGGTTGTTCCGGCGGTGGACAGCCATCGGCCGAGGAAACCCGCTAGGTCGACGCACTCGCGCGCTTCATCGGTGAACAGGCCGGTTCTCCTCTCGGTCGCCGATTGCCGCTTCGGGCCGACGGCGACATCGCCGTTTGCGGTCAGGATCAAGGTCTGATGCTGAGCGCCGAACAGCAGCGCCTCGCGCGTGATCGGGCGCAACCGCTGCACCCGCTGGGCGAAGTTGACGAGTTGGTCGCGATTGTCCTGGATCCATGGCAGCAATGACGTCACCGTCGAGCCCGGCAAGGCGGAGCGCGTGCCTTGGTGAAGGACTATCGGCAGGATCAGGAATGCGAGCGCGAACGGCATCGGCCGAGCACCCTTCTTGCTGAACTCGTCCGCGGCCTTCGCCAACAGGGTCGCGCAGAAGGCGGGGTTGAACAGATTGGCTTCTTCGACGACGCGAGCCGGCCATGGCTGCATGGCTCAGCTCTTTCCATCATCGGGCGGGACGTCGGTCTTGTAGTCGGGATGCCACCCGAGCGCGTATCGGTTCGACAGGATGTGATAGCTGCCGTGGGTGAGGAAGCGCTCGCGCACGGAGCGCAGCGGGAAGTTCGCCTCCTGCTCGACCCATTTGAATAGTCCCTGGCCGAGCTGCATCTTCTTCTCAGGCGGGCAGGTCGGCGTCAGTTCGTCGAGAAGCGCGGCATGACGGGGCTGCCAGGCTTCGACAAGCTCCTGCTCGTACGTTTCGAGCTCTCCGTCGACGAGTAGGTCCTCGCGCGCCCAGCGCGAGCGTTGTTCGGAAGCTCGATAGTAGTCCCGAATCGCCCACTCGACCCGGTTGGGCCCAATCTGAATACGGCGGAGCTGGCGCACGAACGGGCGCTTGTCCAACTCGGCGACGACGGCGGGCGGTGGGTCGATCGACTTGTAGTCGATCGGTAGGGCATCGCGCTTGAACTCTTCGCGCAGTTCGTCGACGCGTTGATCGATGGCGAGCACCGGGATCGCGTTCGGCCCCGCGCCGGTCAGCGCTTTCACGACCACGCCGAACCACCAGCCTTCGAGACGCTCGACGAGGTGGTCCACTTGGTCCCGCGCGGCCGCGTGGTAGACCTCGCGTGCGATCTCGTCGCGGACGTCGATGATGTTGGGTGAGCTGTCGAGGACGTCGATCGCGCTCAGCAGGCTGAGCCGAAGCTCTTCGGGAAGTGCGGCGTATGCCTGGTAGGCGGCCGCGTTGTCCTTGTTCTTGGACGTGGCGACGACGTTCAGCAACCGCTTGTCGGCTTCCGCTTCGTCGCGGTCGCGCATGCGGAGGAAGGACGCCGCCGAGCCATCTGGCGCGGCTCCGGTCGTGAGCAGCACGAACCGCATCCGAAACGGTGCGTCGATATCTTGCGCGACCCGCTTAGACCAAATCAGCAGGGTCTTCCAAAGATCGGCGCTGGCATCGGTGAGATTGCCCTGTTTTCCGATGTGATGCTTGGTCTGGATCAGCTCAGTGGGGTCGCCCTGCTTCTCGAAAGCGACATCGTCCAACTTCTCGATCGAGATCTCGAGTTGGGGGGCGTTGGGTATCGCGCGAAGGCCCGCATAGAGCGCATAACGACACTGGAACAGGTAGCCCGCCGCCGATGCGCTCGCCTCGTGCGTGTTACCCGCGCTCGTCATTAGCGCCTGCCTATCCGCACCGGTTCGCCGCTCCCATGCCTGTTTACACCGGGAACGATACAAAAGGCGACGTGAAAACGTAAGTCATCACTGTGGCTTCCCACCTGTGCCTTTTACTCAGCATCGATGTCGGGGTCCGGCGCGGGCTCGAGATGGTAGCCGCCCGCCGGGTACACGGAAGGGTAGCGGTCGACGGTGGCGCACCACGCGGCCGCGGCGGGCGAGAGCCACGACGTGATCTCGGTCATCGCGGCGTGATGTTTTTGCGTATTCCAATGCAGGATCGGCTCGTGATGGGCAATTCTGTTGCGCAGGAGCCGAATGGGCGTCAGCGGCCGCGAAAGCTGCTTGCGGCTAAGGCGCTTGCCGTCGGGCTTGGCCGCGATCGGGCTCAAGGTGCTGCGCCAGAGGTCCTCGTACGCTGGGCTGACCATGGCGGTCCAGAAGCTGAATGTGAGCGCCGCGACGACGCGGCCGGGCAAGGGTTGCTTGCTGTCCTTGGCCAGCTCGGCGAGCGCGACCTCGACCTGTTCCCGCTGATGGGGCGCCTGCAGCAAGTCGTCCGCTTCGAACCAGCGCTCCCCGTGCGCCGCCGACATGACGGTGTGCACCCGATTGCGTAAGGCGAGCTCCAGCACTTGAAGGGGCGTATAGAGCGCTTCCGAGATGCGGGTGTTCAAGGCATAAAGCTCGAGCGCGCGGGCCCGATCGCCGCCAGCCCAGGCCACGTAGCGTGCGAAGCGCTCAAGCGAGAGCGCGGCCTCCATGTCCGCGACCTCGGTCACGGGCAGCCTCTCAAAGGGCTTGCAAGGGGGTGGGGTCTCATCTATCTATACCTGCGGACACCCCGGGATCGCCTCTGCCGCAAGGCATGCGCCCGGGGTAAACTGTTTCTAGGGCTGCTCGCTTCTCCGGTGCTTGGGCGTTTCGGCCCGCTTCTGTGCTTCGCGCGCTTCCCGCTTCTTCGCCTTCGCCTCCGCGAACTCCGGTTCAAGTTTCTGAACGCGACCGACCAGGCCCGTCAGGTGGTAGATGTTCGAGTTCCAGTCGCCGGCGGCGGTGCGGCGCAGCTCTCGCGTGACGAGGCCGGCCTTTTCCAGCGCTCGGATGTTCGTCTGGATCGTCTTCGGCTTGCAGCCGATCCGATCGGCGAGGTCCGCCTTCGACGGGAACGGCGCTCGCGCCGGATCGCGCCAGTAGTCCAGCAACTGAGCCAGGATGTTGAACTGGAGCGGCGTGATGCCGAGCCGGCTCTGCGCCTGGATGAGGATCGAGGGAAGCGCCGTGTAGCCATGGGCGAGCACGGGCTTGCCCCAGATCTTCTCGTGCGACGAGACGGTCTTGGCCGGCTGCTTGGGGAACTCGACGACGGTCGAAGCGGGAATATCGCTCATAGGCGTGATCCTTTCGCCCATGAACCTACGAACGCGTCATAGCGCGTTCAATGCTTGCGACCGGGTCGGGTATGGCCGTTTGACGACCCACCCGAGCTACGTTCGTTACGCTAGTTCCGGCTTCCCGCTGACACGGTTTCGCTGCTTCAGTGGCCGTTATGGACCCGACCTCGGGAACAACCACAACCCACCCCTGGGTCATTAGGCGGCCATACCTTGGAACCGCACTATTCATGCACTGGGGTCACGACGTCTCGCCAGACGACAAGTCATCTTTGGCGGCCGTCCCGAGCCGCTTCGCTACCATCGCCTTCTTCTGATGCGTGATCAAGCCCAAGAGAATCCAGATCCCGAACGCCAGCTCCATGCGAGGAAGCCTGTCCTCGAGCAGCTTCATGTGCTCCGGACGCGCGCTCAGCTCATCGATGATGTCGGAGGGCGAAGCGAAGGGGTTGCTGCCGATCTCGGCCTCAAGCTCGACGCCGCGTCCTAAAAGCCTGTCGACGACGGAGCGGAGGATCAGCTCGACCGCGAACCGGTTGACACCGGCAGCGGTGCCCGGCCCTAAGTCACAGATCCCGCGCAAGATCTTCCGGTGATCGGCCAGGCTGAATGCGCCCTGCGAGTGGGCCGCCTTGTTGCGTAGGCCGCGCAGAAGGTCGATCGACCGATGGGCGTTCTCGCCGATGAAGCCCGCCATGAACGCGATGTCGGCGCGGGCCGCAAACGTCGAAAGCGGGCCTGGGTAGTTGAGCAATCCCTTTACGCGCTTGGCGGTGAACGTCTCCGGCGCAAGCGCGAGGATGATCCTCTCCAAGTGAGCGGAGACGGTGTCGGCTGCGATCAGGATCGACCCACGGTCAGTTTCGCGCGAGAACTCATCGAGCATCCGCTCGAACGCGCCGGCCACATCAGGGTCGGCCAAGAAGTGCGGTTCATCATCGTCATGCTCCTCCGGCGAAGAGTCGGCGCTAGTGTCGGTCACGGTCTGATGCTCCTCAACGCCCGCCCTCCCGCACGCCGGCTTGGCGCATCAGATCGCCGAGCGACGATCCTTGTAGGCGACATCGGGCGAGCACCCTGTCGTAGACGATTACCCGTCCGCTCCGGCCACGCTCCGCGATGCAGGTGACCGGGCGGCTGAGCGCGAGGCGAGCCAAGGCACGCTTGGCCTGCTCGCCACCGCAATGGTGAAGTTCCGGCGCGTCGAAGTCGGCCAGCCTGATCTCAATCCAAGTTGCGATATTGGACGTGCGCCCGACGCATATGCTGTCACCGTCGCCGACGTGGCGAACCTCGCCCACGATCAACGCACCCGGACGGGTAGGGAGCGGACCTGTGCACGGGTCGGCGAGGGCCGGCGCCGCCCAGCACGCGAGGACCGCTCCGAACGAAGCCGCCGCTATCAAGTGCCAGACCCTCACGCGGCGCGCTTCATCGGCTTCCGCGACAGCAGCGCCCGAACAAACTTGTCCCACCGGGCCATGCCTGCCCGCTTCTCGGGCATGTAGGTCCAGCGATCGTAATTCTTCGAGCTCACGTCTTGCAGGGCATGGTTCTGGATGCGGTCCCGGATTTCCTTGGGCACGCCAGCCTTGCCGGCGAGGGTCTTCCAGGTCCGCCGCAGGTCGCGGTTCGTGACGACCGGGATGACTCCGCGTTCCCGCTGCCGCCACATGAACGCGTAAAGCGTGCCATGACTCACCGGCCTGCTCGGGTCCTGGGCCGATGGGAAGAACCAGCCGTGAGCATTCGGCTTGATCGAGTCGATCAGCTCCGCTGCTAGCGAGGGGACGGGAGTGGCGTGTGGGGCCCCGTTCTTAGTCTTTGACCAGTCGATGATGCGCTCGGGCGCGTCCCACTGGTCGACGTGAAGCCTAGCAATCTCCTCAACTCGCTGACCGGTGAGCATCAGGAGCTGCACCGCCCGGAGGTAAGGCGGGTGGACCGGCGTGTCGGGGCAGTCGAGCCAGCGCCAGAGGCGGAGGAATTCTTCCTCGTTTAGCCAGCGCGTGCCGACCACCTTGGGCTCGGTAGGGATGCCGGCGGCGGGATTATAGACCAAGCGGAAGCACCGCGGAGACGTGTTCCGATAGTCCAGCTCTGATTTCATGCCCCAGCTGTAGGCGGCGCGGATGTAGCTGCGGACGTGGTCGGCCATCGCCCGCGCGCCGCGATCGAAGATCGGACGCAGCACTTCCGTGACTTCGTCAGGTTCGATCTCCCGGGCAAGGCGGTTGCGGCCCAAGGTGTCCGCCACCTTGTTCAAACCCTTCTCCGTCTCTTTCCAGGACGACTTACCCGTCTCTTTGAGGAAGGCGACATAGCCCTCGAACAGGTCAGCGACGGTGCCCGGTCGGGTGTCGGTCGCGATCTTGATGCTGCGACCCTTCTGGATCGAGTCGGCATAGTCGCGCTTGAAGACCTCCCGCGCGGCGGCGAGGGACATCGAAGGGTAGTCGCCGAGCTTGGCCTTAATGCGCTTCCCGTCCCGCCATTGCTGCGCCATCCACTCGGACAGCACCCGTGTCGGCATGGGTCGAAGGGCGAGCACGAGCCGACCGACACCGCGGCCCTCGCCATCGGAAAGCGTCCGCTGCTTTCCGGTCAACTCGACCTCCTTGATAGCGCGACGGATCGCGCCGTCAGTCAGACTGCCCATGCCGCATCTCCTATATCGTTGAGGGCGGTTGTCGGTCGCTAACTGAGGTCGGAACGTGCTCCGATCCCCAATTACCGCCCGCAGTTTGCCCCAGGAGGCCACAGCTTTTCAAGCCAGAAAAGCAAGATGATACAACGGGCTTACGCGTGACCGAACGTGATCGAAGCGGTGCGAGTAGGGTGGTTGTGGACCAGGATCAGGGCGGTCGCGGAGAGCTCCAGCGCGCGGCGCATCACCTCACGCGGATAGACCGGAGTGTGGTCGACCGTGCCGGTCTGCTGCACCTCGTCCGCGATCAGCGCGTTCTTCTTGTCGAGGAAGAGGATGCGAAACTGCTCGCGCTCGGCGAAGGCCATGGCGAGGCGGCAATAGTCGATCACCGCGGACCAGGAGGAGAGAACCGGCTTCTTGGCGACCTGGCCCTTCATCGTGCGCTTCAGCGCTGCCTCGACGATCTTGAGGTCGAGCGCAACACTCTCGCCGATGCCCTTGACCTCGGTCAGGCGCGAGATCGGCGCGCCGATCACTTCGGCGAAGGAGCCGAAATGCTGGATCAATTGCTTGGCGAGCGGCTTAACGTCGCGTTGCGGGATCGAGCGGAAAAGCAGGAGCTCGAGCAGTTCGTAATCGGGCAAGGCGGCGTCGCCAGCGTCGAGGAAGCGCTGGCGCAGGCGGTCGCGGTGGCCGAGATGATGCGGCGGGGCGTCGTCCGGGGCAGCGGCAAGCGAGGCTGGTTTGCCGTTGCCGCTGGTCTTCATGGGCGCGGCGCGAGCGGATTGTCGAGGCCGGCGGGCGAGAGCGTGAAGATCTCGCAGCCGGTCTCGGTCACGCCGATCGTGTGCTCGAACTGCGCCGAGAGCGAGCGGTCGCGCGTCACGGCCGTCCAGCCGTCGGAGAGCACCTTCACGCTCGCCTTGCCGAGATTGATCATCGGCTCGATGGTGAAGAGCATGCCGGGCTTGAGCTCGACGCCTTCGCCGGGACTGCCATAGTGCAGGATGTTCGGTGCGTCGTGGAAGACCTGGCCGAGGCCGTGGCCGCAGAAGTCGCGCACCACCGAGCAGCGCTCGCCCTCGGCATAGCGCTGGATGGCGAAGCCGATATCGCCGGTGGTGGCGCCGGGGCGCACGACGCGGATGCCGCGCAGCAGGCTTTCATAGGTGATCTCGACCAGCCGCTCGGCCTTGCGCGGGATGTCGCCGACCGCGAACATCCGGCTGGAATCGCCATGCCAGCCATCGACGATCAGGGTGTAGTCGATGTTGACGATGTCGCCCTCGCGCAGCGGCTTGTCGTCGGGGATGCCGTGACAGACGACATGGTTGATCGAGGTGCAGATCGACTTGGTGTAGCCGCGATAGAACAGGGTCGCCGGGTAGGCGCCGTTGTCCATGGCGAACTGGAAGGCGAGATCGTCGAGGCGCTGGGTGGTGACGCCCGGCCTGACCTCGCCGGCGAGCATGTCGAGGCCGCGCGCGGTGAGCTGCCCGGCCTGGCGCATCGCCGCGAAGGCCTCGGGGCCGTGCAGCTTGATGGCGGGGTCGCGCCGCGCACGCGAGATCGATTCGTTCAGGGTCATTCCGGAGGCCGCTCCTTGACCTCCTTATCTATTGGGTTTGGCGGGTGGTGCAAGGCGGGTGCGCTGAACGGCGCAATGCGCGCTTGGCCGCACGGGGCCCAGTAGGCTGCAGGGCAGTTGTCGGGAGACAGCTGTCGTGATTATCGGACATATAGAATAACGCCAGGGCATAATATATTATTCGACATCTGGAGAATATACTGCCTGCATTTCTTTGTAATAATTCAAAACTAAATGTATTGACCGCACTATTGTCGATTGTTAGGCCGCGCTCGTTGTCATTTTGTCGAGAGTCGCGTGCCTATGACTATTCGCTCTGCCTTGCTGGGTTCGTCCGCTCTGCTGCTCACGCCGATCGCCGCTTTGGCGCAGGGGACAGAGCGGATCCAGCTCGACACCATCGTGGTCGAAGGGCAGGGCAGCGGCGAGAAGGGCGTCTTCAGCGCCAACGGCTATGTCGCCACCTCCGGCCGCAGCGCCAGCAAGACGGACACGCCGCTGCTCGAGACGCCGATGTCGATCTCGACGGTGACGCAGACGCAGCTGGAGCAGCGCAAGCCGCAGAACCTGCTGGAGGCGCTGGCCTATACGCCGGGCGCGCGCATCGGCACCTATGGCTTCGATCCGCGCTATGACGCCTTCACCATTCGCGGCATCGACGTCACCCAAAACGCCGTCTTCCGCGACGGGCTGCGGCAGATCGGCAGCCCGAACGGGCTGATGCGGCTCGAACCCTATGGGCTGGAGGCGATCAGCGTGCTGCGCGGCCCGGCCTCGGCGATCTACGGCGCCAGCACCAGCGCCGGCATCGTCGACCTGATCTCGAAGCGGCCCACAGAGACGCCGTTCCGCGAGATCGAGATCCAGGGCGGCTCTTTCGGCCGCAAGCAGTTCAATTTCGACATCTCCGGCCCGGCCAATCCGGAAGGGACGCTGCTCTACCGTTTGACCGGGCTCGTCCGCGACGCCAAGACCGATATCGGCGCGATGAAGGACGACCGTGTCTTCATCGCGCCGGCGCTGACCTGGAAGCCGAACGAGGCGACCAAGCTCACCGTGCTCGGCGAGTACATGGATTCGACCACCGGCGGCACGGCGGCCTATCTCAATCTCTACGGCCCTTATGTCGATCGCCAGGGCAATGTGCTGTCCAAGACGCTCGGCGCGACCAAGGTCTATGTCGGCGACAAGCGCTACAATGATTTCCGCCAGCAGCAGACTCGCATCGGCTACGAGCTCGAGCACAAGTTCGACGAGGTTTTCACCTTCCGCCAGCGTGCCCGCTACCAGCAACTCGGCAACAACCAGCAATATGTCTATTTCGGCTCGGGCCTGACCCGCGAGAACACCGCCGGCTTCTCGGTCGACACCTCGCTGGAGGCGAAGGTGCGGACCGGGGCGGTCGACCACACGCTGCTCGCCGGCATCGATGTCAGCCGCTTGCACTACAAGAACAAGGAAGGCTTCGGCGGCGTGCCGCTCGGCTACAACCCGGCCCTCCTGTGGCGGACCGAGCAGACGCTGACCACGACCGGCGTCTATCTGCAGGACCAGATCAAATGGGGCGGCTGGCGCCTCTCCGCCGGCGTCCGCAATGATTGGGTCGACAGCAAGTTCGAGGCGGGCGCCGCCGGCGCTGTCCCCACCGAGAGCAAGCGCAATGACGGCAAGTTCACCGGCCGCGCCGCGCTGTCTTACGTCACCGATTTCGGCCTCGCTCCCTATGTCAGTTACGGCACCTCCTTCGTGCCCAATCCCGGCACGGTACTGAATGGCGGCGTCGCCCAGCCCACCACGGGCAAGCAGGCCGAGCTCGGCGTGAAATACGATCTGCCGGGCTACAACGCCTCGCTGCGCGCCGCCGTGTTCAATATCCGTCAGGACAATGGCGTGGTCTACGAGGTCGTCGACGGCCTCAACCGCCAGGTCCAGCTGGACCTGCGCTCCAGCGGCTTCGAGATCGAGGGCGTCGCCTCGCTGGCGAACGGGCTGAGCCTGCAGGCCTCGTATTCCTACAATGACGCCCGCATCAAGAAGGTGACAGAGGAGACGGTCGGCAACCGCCTCTCCAGCATCCCCTATCACATGGCTTCGCTCTGGCTCGACTACACCGTCCAGGCCGGGCCGGCGCGCGGGCTCGGCATCGGCGGCGGCGTGCGCTATGTCGGCTCCAGCCTCGGCGACAATCTCGGCCGGCCGGTGATCGACAACAAGGCGCGTGCCTTCCTCGACGGCTCGATCCGCTACGACCTCGAAAACCTCAGCCCGCAGCTCAAGGGCATGCGCTTCCAGGTCAACGCCACCAACCTCCTGAACGAGGTCCAGCAGACCTGCACGGCCGGCTACTGCTATTTCGACGAGGGACGCAAGGTCATCGCCAGCCTGCGTTATCGCTGGTGAGGGCGCTCATGCTCTCGCCTGCGGCGATCGTCCTGGCGATCGGCGGCCTCTATGTCGGCCAGAGTGTCATCGGCGGGCTGACCTTCATCGCTTTGCCGAGCGTGCTGCGCGAGCGCGGACTGCCGCTCGACCAGATCGGCCTGACCTATCTCGCCGTGCTGCCCTGGGCGCTGAAGTTTTTGTGGGCGCCGGCGGTCGAGCGCTACCGGCTGCCGGGCACCGGCCCGGCGCGCTCGCGCACGATCGTGCTGGCGACGACATTGATCTCGGCCCTCGGGCTCGTCGCGGTCGGCCTGATCGGGCCGGTCGCCTTCGTGCCGCTGATCAGCGTCTTCGTGCTGATCGCCTTCTCCGCCTCGACCGGCGACATCGCCTGCGACGGCCATGCGGTCGAGACCTTGTCGCAGGCCCATCACGGCTGGGGCAATGCCGCCCAGGTCGGCGGCGCTTATCTCGGTTCGGCGCTCGGTTCGGGCCTCTTCCTCGTCCTGGTGGCGCGGCTCGACTGGCAGCTTGCTACTTTCGCCATGGCCGGGCTGCTCGTCGTGCTGGCGCTGCCCTTCCTGCTTTCGCCGGCCCCGGCTGCGCCGGCACGGCGGACCCACCAACCCGCATTGAAAGAGGCACTGAAGCGGCCGGAGATGCGCACCGGCCTTGCGCTCGCCGCCATCTATGTGCCGGCGCAGAAATGGGGCGTCGCCATGCTCGGCGCCTATCTGGTCGATAGCGGGCTCGATCTTGAATCGATCGGGCTGGTCAACGGCATCGGCGGACTCGCCGTCGGCTTCGCCTGCGCGCTGCTCGGCGGCGCGCTGGTGCGCCTTCTAGGTGCGCGCAGCGTGCTCGTGCTGGCGTTGGTGCTACAGGCTTTGTCGCTTGCCGGCCTCGCCTTCGCCGCCTGGCGCGGCCTGCCGCAGCCGCTCGTGCTCGCGCTGGCGCTGGCGAGCTCGTCCGGAATCATGGCGCTGGGCTTCGTCGCGCTCTATGCCCGCTTCATGGCGCTGTCCGATCCGCGCCAGGCCGGCGTCGACTTCACCCTGCTGCAATGCATGGACGGGCTGGTCAGCATGGCCGGCGGCATCGGTGCCGGCTGGGTCTCCCAGCATTTCGGCTACGGCGTCTGCTTCGGCCTCGCAGCCGGAGTTGCGCTGATCGCGGCGCCATTGGTGACTCTGCTCGGCAGAGCCGCCGGAACGGCGCGGCCAGTCGCGCATGAGGAGGCGGTGCTCGGATGAGCGCGGCCCGGCCCCTGCCATCCTTCGCCTCCCGCTTTCCGGAGGCGCTCAGCTGGTACAGGGACAAGCTCGTACTGCCGGGCGAGGCCGGAGAGACCGTGTCCGGGCAGGAGCTTCTCGCAGGCGCGGCGGCGCGGCTGATGGCGCGCTTCGCCGCGCTCTACCCCGACAGCGACCGTCGCGCGTTGGTCTCGATGTGGTCGCAGTGGCATTTCGGCGCGCTGGTCATCCCGGCTACGGCCGCCATCCTGCTCGGCGAGCGTGACCTGCCGCTCGAGCTCGACCGGGTCGCGATCGTGCCGCAGGAGGCGGGACTGACGAGCGCGATCGTCATCTGCGATGCAGGCGCTTCGCGATGCGACGACGGCGACCCCTTCACGCCCCTGTTCGAGGGCCATGTCGCGCCATTGGTCGATTTGCTCGCCGGGCAGTTCCGGGTGTCGCCGCGGCTGCTCTGGGTCAACGCAGCGCAGATCTTCGAATGGACGCTACTGCAGGTGCCGGCCAAGCACACTGATCCGCAAGCCCTGGCTATGGCGCGCCTGCGGCTGGAGCGGCGCCTGGAGCCGTCCGGCCAGCGCAACCCGATGTACGAGGCGGTGCGCTATCCGGTCGAGCAGGGCGCGCCGGTCCGGCGCCGCAAGCTCTGCTGCTTGCGCTATCTGCTGGCCGGCGTCGCCGACTGTGCCAGCCTATGCCCGCTGCATGCCGACTGCGCTTCGGCGGCGAGCGATGCCGCCTGAGGAGGCTTCAGGCCTTGTCGGCGATGATCCGGCTCTGGCGCCATCGGCGCTGGGGGTGTACAGCGCGCCAATGGCATTCAATGAAATTCGACCGGCCGAGGACCAGCCTTTCGGCACCTTCGCGCCCCAAGGCAGCATCGCCCGCATCATCGGCTGGACGCGTTGTGCGTCCGGCTCCTTCCTCGGCCGCAAGTTCGCGTTCGCCCTGCGCCGCCTCGGGCTCAACTGGCTCAAGGGGCAGCCCGTCGACATCGAGGCGCTCGGCGCGCAGATGCGGCTCTATCCCGAGGGCAATGTCTGCGAGAAGCGCGTGCTGTTCACGCCGCAATATTTCGATGCGCGGGAGCGCGAGCTCCTCGCCTCGCGGATCCGCGAGGGTTTCAGCTTCATCGACGTCGGCGCCAATATCGGCGCCTATTCGCTCTTCGTCGCGGCCCGTGCCGGACGGAGCGCACGCATCCTCGCGGTCGAGCCGCAACCCGACATCTTCGCGCGGCTGACCTACAATATCGCCCAGAATCCCTTCGGCACGGTCAAGGCGATCGCCTGCGCGCTCGCCGACAAGCCTGGCGAGCTGACGCTGTTCCTCGATCCCGCCAACAAGGGCGAATCGAGCGTGCGCATCCTGCGCTCCACCAATGCCAGTTCCGTGCGGGTGCCGGCGACGACATTGCTCTCCCTGGTGCAGAGCGAGGGCTACGAGCGGATCGACGCGATCAAGCTCGACGTCGAGGGTGCCGAGGATCTCATCCTGGAGCCTTTCCTGCGCGATGCGCCCGAGGCGCTCTGGCCGGGCTTCGTCATCGTCGAGGATTCGCGCGGTCGCTGGCAGGCCGATCTGCCGTCCCTGCTGGAGAGCAAGGGCTACAAGCTCCTCGCCCACACACGGCTCAACCTCGTCTACGAGCGCACGACCTCGTGATGCGCCCGCCGCGCGTGCATAGCGGCCCCGACCGACGCGCCGCTTGAGCAATCGCGCGCAAGCAGCTTAGCTCGCTGGCGTATCGGGGCACGCATGCGGCGACATCAAACAGCAGGGACAAGCCCATGACGGCAGCGCCAGCGCCCGCCTTCCAGCCGGTGGTCACCGCCGCGATCCTGGTGATCGGCGACGAGATCCTGTCCGGCCGGACCAAGGACAAGAACATCGGCTACATCGCCGAATACCTGACCAATATCGGCATCGAGCTACGTGAGGTCCGGGTCGTGCCCGACCTGACCGACGAGATCGTTTCGGCGCTGAACGCGCTGCGCTCGCGCTATACCTATGTCTTCACCACTGGCGGCATCGGCCCGACCCATGACGACATCACGGCCGACGCGGTCGCCGCCGCCTTCGGCGTGCCGATCGACTACGATCAGCGCGCCGTCGACATGCTGCTGGAGCGCTTTCCCAAGGATCAGCTCAACGAGGCCAGGATGCGCATGGCCCGCATCCCCGCCGGCGCCGATCTGATCGCCAATTCTGTCTCGAAGGCGCCGGGTTTCAGGATCGGCAATGTCCATGTCATGGCCGGCGTGCCGGCGATCATGCAGGCCATGCTCGATGTCGTCGCGCCGACGCTGAAGACCGGCGCCAGGATTCTCTCTGAGACGGTGCGGGCGGGTCTGCGCGAAGGCGACATCGGCAGCCCACTGGCCGAGATCGCCAAGGCTCATCCCGACTGCTCGATCGGCTCCTACCCATTCTGGTCCGAGACCGGGCCGGACACCAACATCGTCATCCGCTCGCGCGACCCGGAGAAGCGGGCGCTGGCGACCGCCGCCGTGCAGGCGATGGTCGAAGTGGAGCGGGCCCGGCTGGGGGAGTAGGTGTATTCTTCATTTCATACAACCTGTGATTGATGATCCCTAGATTTCTAATGCCGTTCAAAGTTTAGCAGATTCAAGGCCCAGAACAGGTGGATGCTGACCTTGCGAGAAGAGCGGGACTCAACCTAATATGATTTGGCTTCCACTAAACTTAGAGTGAATATAGATTGAGAGGTATTCGCTTTTTGGCCCGGTATTCATTTGTCTAATGCCATGATATTTGCCGAAAAATTTTTGACCAAACGCAAACAAGTGGCGATTTAGACTTTTGCTCGGTCTTCGGCTTAGTAGGCCGTAAACCATTTTCATCCATTTTGTTCTTGCGGGCCGTGAGTTCGCGGGGCTGAATGCGGGGGACGGGGCATGCGGCTAAATCCATTCCGAGGCGGCGCTTCGCGCCGCGAGCTGGAAGGCGAGATGTTGGCGCTCAATCGCGCCATGGCGGTGATCAGCTTCAAGCTCGACGGCACGATCCTGGACGCCAACGAGAATTTCCTGAAGACGGTGGGCTACACGCTGGAGCAGGTGCGGGGGCGCCATCACAGCATGTTCGTGACCAAGGAAGACGCCGCGAGCGCCGAGTACAAGGCGTTCTGGGAACGGCTCCGGCAGGGCGAGTACGATGCCCGCCAGTTCCAGCGCGTCGCCGCCGATGGCAGCGAGTTCTGGATCGAGGCGAGCTACAATCCGGTCTTCGACAGGAGCGGAAAGCCGGTCAAGGTGATCAAGTTCGCGACGGTGATCACCGATCAGAAGAACCGCGAAGCCGATATGGCCGGGCAAGCCGCGGCGATCCGCAAGGCGATGGCAGTGATCGAGTTCACCCTCGACGGCCACATCCTCGACGCCAACGAGAACTTCCTCGCCGTCACCGGCTATTCGCTCGGCGAGATCAAGGGCAAGCATCATTCGATGTTCTGCGACGCCGGCTATCGCAGCTCGCCGGAGTATCGCGCCTTCTGGGAGAAGCTCGGCCGCGGCGAATATGATTCCGGCCAGTATCAGCGCTTCGGCAAGGGCGGCCGCGAGGTCTGGATCCAGGCGAGCTACAATCCGATCATGGACGCCAAGGGCCGGCCGCTGAAGGTGGTGAAATACGCCACCGACATCACCGAGCAGAAGGCGGCGCGCCAGCTCGCCAAGGCGGTCGGCGAGGCGCAGGCCGTGATCGGCCGGGCCAAGGATAAGGACCTGACGACCCGCATCGACATGGCCGGCAAGGAGGGCGAGGTCGCCATCCTCTGTGGCGGCATCAACGAGCTGATCGAGACGATGGCGCAGGTGATCGGCGCCGTCGGCGCAATCTCCGGCAAGGTCGCTGCGGCGGCCGACAAGATGGCGAGCGAGAGCGTCGAGCTCGCCGAGCGCGCCGAGGCCCAGGCTTCGAGCCTGCAGGAGACGGCGGCGACGACCGAGGAGCTCGCCGCCTCGATCAAGACCAGCGCCGGCAATTCGCGCCAGGCGGCAGCGCTCGGCGACGAGGCGAAGACTGTCGCCTCGCGCGGCGGGGCGATCGTCACCGATGCGGTTGCGGCGATGGGCCGGATCGAGCAGGCCTCGGCCTCGATCGCCGACATCATCTCGATGATCGACGAGATCTCCTTCCAGACCAACCTGCTCGCGCTCAATGCCGCGGTCGAGGCGGCGCGCGCCGGCGATGCCGGGCGGGGCTTCGCGGTCGTCGCCTCGGAGGTCAGGGCGCTCGCCGGCCGCTCCAGCGAATCCGCCAACGGCATCAAGTCGCTGATCGCCAATTCCAGCGAGCAGGTCCGCTCCGGCGTTCAGCTCGTCAAGGATGCCGGCCGCACGCTCGACGAGATCGTCGATGCGGCCAACCGCGTCGCCGGCACCATCGCCGAGATCTCGAGCGCGGCGACCGAGCAGGCCAATGGCGTCGAGGAAATGGCCAAGACCGTCGCCCATATGGACGAGATCACGCAGCGCAACTCGCTGATGGCCGATGCCAGCTCGAAGCTGTCGCGCGACCTGCAGGGCGAGACGCAGGCGCTGGCGGCATTGGTCGGCGCCTTCCGGCTCGGCGGCAGCGACCAGCCGGCGCGATTGGCGGCGGATCTGCGCTCGGTCCTGCCGGCGATGAGGGCCGCAGCCGCTCCGGCCAAGCCGGTGCCGCTCCCGCGCGTCCGGGTGGCTGGCGGCCGGGGCGACGACGGCTGGGCCGAGTTCTAGGCGACTTAGGAGCTGCGCGGCGGGGATTATCGCTGCACGGCTCTTGCCAGCGCCGGCCGAATGCGCTTTGCGGAAAGCCTCTTCTTCAGACTGCCGCAGGACCCGCCGCCATGGCCGACGCTTCCGCCAACAAGGCCTTTCCCGTTTCCTGGGACCAGTTCCACCGCGATGCCCGCGCGCTCGCCTGGCGCCTTGCCGATGCCGGCCCGTTCGAGGCGATGGTCTGCATCACCCGTGGCGGGCTGGTGCCGGCGGCGATCATCTGCCGCGAGCTCGGCCTGCGCCTGATCGAGACGGTCTGCGTCGCGAGCTATCACGACTACAAGAACCAGTCCGAGCTCAAGGTGATGAAAGAGATCGCCCCCTCGATCCGCGCCATCGGCGACGGCAAGGGCAAGGGCGTGCTGGTCGTCGACGACCTGACCGACACCGGCAAGACCGCCCGTGTCGTGCGCGAGATGCTGCCGAACGCGCATTTCGCCACGGTCTACGCCAAGCCCGCCGGCGTGCCGGTGGTCGACACCTTCGTCACCGAGGTCAGCCAGGACACCTGGATCTACTTCCCCTGGGACATGGGTCTGGCCTATGTCGAGCCGATCGCCAAGGACCACAAGGGCTGAGGATATCCTCAGCCCTCATCCTGAGGAGCAGCCTTCAGGCTGCGTCTCGAAGGATGCTTCAGGAGGCTCCGGAACCAGCTGGGGCATCCTTCGAGACACCGCTGCGCGGCTCCTCAGGATGAGGGCTGCGATTGGTTCACGCGCTGCTGGGTGCCTTGAGCGCCACCACCATGCCGGTGACGGCGAGCGCCATGCCGGCGATCTCCAGGCCTGAGGCGCGCTCTCCGAGCAGGGCGGCCCCCGACAGCGCCGTCACCACCGGCACCAGCGGCAGGAACAGCGCGGCGCGGGCGGCGCCGAGGATCGCGACCGCTTCCGTATAGAGGAAGAGCGCGACCGCGCCGACGATGACGCCCTGATAGAGCGCCTGCAGCGCCACCGCCGGCAGCGGCACCTGCAGCAGGTTGACCGGCTGGACCAGCGCCAGCAGCGGCAGGAGCGGCACCGAGAGCAGGCAGGTCGCCATGGTGACCTCGACCGCATCGGCGCCCCAGCGCCGGGCGAGCAGGCCGAACGCCGACCAGAGCACCGCGATCAGCACGAAGAGCAGGTCGCCGATCCAGGCGCCCTCGCGGGTCGGCGTGTTGGCCATCGCCTCGAAGGAGAAGACCGCGATCCCGGCGACGATGATGGCAAGGCCGATCACCCTGAGCGGGCTGATCCGGTCGCCGAGGACGAAGACGGCGAGCAGGGCGGTCGCGACCGGGATGAGGCCGGGCGAGATCACCGAGGAGTGAAGCGCCGGGGCGAAATGCGCCCCGCCGACCAGGATCAGGCTGTAGCTCGGGCCGACGATGGCGGTGAGGATCAGCGCCCGCTTCCAGCCGAGCTTGCCGACCGGGAAGGGTTTCAGTCGCGCGATGGCGAAGGGCAGCAGCACCAGCGAGGCGGCGAGGAAGCGCAGGATCGTGACGTCGCCGGCCGAGAGCCCGTCGACCACCGATTGCCGCGAGACCACCGACTGCACGCCCCAGATCACGGCCGAGAGGATGCCGAAGGCAAAGCCGATGGCGAGGCGGGAGGAGGCGGGATTGGACACTGTTCAAGGCCTTGCGGGAGCAGGGCGGCTTATGGGCTCAAGCGGGAGGCGGCGGCAAGGGTGGGCGTGGCGGGAGGCTCTACGCCGGACGCATGGGCGGGAATCGCGGGGAACCCTTCTCCCCTGGGGGGAGAAGGTGGCAGCGCGAAGCGCTGACGGATGAGGGAAGGATGGCTCACCCGGTCGAACCGCCCTCATCCCCTGCCGGACCTTCTCCCCCGAGGGGAGAAGGGAGCCGCCTACTCCACCGCCGCGACCAGTCGCTCCAGGAAGCCGTCGATCGCGGCCTTGTCGATCCAGCGCAGCACGGCGACGAGCTCGTGCTCGGGGTCGATCCAGATCAGGTTGTTGCCCGCTCCTTGCGCGCTGAAGGAACTCGCGGGCAGCTTGGGATTGGCGGCCGGGCCGCGGTTCAGCCACCAGAGGAAGCCGTAATTCGGCAGGGTCGGCGCGGGCACGACCGACTGCGCCAGCCAGGACGAGGGAACCAGCTCGCGCCCCTCCCAGACGCCGTTCTGCGCGATCAGCTGGCCGAAGCGGGCATGGTCGCGGGCGCTGATGAAGAGGCCGCCGCCCCAATGGCCGCCGCCGGGGACCGACTGCATGCGCTTTCCGTCGATCTCGACCCACGAGGTCTCGTAGCCCTCCCAGCGCCAGCCTTGCGAGGCGCCGACCTTGTCCATGATGCGCTCGCGCAGAACCTCGGGAAGCGGCTTGCGGAAGCGGCGCAGCAGCGCGTAGCCGAGCGCGTTGACCCGGACGTCGTTGTATTCGTAGAGGCTGCCGGGCTCGCGCAGCTCGCGGCGCTGGCCCTTGCGGCTGTTGTCGGCGCCGATGCCGATCTGCCTGTAATGGTCGACCTGGTCGGATTTGCCGAAAATCTCGCCCTGCCATTCGCTGTTCATGTTGAGCAGATGGCGCCAGGTGATCTTCGCATTATGCGGGCTGGAGAAATGCGGGCCGTCGACGCTTTTGCCCACCGGCTCGTCGATATCGGCGATCAGCCCGTCGGCGACGGCGAGGCCCGCCAGCACCGAGAGATAGCTCTTGGCGATCGAGAAGGTCATGTCGGCGCGGTTCGTCTCGCCCCATTCGGCGACGACCTTGCCACCCTTGAGCACGACGCCGGCCGGCCCGCCGCGCGGTTCGACCGGCCCGACGATCTGCGTCCACGGACCCGTCTCGTCCCATTCGCGATTCCCGACATAGGCGCCGTCCGGATAGAACATGCTGCGCGGCCATGGGGAATCATGCGCCTGCGCGAAGTCGATGGCGGCCTGGAGACGGGCGGGGGAGAGGGAGCTGGGCAAGGCGGGGACTCGGAGAGGGAGGTCGGGCATTGTTCTGGCGTTTGCGGCTATCGCCGGTTCGCGCCCCAAAACTCCGGGCGGCTTTAGAAAAACGTACTCACATGGCTGGCACGAACAGTCGCTCTAACCAGCTCAAAAAAGTCGACACTTGCGCCGCTTCTGGGTTCAGATAGCGTTTTGCTATTGATAGGCCCATAGGCGTACCGGGTTCAGCTTGCCAGGCTAGCCAAGTGTGAATCTCCGCTTTCGTTCGGTGAGCTGGCGGAAACCGCCTCTCGGCTTCGGTCAGACCGTCTATGGTTTCCCGCACTCGCGGAAATAGGACATCGCCTGCTGGGACGAGGTAAGTGACGAAGTCCTCCAACGTACGCACACGAGGAGGGCCGCATGACTGAAGCCTTCGCGCGAGGGCCGCTGGCGCGATGATGGGGCGCGTGAAGGTCAGGCGGCCTTCTGATCTGCGG
>NZ_JBHSLW010000015.1:0-30179 GCF_042657265.1 Allobosea eneae
CGGCACCGCCGGCCGCCTCGTCGGGCACTTCCACATCCACAACGGCGACGAGTCAGGCTTCGTCTGCGAACGCGTCTGACTTCTTCAACAGCCTGCTAGACCCCGCGCGATCCCGCGACGGATCATCCGCCTCGGGACCACGCAAGACCGCTCGGAGTGCAGCGGCTATCGCCGCCGGCACATCGCCGGGCTAGCGAAAGAACAAGTATTTGATCAGCGCGGCGATCGTCAGCAAGATCAGAACCATGAACGCGAGGTGCGTAATCCCCATGCCCCACAGCATGCCGCCAGTCATCGTTTCGTGCATTTCGTTCCCTTTCTTCACGCGACTACATTTTGCGGAACAGGCAATTGCGTGCCCGCATCTTCCGGCTTCGGCCCCGTCCTTGCCGAGAGCTGCCGACCCTTGACGAAGGCGTAGATGACGGGGATCACGACGAGTGTGAGCGCCGTCGACGAAACCATGCCGCCGTTCATCGGCACCGCGATGCGCTGCATGATCTCGGAGCCGGAGCCCGTGCTCCACAGGATCGGGACGAGACCGGCCATGATCGCGACGACGGTCATCATCTTCGGACGTACCCGCTCGACGGCGCCGACCATGATCGCCTCGTGCAGGTCGGCGCGGGTGAACGGCCTGCCTGCCGCCGCGCAGCGCGCCTGCCCTTCCTTCAGGGCCTGGTCGAGATAGATCAGCATGATGACGCCGGTTTCTGCGGCGACCCCGGCCAGCGCGATGAAGCCGACGGCGACCGCGACCGACATGTTGAAGCCGAGCCACCAGAGCAGCCAGATCCCGCCGACCAGCGCGAAGGGCAGCGACAGCATGACGATCAGCGTTTCCGCGAGCCTGCGAAAGTTGAGGTAGAGCAGCAGGAAGATGATCGCCAGCGTCACCGGGATGACGATCCTGAGCCGTGTCTCGGCACGTTCGAGATACTCGAACTGCCCGCTCCAGGAGAGGTGATAGCCCTGCGGCAGCTTCACCGCGCTGGCGACGGCCTGGCGCGCCTCCGCGACATAGCCGCCGAGATCGCGTCCGGTCATGTCGACGAAGATGTAGATCGCGAGTTCGCCGTTCTCTGTCCGGATCGAGGTCGCGCCGCGTGTCAGCTTGACCTGCGCGACCTCGCCGAGCGGCACCGTCCCGCCTGCCGCCGTCGGCACCTGCACCTCGCCGGCGATCAGCTGCGGGCTGGCGCGCATCTCGCGCGGATAGCGGATGTTGACGGTGTAGCGCTCGCGCCCTTCCACGGTCGTCGTCACGGTGTCGCCGCCGAGCGCGGTGGCGATGACGTCCTGGACGTCGCCGATCGTCAGCCCGTAGCGATCGGTGCCGCGGTGACCACGGTTGTCGGATCGGCCAACAACGATCTCCTGATCGGCGATGCCCGGGCCAACGAGCTCTCGGGCGGCGCGGGCGCCGACTGGATCAGGGGCGAAGGCGGAAACGACACCCTGACGGGCGGGGCCGGCCGGGACAGCTTCGTCTTCGCGCCCGGCTTCGGCCAGGATACGATCCGAGACTTCGTCCGCGGCGAGGACATACTCGACTTCCAGGCCTTCGCCTTGAACGTCACCGACTTCGCGTCCTGGCGTCAGACGCATATCGCCGCTTCAGGCGCCGACGCGATCGTGACCATCGAGCCCGGCCATAGCGTGACGCTCACGGGCGTGTCGGCCACCGCATTGCAGGCGAGCGATTTCCTGTTCGTCTGACGCACTTGCGGGAGCTGCCGCGAGTCGGCGGCAGCTCTCGGCCAACCCGGCACCGATCCGCCGAGCCGCCGCGGCTCATCTTTCCTTGAAAGCCTTGGCGATCTGGTCCCTGAGCGGCTTCAGGATGTATTCGAGGGGAGTGCGGTCCTCGGTCCTGACGAAGACATCGGCCTGCATGCCGGCGCCGACGCGATGGGGGGCGAGACGGGCGAGCTCCTCCGGCGCGACACCGACCCGGATCGTGTAGAAGGCGGCGCCTGTCTGCGGATCGCGGCTGGTATCGGCCGAGATGCGCGCGATTGTCCCGTTCAGCTCCGGCGTGGTGCGCTGGTTGAAGGCGTGGAGCTTCACCAGCGCGGCCCGCCCGAGGGCCAATTGGTCGATATCCGCCGGCAGGATGCGGGCCTCGACCTCCAGCCCCTCCTCGACCGGGACGATCATCATCACCGGCTCGGCCGGGGTGATCACCCCGCCGACGGTATGGACCGCGAGCTGATGCACGAAGCCGGCGCTCGGCGAGCGGATCTCGACGCGCTTCAGCTGATCCTCGGCCGCGGCACGGCGCTCGACCAGCTCGGCGCTGCGCGCCTGGATCTCACGCAGCTCCTTCATCACCTCCTCGCGCAGCGCATCCTCGATCTGGATGATCTGGAGCTGGGTCTCGCCGATCCGGCTTTCAGCCTGGGCGACGGCGGCCAGCAACTGCCCCTTCTGGCCCTCGAGGTTTGCAGCCTCCCGCTCCAGCACCGCCTTGCGGCTCAGCGAGACGAGGTTCTTTTCATAGAGCCCCCGGACGCCCAGCAACTCCTCCTCGATCAGGATCGCCTGGCGGTCCCGCGCCTCCTGCTGCGCCCGATGACCGGCGATCAGGTCCTGAAGCTGGCCGACGCGCTTGACGAGCTGCGCCTTCTGTCCCTCGCGCGACGCGCGCCGCGCCTCGAACAGGGCCTGCTCGGCGGCGACGAGCTCGGCGATCTCAGGCTCAGGCTGCCGACCAGTCAGCTCCGCCGCGACGACGATCGCCTCGCGGCGGTCCCGTTCGGCCTGGAGGCGGCCGCGCCGCGCCGCGAACTCGTCGAGCTGCTTGGTGATGACCTGAAGGTTGGCGCGGGTGACGGTATCGTCGAGCCGGATCAGGACGGCGCCCTGCTCGACGCGCGCGCCCTCGCGTACCAGGAGTTCGCCGACGACCCCGCCGGTCGGATGCTGCACCTTCCTGACATTGCCGTCGACCACGAACTGGCCGGTGGTGACGACCGCGCCCGAGAGCGTGGTGGCGACGGCCCAGATGCCGACCGTGCCGGCGAAGAGCGCGATGCTGGCGCCGCCGATCACGGACAGGCGCCGCAGCGCCCGCCGGAAATCCTGTGGGTCCTGTCCTCCCGGTTTCGTCATGACGCCACCGTCTGCCGTTGCACGCTCGGCAGGCCGCCATGCTTGAGCACCTGCTGCAGGATCTCTTCCTTCGGGCCGCAGGCCTGGATGCGGCCTTCGGCGATCATCGCGATCTGGTCGACGCCGGCGATCGCGGTCGGGCGATGCGTCACGACGATGACGATGCCGCCGCGGGTGCGAACACCCCTGACAGCCATGGTCAGCGCCTCGTCGCCGTCATGGTCGAGGTTGGAATTGGGCTCGTCGAGCACGACCAGGAAGGGATCGCCGAACAGCGCCCGCGCCAGGGCGATCCTCTGGCGCTGGCCACCCGACAGGATGGAGCCGCCCTCGCCGATGCGGGTGTCGTAGCCATTCTCGAACTTCAGGATCAGCTCATTTGCGCCGGCGGCGCGCGCCGCCGCGACGACCGCCTCGTCGGAGGCGTCGGCCTGGAAGCGGGCGATGTTCTCGGCGACGGTGCCGTCGAAGAGCTCGATGTCCTGCGGCAGATAGCCGATATGCTGCCCGAGCTCGCTCCGGCTCCACTGGTCGAGCTCCGCCCCATCCAGCCGAACCGTGCCCTTGAGCGGCCGCCAGACGCCGACCAGCGCGCGCACCAGGGTCGATTTGCCCGACGCGCTCGGGCCGATGATGCCAAGGCCCTGGCCGGCTTCGAGCTTCAGCGAAACGCCTTGCAGGATGGGTGCCTGCTGGCCGGGCGCCGCAACCAGCAACCCCTCCGCCGCAAGCTCGCGCCGTGGCCGCGGCAACGCCGTGCGCTCCCGCACGGCAAAAGCGGGAGAATCCAGCACCTGCCTCAGGCGCTTCAGACCCTCGCGCGCCCCCACGAAGCCCTTCCAGTGCGCGACCGCGATCTCGATCGGGGCCAAGGCGCGCGCGGTCAGGATCGAGGCGGCGATCATCGCTCCGCCCGAGATCTCGCCGCGGATCGCGAGATAGGCGCCGAGGCCGAGCACGGCCGATTGCAGTACCATCCGAAAGATCTTGGCGAAGGCACCGATCCCGCCGATCGCGTCCGCGCCCACCAGCCAGTCGCCGATATGGCGCCGGCTCGCCTCCTGCCATCTGCGCTCGAAGGCCGGCCCCATGCCCATCGCAGCGAGGGCCTCGGCGTTGCGGCGGCTCGATTCGGCGATCATCTGCCGCCCCATGCCGCTGGCCTGCTGCGCTGCCGTGGTCAGCCTGCTCCTGCGCTCCGCCAGCGCCGTCAATCCGAGAATCACGGCGCCTCCGGCGACGGCGAGCCAGCCGAGCCAGGGATGCAGCAGGAAGCAGCCGGCGAAGAAGAGCGGCATCCACGGCATGTCGAACAAGGCCGTCGGTCCCAGCGAAGCCAGGAAGGCACGGACCTGGTCGAGATCGCGGATCGGCTGCAGCGCCTGCTCCGGCCGGCTCCCCAGCAACGGCAGGCGCTGCGCCGCGGCAAAGGCTGAGGGCGAGACCTGCTCGTCGAAGCGGGCGCCAATCCGTGAGAGCATCCTGACCCGGATCGCGTCGAGGACGCCCTGCAGGGCGTAGGCCGCCAGCAGGAGGAGGGAGAGCCCGATCAGCGTCGGGACGCTGCGCGAGCTCAGCACCCGGTCATAGAGCTGCAGCATGTAGAACGAGCCCGACAGCATCAAAAGATTGATGCAACCGGAAAACACCCCCACCGCCGCAAGGGGGCCACGGCAAGATGACAGGGTGGAAGCGACGACCGAGACTGCCGGCATGGGAGCAGCTGGATGCATCATGACGAGCACTCCGAGCGATCGCGACGGCGGTAAGGCGCGGTAGCAAAGCGTCGCGCTTCGATTGCATCTCCGTCTGCGCGGGATGGTCGCAGGCAAAGTCCGGGCGCTGCGCCGTCATCGGGCCGCTCCCCAGGTCACCGACCAGTAGAGCCTGTCCACCCCTGCGCCATCAATGTCGCAGATGGAGTAACCCGCCGCCCCAGTCGCTGGACGCTCGGCGGGGATGCAGGATTGCTGCTGTCTTTTCCGACATCGCCAATATGGTGGAGCCAGGCGCTGTGGCGCCGGAACTCGGCAGGGGACCAGTTGGAATGACCAAGCCCGCAATGTCGTCCGAACGGACCAGGATCGCACTCGCAACGCTGCCGACGCCGTTCGAGGCGTGCATACGCCTGTCAGAGGAACTCGGGCGGCATGGCCCCGCTCCCGCGATCTGGATCAAGCGCGACGACTGCACGGGCTTCGCAGGCGGGGGCAACAAGGCCCGCAAGCTGGAATATCTCGTCGCTGACGCCTTGCAGCAGGGTGCCGACGTGCTGGTCACCATGGGGGCACTGCAATCGAACCATGCCCGCCAGACCGCCGCGGCGGCAGCGCGACATGGCCTCGGCTGCGTCTTGTTGTTGGCCGACGCGGTGGCGGACCGCAGCGAAGCCTATCACACCAACGGCAATCAACTGCTCGACCGCATCTTTGGGGCGCAGATCCGCTTCCTTGCTGCGGGAGAGGACGGCGTGGCGGTTGCGGCCGAGACGATGGCGGCATTGGCCGCAGAGGGGCGCAAGCCCTACTTCATCCCGGTCGGGGGCTCGAATGCCCTCGGCAGCCTCGCCTATCGCGAGGCGCTTCTGGAGCTCGCGGCGCAGGCGCGCGAGCAAGCCCTCGCTCTCGACCATCTCGTCGTCGCGACCGGAAGCGGAGGCACGCATGCCGGCATCCTCGCCGGCGTGGAGGACGCCGGGCTATCCTGCCGTGTGCACGGCATCAGCGTCTCGCGCTCTTCCGAGGAGGCGGGAAGCATCGTCGCTGGATTGGTCCAGGAGATCTTCGCCCTCGAAGGCCGCGAGAGGGGTGCGGTGGCGGGGCTCGAGGTCGACGATTCCCAGATCGGTCCGGGCTACGGCCAGCCGACCGCCGCCATGATCGAAGCTGTCGAGCTGGTTGCCCGCACCGAGGGGATTCTGCTCGACCCCGTCTATACCGGAAAGGCGATGGCCGGCCTGCTCGCGCTCATTCGGAGCGGCGCCATCGCTCCCGCCGAAACCGTGGTCTTCTGGCATACGGGCGGCGCCCCCGGCCTGTTCGCCTATCCGGAGGTGTTCGGGGGATAGTGTCCGCCGCGTCGGGCCACGGGCCAGTTGCTGTCGCGCGGCAGGGCACCGTGAACCGCTATGGCTGCCATATTTTTCTTCTATAGTAGAATTTCTGCGATCGAGTGCTAGCATCCCCCTGCTTCCGGCCCGCCTACGCGGGCTGGAAGCCAAGGCTACGGCCACAAGGCCGGCCGATCAGCGACCGAAACGGTCCAGGGGAGGACTTCACCATGACCATGCCTGCGCTGCGCTCTTCGCTTCTGGCTGCGGCGATGCTCGCCTGCACCTTGCCGGCGAGCGCCAATGACAAGCCGTTCCGCATCGGCGTCATCGACGACATGTCCGGCACCTTCTCGGACAATGGTGGCCCCGGCACTGCGCTGTCGGTCCGCATGGCCGTGGAGGATTTCGGTGGTTCGGTGCTGGGCCGGCCGATCGAGGTCGTGGTCGCCGACCATCAGAGCAAGCCCGATATCGGCTCGGCGCAGGCACGCCAGTTCATCGACGAGCGCGGCGTCAGCGTCATCCTGCCCGGCGGCTCGAGCTCGGTCGGCCTCGCTGTGCAGGCGGTGGCGCGCGAACGGGAGATCACCACCCTGGTCAGCGGCGGCTACGCCCCGAACTTCACCGGCAACCAGTGCTCGCCCTATGGCACGCAATGGGCGCCCTCGACGGCGGAACTCGCCAACGCGGTGGCCAAGGGCGTTGTCGACGAAGGCGGCAACAAGTGGTTCTTCCTCACCGCCGACTATGTCTTCGGCCACAATCTCGCGGCCGATGCCGGTAAGGCGGTGAAGGCCGCCGGCGGCCAGGTGCTGGGTGAGGCTCGCCACCCGCTCGGAACGGCCGATCTGTCATCGCCGCTGCTGACGGCCCAGTCCTCCGGCGCGAACGTCGTCGGCCTCGCCAATGCCGGCCCGGACCTCGTGAACTCGCTGAAGCAGATGCGCGAATTCGGCGTCAAGGCGAAGCCGGCCACCATGCTGGTCTACGAGAACAACGTCGTCGCGCTCGGATTGCCGGCGGCACAGGGGCTCAAGCTCTCCGCCCCGTTCTACTGGGACATCAACGACGCGACCCGCGCCTGGGCCAAGCGCTACATGGCGCGCTTCGACAACAAGGTCCCGACCATGGGCCATGCGCTCGCTTATATTGCCACGACGCACTACCTCAAGGCGGTCAAGGCGCTCGGCAGCGACGACGCCAAGGGCATCGCCAGGAAGATGCGCGAGCTGCCGATCACCGGCGACATGATCCAGAAGGCGCGCATCCAGGACAATGGCCGCGTCGTCATGGACATGCATCTGTTCGAGGTGAAGTCCCCCGCGGAATCGAAGAGCCCGGCCGATCTCTACAAGGTACTGGCGACGCTGCCGAGCGAGGGCCTGTTCACCCCGGCCGAACAGAGCGGCTGCCAGCATCTCTACAAGCCCTGAGCCCGGCCGATCACCCTGGCGTGTCGGCATGTGCCGGCGCGCCCAGCCCGTCAGCCTCGCGACGAAACGGACAGCCAGCACGATGACCAGCAAGACGGCACCGGCGCTCGAGCGCTTTTTCATGCATGTCGACGGCAAGGATCATGAGGCGGTCGAAGGCGGCTGGCTGGAGACCAAGAACCCCTATACCGGCAAGCCCTGGGCTCGGATTCCGCGCGCGACCGCCGCCGATGTCGACCTCGCCGTCAGGGCTGCGCACGAAGCCTTCACCGCCGGGCCCTGGTCGCGGATGAGCGCCAGCGATCGCGGCGTGCTGATGTTCCGCCTCGCCGATCTGATCGCCGCCAATGCCGAGCGCCTCGCCGATCTCGAGGTCCGCGACAATGGCAAGTTGCGCGTCGAGATGCTCGGCCAGATGAAATATCTGCCGCGCTGGTTCCAGTATTATGGCGGGCTGGCGGACAAGATCGAGGGCCATGTCACGCCGATCGACAAGGCCAACATGTTCCACTACGTCGCCTATGAGCCGCTCGGCGTCGTCGGCGCGATCACGCCCTGGAACTCGCCGCTGCTGCTCACGGTCTGGAAGCTCGCCCCGGCGCTGGCGGCCGGCAACACCGTCGTGGTCAAGCCCTCGGAATTCGCTTCGGTCTCGATGCTGGAGCTGGCGAAGCTGTTCACGCAAGCCGGTTTCCCGCCCGGAGTCGTCAACGTCGTCACAGGCTTGGGGCAGGAGGCTGGCGAGCCGCTCGTCGAGCATCCGCTGGTGGCGCGCATCGCCTTCACCGGCGGCAATGCCGGCGGCCGCAGGATTTACGAGGCTGCCGCCCGCCAGTTCAAGCGGGTCTCGCTCGAGCTCGGTGGCAAGTCGCCCAACATCGTCTTTGCCGATGCCGATATCGAGGCGGCTGTGAAGGGCGTGATCTCCGGCATCTTTGCGGCCAGCGGCCAGACCTGCATGGCCGGCTCGCGGCTGCTGGTGCAGGCCTCGATCCATGATCGCTTCCTGGACAGGCTGGTCGAAAGGATGCGCCAGGCGCGCCTCGGCGACCCCAACGACCCCGAAACCGATATCGGCCCGGTCGCGACCGAGCAGCAGCTCGCCAAGGTGCTCGACTATATCGAGATCGCCCGCCGCGATGGCGCACGATGCGTGCTGGGCGGAGAACGCAGCGCGCGCTCCGGCTGCACGCAGGGCTGGTTCGTCGAGCCGACCATCTTCGCCGGCGTCACCAACGGGATGCGGATCGCGCGCGAGGAGGTCTTCGGGCCGCTGCTCAGCGTGCTCAGCTTCGAAACCGAGGAGGAGGCGGTCGCGTTGGCGAACGATACGCCGTTCGGGCTCGCGGCCGGCGTCTGGACCAGCGATCTCGGCCGCGCCATGACCCTGCCGAAGAAGCTCAAGGCCGGCACGGTCTGGGTCAACGCCTATCGCGTGGTCAGCTATCTCGCCCCGTTCGGCGGCTTCAAGGAATCCGGGATCGGGCGCGAGAACGGCCAGGCCGCGATCATGGAATATCTCGAGCCCAAGAGCGTCTTCATCAATGCGAAGCCCGCTATCGCCAACCCGTTCACCCTGCAATAGCCGGGACGGCGACCTCCTTCGCGGGAACAGGCGGTACGCCGGTCAGGGGCGACGCACGATCACGCAGTAATAGCTGCAGCGCTCGCCCGTCTCGTTGAAGAAGCGATAGGGCTCGCGGATCTGGAAATAGAAGCTGTCGCCGGCAGCGAGACGGTGGATCGTCGCGCCGATCTCCACCGAGAGCTGGCCTTCCTGGATGATCAGATGCTTCTCGACGCTGCCTTCATAGGTCGGCAGCCAGCCCGAGGACATGCCGGGCGGAATGACGTGAAGCAGCAGCTCGACGCCCGTATCGGGATGGGCTGGCGAGAGGACATGCCGCTCGAACCCGGTCTCGGCATCGCGGAAGCTCAGGCGCTGATCGGCGCGCCTCACCGACACCGGGGCGGCGTCGCTCTCGGCGCCCATCAACCCGGAGAGCGAGGTGCCGAGCCCGCGTGCGATCCGGGTGACCACCGCGAGGGTCGGGTTCTTCTCGCCGCGCTCGACCTTGGACAGCATCGCGCGGCTGACGCCGGAGCGTTCTGCAAGCGCATCCAAGGTCAGCTTCGCGGTCCTGCGCAAGCGCCGGATGCGAGGGCCGAGCGCTGGGCCGGACGCCTCATCGCCGCTCCCGCCCTCCCGAGATCGGGCTTTGGCCGGTGAACCTGCGGCTTCCCCGGATGTCGGGACCGGCCGGTTGGGCCGGCGTGGCTCATGCCTGTTCAGAGGCCGCATCGATCGTTCTCGTCGCCGGTTCCCGCGTCGGAGCCAGCGGGATTATCGCATGCCTGCCGCTGTCGATAAACGCCGCGGCTCCATTCGGACGCCGCCGCCTTCAGGGGCTGTTCCCCTTGAACTCGAGCAGGAAATAGGTGGTCGGGCCGCTCGGCAGATCGTTGCTGAGCCGGAAGGCGACGGGGCCCGTGCCGCTCGCGGCTGGTGGCTTCACGCTCCCATCAAGGCCGATCGGCGAGAGCTGCCATTGCCGGGCGGTCCGGTCGAGCCTGAGGTCGGCATGGCCCTTGCGGATGCGCACCGGCAGCTTGCCGAAATCCTCGATCACCTTCTCGTCCCGGTCGCGGAAGACCATGTCGGTATTGCGGGCGTCGGTCGCGAAGATCACGAGGAAGCGGCTGCCCTTGGCCAGCGACGCCGGCTTGTCGAGCGAGGAGATCGCGATCAGCCCGTCGCCTTCCGCGCCGTCGATGCTGAGGGTCTTGAGCTTGACCGGCAGGCTCGCCGAGGCGAACGCGACCGCTTCGGTCGCCGGCGTCGTCAGGCGCAATTGCCGGTCGCGGCGGTTCAGGACGATCTCGCCCGTATCGCTCTGGAAGAGGCCGGCGGCGAGCTTCGTTGCATTCCCGTCCGGGAGCATGCGGCTCGCCCGAAGCTTCTCGACGATCGCCTCGGGCCGGTTCGCATCGCGCGGCTGGAGCACGGCGATCCGGTCGCCGATCCGGTCGGCGGCCTCGAGCCCGATCCTGCCGAGCAGGGCTAGCTCCGTCAGTTTTTCGGGCTCGCGGGCCTGCATGTCGGGGCTGAGATCGGCCTCGCCGCGAACGGCGAAGGGGACGGCAAGCCGCGAGGTCGCGACGTCGCCACGCCGGAACAGCAGGGCGGAGAGCGTTTCGCCGGCCCGCGCCACCGGATCGAGCGCGATCGCATAGGGCAGCATGGCGCGCTTGTGCGGGTAGGGCTCGCCATAGGAGAGCGCGATCGGGCCGTGCGCGTGCCGGCAGAGCGCATCCCAGCCCTGCAGCGCCGCATAGGCCGGGAACACCAGGCCGCCTTCATAGCGATAGCGGTTCCAGAACAGGTGGTCGTACTCGCTGACGACGAAGGGCTTGCCGAGCCAGCGGGCTGCTGCGGCCATCCGCATCGAGTTTGCGGCGTCGCCGAGTGAGCTCTGCTGAAGGAGCTTGCTGCCCGGCGCATAGCCATTGGCCCAGTCGTGATAGGTGTTCATCGTCACGACATCGAGCCCGCGCCGGCTCAGCGCAGCCTGGACCGTCGGCCAGTTGTTGTAGGTGCTGATCAGCCCCTTGTAGCCGAAGCCGCGGAGCGTCTCGCTCATCTTCGCTGCCGAGGCAGTCTCGAGCTCGGTGAAGAAGGCCTGCAGGTCACGCAGGCGCGGGCTGTCGGCATAGCGGTCCGGCGGTAGCCGGATCGAGCCGTTCTCCAGCTTTTCGGTCCAGCCGAGGCTGCCCCAGGCTTTGGCGAGCGCAGCGCTGGAGGGGTAGCGTTGCGCCAGCCATTTGTTGAACGGCGCCGCGAACATCGGATCATAGGGCGCCTTGCCACGTCGGTCGTGGACGACGCTCTCGAATTCGAGATTGTTCTCGTTGACGAGGATGACCAGCGCCAGGGCGTCGTCATGGATCGGCGTGACGCCGGTATAGGGATTGACGCGGGTGAAGAATTTTTCGGTGAACTGCTTCCAGTGCGCGAAGGCGCCGTCGTCGAGATGCAGGGCGAGCTTGAGCGTGCCGCCGGGATCCCAGCGATCGTCATGGCCGCCATAGGCCCCGCGCCAGGACGAGAGCCCGTCGATCATCCAGTAGATGCCGTTGCGCTTCAGCGCCGCCAGGAAATAGTGGATGCGGTCGAGGGTTTCCGGATCGAAGTCGAAATCGGTCTTCCGGCCGAACATCAGGCTGCCGTCGACGAAATGCAGGCGCGCCAGATTGTAGCCGTGCAATGCGAGCTGCCTGGCATAGCGGTCGGCATTGGCGCGGTCGGGGAAGCCGCCGGAGGCCGGGCTCCAGGCCAGCGAGGCGCAGGATAGGCGCGCCGGCTCGTCCGGCGCGCTGGCATAGGCCAGCCGCCCATTGGCGTTGGCGATCAGGCGACGGCTCGGCTCGATTTTCGCATTCGGCAGCATGGCCGAGAAATCCAGCGGGCTGCCCGGCCGCATCTCCAGCGAGATTTCGCGGACCGGTAGCCATTCCTCGGCGCACACGCCGGCGCCGGCCCAGCCGAGGGCGGCCGAGACGGCCAGGGCGAGCCGAAGGATGCGCTTCATCGCGTGCTCCCGATGACGCGGCTCTCGATCGGGGCATCCGGCTCCAGCCGCCGGCGCAGGAAGCCGGCCGGCAAGGCCGCGGCATGAAAGAACCAGGCGACGACGGTGTAGAGTCCCATGCCCAGCCCGCCCTTGCGCCAGCTCATCAGCGCGACGATGCCGACGAGGAGGGCAAGCACGAGCCCCAGCGCCAGGCCCTTGTTGGGCAGGAACAGCAACAGGGCGAGTGAGAACCCCCACCAGAGATAGACGGCCCCCCAGAGCCTGAGCTCGGGCAGTTCGCGCAGCAGCTGGAAGAAGTAGGGTTTGCCGAGCGAGGCGCGCAGCAATTCGCCGATGCCGTGTAGATACTTGTTCTTCCAGCGCCGCATCAGCAGCTTGTAGGAGTTCAGCGTGTGTCCGAAATGCTGCACGAAGCGCCGGTCGAGCCGGTGCAACTGCCAGCCGGCACCGCGCAGGCGGATGCCGAGGTCGAATTCCTCATAGCCGTGCAGGTTGCGGTCCGACAGATAGCCGGCTTGCTCGATCGCGCTGCGACGGTAGAGGCCGCCGCCATTCATCCGGTCGAGCGGCCCGATCCGGTTCTCGGGGGCGTTGCGCTGCACCCTTCTTGCATATTCGAGATTGGCGGTCTGCATCTCCTCGACATGGCCTGTGACACCGGCGGCCCCAGGGTTCTTCTCGAGAAAGCGGATCGCTTCGTCGAGGAAACCGGGATCGAGCAGCATGTCGCCGTCGAGCAGGCAGAGATAGTCGCCGCGCGAATGCTGGAAGCCGAGCTGCGGCCCGATCCCGCAGCTCGGGCGGGCCGGCGGCACAATCTGGGCGATCACGACGGGATAGTGCGAGGCGATCTCGATGGTGCGATCCGACGAGCCACTATCGGCGACCACGACCTCGCCCGGCACGTCGCCGAGCGCGGTCAACGCGCTCTCGATGGTCGCAGCGATGCGCTTTTCCTCGTTCAGCGTCTTGATGATGATCGAAACGGCCAAGCGGGCCTCCAGTGTCGCTGCCATCGGTGCAGCTTCAGAAATCGGTGAGCAGACGGCTCCAGCTCTCGGATGCCAGCCCGCCGATATAGATGTCGTTGCGCTGCGCGGCGTCCTTGATGTCGGCATGGCGCGTCACCAGGCAGAAATAGCCGCGATGCTTGAAGCTCAGCCAGCGCTGCCGCGAAATCGCGTTCATCATGAAGGGCTGCGCGATTCCGCCGGCGGAGGCGTAACCCTCCGCATCCAGGCTGGAGAACATCTGGCCGACGACCTCGAATTCGCGGCCGGCCGTGCAGAGCAGGTTCAGCACCGTGGCCTCCTCGCCCTTCCTGCCGAAATAGAGGAAGGCGCCGATCGGCTGCCCGCCGCGGTCGAGCACGATCCTGACATGCAGCTCGCCGAGGCCCCGATTCAGCGAAGCGACGCCGACCAGCCAGTCGAATTCCTCCCTGCTCCAGACCGGGCGCAGCGGGAAGCGGAACAGCATCGGCGTGGCGCAGGCGAAGAAGGCGTCGGGCGTGGCAGGGATCGTCCGGCAGTCCGGCACGACGGCCGGCGTTATCGAGCGCCTGCGCCGACGCAAGGCCTGGTCGAGCCAGCCGAGCGGGGCGAGGACGGCCCGCGAGCGCAGGGCTGGGGCGGCTCGGCTCCAGCCGATGGCTGCTGCCGTCAACGGCTTGAAGGCACGGCGCCATTCGAGGCTCTGGATCGGCAGGACGCTGCCGCCGCCCGCGAGGCATTGATCGGCGCTGGCCGGCGACGAGCTGTCTGAGAAGCACATCTCCTGCCGGGCGGCGTGCATCTGCCGCGCCAGCCGGGCGGCGCCGGCCGCTCCGTCCTTGCCATCGGCCATGAAGGCGCAGAGCAGCCGTGCCATGACCGGGCGACCATGCGCGCTGAACTCCATCGGCACGGCGAGGATCGCGCTGGTCACGCCATTCTCGCCCGCATGCACCATGCTGCCGTGTTCCGGCCGGTAGTGCGGGCTACCGAAGAAGACCGTCTCGAGATAGGCTTCGAGATCGGGCGCCACCGCATCCTTGCGGGCGCGGAAGGTCTTGCTGAACAACCGCGCGACGGTTGGGATGTCGCTGCGGGTCATCGGTCGAACGCTGCCGGTCCGGGCAGGCGCCTCGCCGCCGGGCGCGCCGGAGTGTTGCAGATCCGGTTGCAGCTCAGCGTCCATGCGCCATCCCGGCCTCGGGCTGCTGCTCCACGGCCCGCTCCCGGTCCCGTCGCACGATCCTCGTGAGGGCGGTCCAGGCCGCGGCGACCATCGCGATTTCGATGACATAGAACGAGACGAAGGTTCCGGTCGGCGGCGCATACCAGGTCGCGGCCGCGGCTAGGACGGCGCCGAATACGCTTCCGAGCCCCATCACAGCGGCGCGGGTCGGGTGATGGCCCGAAGCTCCCAGTGCTTCCACCGCCACGGCCCAGATCGCCAGCGGGATGACCGCCCAGCAGAGGATCCTGACGAAGGAGACGAGTGAGACATAATCCCGGCCGAAGAGGAAGGGCAGGATCGGCGCCAGCACGAAAACGGCCACTGCTGCGGCGATGCTGATCAGCGTGGCTGCGACGAGGACCTTGCGGACCCGCGGCATGGCATGTTGCAGGCCTTCCGCGGTCGCGCGGGCCGAGCCCGGATAGACCAGCCGGTTGAGCGCTTCGACCGAGAGATAGCTGCTTTCCAGCATGCGGCGGGCGACACTGTAGCTCGCGACGATCTCGGCGGTCGCGACGAGGCTGAGCACGAGCAGGTCGGCATTCTGGCGCACCGCCCGCAGGATGAAGGGTACGCTGAAATAGAGGCCGAGCGGCAGTTCTTCGCGCACGAGTCGGTACTCCGGGCGGCCGAGCCTGCGCAGGGCACGCCAGCAGATGACGGCGACCAGGACATGGCAGACGAATTGCCAGATCGCAAAGGAGGCGACGCTGGCGACGCCGAAGACGAGGCAGGCGAGCACGGCGGCGATGGTCCGTGCCAGGGCGAAGCCGACCACGACCGTGTTCGCCGAGGCGAAATCGGAATGGGCGATGAAGATCTGCTCGGCCAGCACGATCACGCGCACCAGCACGATGTTCGTCACCAGCATCAGCGTGATCACCGCGGCATTGGTCGCGGGGTCGCTGGACAGCGTGAAGAAGAAGGGCAGCAGGGCCGCGCCGATCAGGACCAATGCCAGGCCGCTCGCCGCGGTCAGGATCATGTTGTGGCCGAGCATCACCGGGTACATCGTCCGGTCGCGTGCGACGCGGCGGACGAGGCATTCCATCGCGCCGAGCCCGCACATATGGACCGCAATGTTCGAGATCGCCGTGATCGCGACGAACAGGCTGAATTCGTGGACGCCGAGAAAGCGGGCGAGGATCGCAAAGCTCAGGAGCTGTGCGGCCGAGCTGATGATCAGGCTGCCGCCGGAAGCGGCATAGGACATCAGCATCGGGAGCAAGGCTCCGCGACTGCCCGATCCTCTTGCGTTGCCCGGAGCCATCCTCTCCTGCCTTCGACATCGACCGAACGGGGCCGTCGCGATGGACCTACCATCGTCCCGGCGTCAGTAGCAGGCAAAAATAAGAGCGCAGTTAACACCGCAGGCGTGTTTCAGCAGGCGTTTACTCGCGCCGGAGTAGCGTACCGTGCGTCACAGCCGTCCAGCGACGGAAGGAGTCCCGATGTCGGGCCAAGCAGTCGATCCTATGGGCCGGAACGGGCCTCGCATGCAGCGCTTCATGAATATCGAGCTGGAGCTCGCGCCCGATGTCCTCGTGCCACGGCAGGAAACCGAGCTGCTCGGGGCACGCGCCGTCGCGATCCTGCGCGAGAATCCGCCCGGCCAGACGGTGATCGACATGTGCTGCGGCTCCGGCAATCTCGCTTTGTCGATCGCGACCGAAGTCTCTTCGGCCCGTGTCTGGGGGGCGGACCTGACCGACAGCACGGTCGCGCTCGCCCGCCGTAACGCCGAGCGCCTTGCGGTGCAGGATCGGGTCGCGATCCGGCAGGGCGATCTGTTCGATGCCCTGGCGCAGGATGGGCCCGCCGGCAGCGTGGACATGATCGTCTGCAATCCCCCCTATATCTCGACTGGCCGCCTCGAGGGCGAGAGCGCGCATCTGCTCGCGGCGGAGCCGCGCGAGGCCTTCGACGGAGGGCCCTACGGCATCTCGATCCATCAGCGCGTGATCCGCGATGCCGTTCCCTTCCTGAAACCGGGTGGCTGGCTGCTGTTCGAGTTCGGCGAAGGCCAGGACCGCCAGGCGGCGGCGCTGATCGCCCGCGCCAAGGCTTACGAGCCCGTGCGCTTCGCCCAGAACGAGGCCGGAACGCCGCGGGTCGCGCTCGTCCGCAAGCTCGTTGCCGAGCCGGTCTCCGGCGAGGTGGCGGGGCGGTCGGCATGAGTCTGGTTCGTCCCCTGGAGGCAGCCGATATTCCGGCGGTCGCAGGGCTCTTCCAGCGCGTGTTCCGCAACAGCGATGCGCCGCCGCCGGCGGCGCTCGCCACCTATCTGACACGCCATTACCTCGAAGCGCCGGGTTGCGACCCCGAGATCAGGCCGCTGGTCCATGTCTCCGGCGAGGGTGATATTTCTGGTTTCATCGGCGTCAACGCGCTGCCGATGACCCATGCAGGCCGTACGCTGCGGGCCGCGATCTGTGGGTCGCTGATGGTCGAACGCCGGGGTAGCGACCCGATGGCCGGCGCCAGGCTCCTCAAGACCTTCCTGGCCGGGCCGCAGGACCTCTCCTTCAGCGAGACGGCGAGCGAGGTCTCTGCCCAGATGTGGACGAAGCTGCGCGGCGTGGCGCTGCCGCAATACAGTCTCGACTGGGTCCGCATCATCCGGCCCTCGGCCTTCATGCTCGCGCTGGCGTCCGGCCGGGTCGGCGCGGCGCGGCTGCTATCCCCGCTCGCCGGGCTCGTCGATCGCCGTCTGCGCGGGAAGATGCAGGAGAACGACCTGCGCTGGTCCGGCGTGCCGGAGAGCTGGACCGTCAAGGGCGGCCTCAAGGTCGCCGAGATCGATCAGGCCGGCTTTACGGGCCTCGTCGAGCCGCTGACCCGGCAATTCGCGCTTCGCCCGGACTGGAGCGCCGAGCAGCTCGCCCACATCATCGCCGAAGCCGCCGGCAAGCCGGAGCATGGCGAAGTGGTGCTCGCCTCGGTCTCGACACCAGGCGGGGCGCCGATCGGGGCCTTCTTCTACCATCTGCGCCCGGGCCGCATCGCCCAGGTGCTGCAGATCCTCGCGGTGCCGGGTCAGGCGGGGCCCGTGATCGACTGCCTGATCGGCGATGCGGCAAGGCGCGGCGCCGCTGGATTGCGCGGCCGCACGCAGCCAGCCCTGCTGGAGGCGATGCTGGGGCGTCGCATCGCCTTCACCCATCTCGCCTCGACTGTCGTGCATGCGCGCGAGCAGGCGCTGGTCGCCCCCTTCCGGGCCGGCCAGGGCTTCTTCAACGGCCTCGCGGGCGAGAATTGGAGCCGGCTGGTCGGCGGACGCTTCGAGTAGGGCGCAGGGCCGACACGGAGATCACCCGAGCCGGCGGTTCCGGTCTCAGCCTGCGATCTCCGCCACCGGCTCGACCAGTTGCGGTTCGAGATGCAGATAGCGCGTCGCCCGTCGCTTGGCGGCGATGTCGGCAAAGACGCGCTCGACCTCGACCGTGCTCAGCTTCGTCGCAGCGCCGACCTGTTCGGCCGAGAGGCCGTTGTTGAGCCCGTAAAGGCACAGATCCATGCGGTCATAGGGCAGGGAGAAGTAGAACTCCTCCTGCGTCTGTTCGAGCGAATAGGTGTCGGTGGTCGGTGGCCGGCGGCGGATTTCCTCGGGGATGCCGAGATCGGCGGCGAGCGCATAGACCTGGCTCTTGTAGAGATGCGCGATCGGCTTCACATCCGCCGCTCCGTCGCCGTTCTTGACGAAGAAACCCTGGTCGTATTCCAGCCGGTTCGGCGTGCCGAGCACGGCGAAGTTCAGCCGGTCGGCATGGTAGTACTCGATCTGCTTGCGGGTGCGCTGCTTCATGTTGGTGGCGGCGACGATGCCGAGATAGACGGCGGGCGGCATGCGCAGCTTCGTCCGGTTGCCGGCGGGATCCTGCACCACCAGCGAGGAGATGTTGTAGCCTTCGCCGGCGAGCGAATTGGCGATGACGATCTTCGAGGCCCAGCCCGCCCCGTATTCCGGCACCAGCTCGCGGATGAAGCCGTCGCGCCGCTCATAGCAGCCCATGGCCTGCAGGCTCGGCCCGATATCCTCGACCACCGCCGCGACGCCGAAGGTCTCGGCGACCAGCCGGCCGAGCCTGAGGCTCTCGGGATCGGAATCGTTCTCCGGCATGAACAGGCAGAAGACGTTCTTGGCGCCGACCGCGCGCACCGCCAGCGCCACCGAGACGCTGGAATCGATGCCGCCGGACAGGCCGAGAACCAGCCCCCGCTTGCGCATGCCGCGCAATTGCGTGCGCAGGCCGGCGACGATCCGTTCGATCTCGGCCGCGCCGTCGATCTTCAGCGTCTCTGCCGAGAAGGCGACGCTCTTGGGGACAGGGGCGATGTTCATTCCGCTGCTCCCAGCGTTTCGGCGGCCAGCCTGCGGCTGACCTTGCCGGTGTCGGTCTTCGGCAGCTCGCTGCGGAATTCCACGATCTTCGGTACCATGAAGTCCTCGAGATGGGCGGCGCAATGGCGGATGATGTCGCGTTCGCTCAGACTCTCGTCCGAACGGACCACGAGTGCCGCGATGGCATGGCCGAGTACCGGATCGGCGACGCCCATCACCACGGCTTCCGCGATGCCGGGATGGGCGTGAAGGACGGTCTCGACCTCCTTGGGAGCGACCTTCTCGCCGCGCGTCTTGATGATGTCGTCTTTGCGGCCGACAAAATAGAGGAAACCGTCCGCGTCGGTCTGGAAGAGATCGCCGGTATGCAGCCGCTTCTCCCAAGGATGGGGACCCGGGCGCAGCATCTGCGTGGTCGCGGCGTCGTTGCGCCAGTAGCCCTGCATGACATGCGGGCCGCGGATGACGAGCTCGCCGGCGACGCCCGGGGGCACCCGATTGCCGTCATCGTCGACGACGAGCGCTTCGGTGTTCGGGATGGCGATGCCGACCGAGCCCGGCCGGCGGTCGAGCTCTTCCGGCGGCAGGTAGGTACAGCGCTTGCACTCGGTGAGCCCGTACATCGAATAGACCCGCACGCCTGGGAGAAGCTCGCGCAGCCGGGCGATATGGACCGGCGGCAGTGCCGCGGCGGTGTTGGAGATGTAGCGCAGGCTCGGCAGGAAGCCGGGTTCGAGATCGCGCATCTGCAGGATCAGCGCCGCCATGGTCGGCACCAGCGGGAAGCCGGTGACCTTCTCGGTGCGGATGCGCTCGAAGATCGCCTGCGGGAAGGCGAACGACTTCTCGAGGACGAGGGTCGCGCCGAGCCGCATCGCCATCAGCAGCTGGTAGAGCCCGTAGTCGAAGGCCAGCGGCAGCACGTTGAGGATGATGTCGCCCGGCGTGTTCTGCAGATAGGTGGTGATCGACTCCGCTGCCGCATCGATGTTGCGGTGGGTCATCATCACGCCCTTGGGGCGGCCGGTGGAGCCCGAGGTGTAGATCAGCATGGCGAGATCGATGTCGATCCCGCCATGCGCGACCGGGGTAGGCTCGGCCGTCAGGCACGCCTCGAAATCTGCCGCGCCTTCGATCGCCTGGCCGGGAGCGACCTGCGCCGCGGCGACGAAGAGCCGCCGGCCGGTACTCGCAGCGCGCGCCTGCGTCACGACCGGCATCAGCCGTGCCTGTGTCAGGATCGCGGCGGCCTCGCAATCGTCGATGATGTAGGCGAGCTTGTCGGCCTTGGTGGAGGAATTGATCGGGCTGAAGGTCGCGCCGGCCTTCAAGATCGCGAAGATCGAGACGGCCGCTTCCCAGCAATTGTCCATGAAGACGAGCACGCGGTCGCCGCGCCTCACGTCGTTGGCGGCAAGCGCCGTGGCGAGCCGGCTGGAAAGCGCGTCGAGCTCTGCATAGCTCAGCCGCTTGCGGTCGGTGACCAGCGCGGTCTTGGTGCCATGCGCTCTGGCGCTGTTGATGACGAAGTGCTCGACGCGCATCTGCCCGGTATCCCGCCCTGCCTGTTACGCCGACGCGGGCGCCGCGGTCTTCGCGGTGATGAAGGCCGTGATGCGCGCGAGAGAATCGAAATTGGCCGGCATGATGTCGGCGTCGGCGACGGTGATGCCGTAGCGATCCTCGATGAAGGCGACGAGCTCGAGCACGCCGGTGGAGTCGATGATGCCGTTCTCGATCAGCGAGTCTGTGTCGGCGAGCGGATTGCCGGTGTCGCCGAACAGAAAATTCTCGATGACGAAGGCCTTCACCGCGTCCCTGATCGTATCGCTCATGTCAGTTCCTTTTCTGAAGATGATGTCAGGCGGCCTTCGAACTCTGGCTGTCGGCACCGGTGAAGGTCTTGAGCCAGAGCTGCGTCGACAGGATGCCGACGAAGGCCGCATTGTCGCGGAAGCCGGAGGCGGGACGCGTGCGGCACTTCTCGTGCAGTTTCGCCACCGCTTTCGGGTTGAAGAGGCCACTCGCGCCGATCTCGGCCTCGCCGAGCGCTGCATCGACATAGTCGGCGGCACCGGCGCCGACGAAGGAGGCGCTGTCGGGAGCGCGATAGGGCTGCTTGCTGCGCTGGCCGATCGAGGGTGGCAGCAGGTCCTTGGTCGCCTCGCGCAGGATATGCTTCTCGACGAGGCCTTTCAGCTTCATCTCGGGCGGCAGGCTCGCCGCGAATTCGACCAGCTGGTGGTCGAGGAAGGGGAAACGTCCCTCGATGCCATGCGCCATCGCCATCCGGTCGCCCTGGCTTGAGAGAATGTAGCCGGGCAGCAGGAAGCGGGCCTCGAGATACTGCGCCTGATGCAGCGGATGCCAGCGCGCGAACGCCTCCGGCAGGCGCGAGACCATCTCGTCGGCAGCGTCGTAATTCGCGAGGCTGGCGCGCAGATCGCCCGAGAAGAACAGCTTGGTCGCGGCCGTGCCGTCGAGGCGTGGCCGGTGCGAGTAGAGCGGGTCGCCAAGGGCGTGGCCGTTCGCGCCGAAGAAGGAGGCGAGATACTCCGCCGATTGCTGCCTGAGGCCGGGCAGGTAGGGGTAGAGCTTGCGGAAGAGATGCGGCCTGATGCGCGAGCCCGGCTGGCGCGCGCAGAAGCGGCGCACCCTGTTTTCCTTGAAGATATCGTAGCCGGCAAAGACCTCGTCGGCGCCCTCGCCGGTCAGCACGACTTTCAGCCCGGCCTCGCGCACCAGCCCGGAGAGCTTGAACAGCGGGGCGGGAGCCGTCCGGATGATCGGCCGCTCGGTGAAACGGATGACATCGGGGAAGACCGCGGCGATGTCGCCGTCGCGGCAGGCGACCGCGCTGTGCTGCGTGCCGAGCGCGCGCGCCATCTCCAGCTGGAATTCGCTCTCGTCATGCTCGGCGCTGTCGAAGGTGACGGAGAACGTCCTGAGCCCGCCCGGCGCCATGCCGGCGGCGAGCGCCGAGGTGATCGAGGAATCGAGCCCGCCCGAGAGGTAGGAGCCGACCGGAACGTCGGCCCGCATGCGGATGCGGGTCGCCTCGGTCAGCAGGGCGCGCAGCTCCTCGGCCGCTTCGCGTTCGTCCTTGTGACGTGAGGGTGCATCGCGGTCAGGATAGTCCAGGCTCCAATAGGGCCGGGTCGAGACGCCGCCTTCCTGCACGATCATCAGGCTCGCCGGCTCGAGCTCGCAGACGTCGCGGAAGGCCGTGCGCGGCGCGATCGGCGCCCACAGCGTGAAGATCTGGTCGAGGGCGACAGGATCGATCTCTGCGCTCACCCCGGGCACCTGGAGCAGCGCCTTGACCTCGGAGGCGAAATAGAAGCGCTCTCCCTGGCGGGTGTAGAACAGCGGCCTGACGCCCATGCGGTCGCGCGCGAGGACCATGCGGCGGCGGCGGGCATCCCAGATCGCGAAGGCGAAATCGCCGTTGAGGCGCGAGAGGCAGTCCTCCCCCATCTCGTCATAGAGATGCAGGATCACTTCGGTGTCGCTCGCGGTCCTGAAGCGGCGGCCCTTGGCCTGCAGCTCGTCGCGCAGCTCGACATAGTTGAAGATTTCGCCGTTGAAGGCGATCGTCAGTTCGCCTGATGCATCCGACATCGGCTGCTGGCCGTCGCCGAGGCCGACGATGGAAAGCCGCGCATGGCCGAGGCCGGCATCATCAGTCGTGAAGAAGCCCTGCGCGTCGGGGCCGCGATGGGCGATCGCGGCCGTCATCCTTTCAAGGAGATCTCTCCCATCCCGGCCAGGGCCGAAATAGCCGACAAAACCACACATACCGAGATGTTTCCGAAAGTTCGGCCAGTTGTCCCCTGATTATAACCAGCCGGACGAGGGTAGGCGTTAACGCCGCCGGATATTCACGGGAATGGTAAATTTTGGAAGGCGTGGAAAGCGCAAGGGAAGGCTGCAACAGGCCGGCCCGACAATTTGGCAGCCAGTATCTGGATGCCGGCCAATACCCCGAGGACGCGGTGAGACCGCTCGGGCGCCGCATTCGGTCCTTGCCGTGTTTCCTACTGGATTAACGCAATGTTCAGGGGGGTATGCCTAGCTCTCAGGCAGAGTTGCGGGAGGCAGGTGCGTCTCTTCCGCCTTGAGTTGCGTACGAGGGCGAAGCGTAATGTACGGGCCGAAGGAGTCGGAGCAGCGCCAGACGCCTCGCCCCGTCGGCCAGGGTCGCGGGGCCAGGGCGGCCGCCGATTTCGTGGTCGGTTCCGACGGCACTGCCGCTGTCGCGGAGAAAAGCCCGCTCGCGCGTCTCGGCCAGCTTGGCCGTGTCGGGGTCGATGATGTCCTCACCTGGCTTCGTGACGGAATCGGCTGGATCATCGGCGCCATCATTGTCTGCCTGGTCGGCGCGCTGCTCTATGCCGTGGTGACGCCGCCGCGCTACACCGTCTACACCGATATCCTGATCGATCCCTCCAACCTCAATGTCGTGCGGGACGACGTCTTCACCTCCAACCCGCAGCGCGACGCGCAGCTCCTGGAAGTCGAGAGCAAGCTCAGGATCCTGACCTCGCGCAACGTGCTGTCGCGTGTGATCGACAAGCTCGACCTGACCAATGATCCTGAATTCGTCAAGCCGGGCCTGCTGGCGCCGCTCTGGAACCTGATCTCGCCGGCGGAGGTCGCCCGCGACAACCGGCTGGCCGTGATGCGCGCGCTTTCGGAGCGCGTCGATGCACGGCGCGAGGAGCGATCCTTCGTCGTGGTCATGCGATTCTGGGCCGAGGAGCCGGAGAAGGCGGTGACGATCTCGAACGCCATCGTCGATGCCTTCGAGGCGGAGCTCTTCCAATCCTCTGCCGAAAGCGCCGGCCGGGTGGTGAAGAACCTCAACAACCGCCTGGACGAGCTGCGCCGCAACGTCACCGAGGCGGAGCAGCGGGTCGAGGATTTCCGTCGTTCGAAAGGGTTGCAGCTGAACAATGGCGAGCCGGTCAGCGCCCGGCTTTCGAGCGAACTCAACACCCAGGTGCTCGATGCCCAGCAGCGCTTCATCCAGGCGGAGACCCGCTACCGGCAGATGAGCGCGGCGATCGCCGAGCGGCGGACGACCAGCGCGGCGATCTTCGATTCCGCGACCATGGTCAGCCTGCGCGCGCAGCTCAACCAGCTCCAGCAGCAGATCGGTTCGATCAGGGCGACGTTCGGAACGCGGCACCCGCAGATGGTTACGGCCCTGTCCGAGCAGCAGGCGATCGAGGCCGCCTTGGCACGCGAGGCTCGGCGCATCCTTGATGGCGCGCGGGCGGAGTTCGAGCGGGAGCGCTCAAACCTCGCGACATTGCGCGGCAAGGCGAGTGACGAGAAGTCGAACGTCTTCAGCGACAATGAGGAGCAGGTCCAGCTGCGCGACCTCCAGCGCGATGCACGGGCCAAGGCCGCGCTCTACGAGACCCATCTCGCCCGCACCCAGCAGATCGGCGAGCGCCAGCAGATCGACACCAGCAATGTCCGCGTCATCTCGCGGCCGCTGCCGCCGAAGGCGCGCAGCTGGCCGCCGCGGACGCTGATCCTGCTCGGGGCGGCTGCCTTCCTCGGACTTTTCCTGGGGATCGCGATCGCCCTGGCGCGCGGAGCGTGGCGCTATCTGCGCGATCCGCGGCTTGCCGCCGCCTGAGGGCGCCCGGCATGGAGGACGCGATCGACAGAGGAGGAGGTGGGCCGGAAGCCTTTCGGGCGCGCGTCGGCACCTTCCTCTTCCTGGTGGTGTTCCTGTTCTCCTGGATAACCCTCAGCCCCTTCGTCGATCTCTCCGGCGCGGCGGTTCTCGTTCAGTCGTCGCGGGCCTCGAGCGCGTTAAACCAGCTCCTGTCGCTCGGGTTGTTCGCCTGCATGCTCGGCTTCGGCCTGCTGCACCCGATGCGTCGCATCATCCTTCAGCCGCGCGTATTGCTGTCGCTGATCTTCGCCTGGCTCGGCTTCGTTTCGATCATCCTGTCCGCCTATCCGTTCCAGGGCATCAAGGGCATGGTCCTGGCCGTGATCTCGGTCGTCAATGCCAGCGTCTTTCTTCTGCTGCCGCGTTGCGAGAAGCACTTCGCAAGGCTGCTCGGCATCGGCTGTCTGATCGTCCTGTCGGTCGCCTATTACGGCATCCTTTTCAAGCCGAGCTTGTCGATCCATCAGGCCTCCGAAGCGCTCGAGCAGATCAATGCCGGCCTTTGGCGCGGCCATTTCCGGCACAAGAACGAGGCCGCGGTCGCCATGGTGGTCATGGCGCTCTTCGGCCTTTTCGTCATGAACGTCTGGTCGCGCCTGGCCGGCATCGTGATCGTCTGCCTGGCCTTCGTTTTCCTCGTCAACACCGGTGGCAAGACCTCAACGGCGATGCTGCCGGCCGTGCTGGTCGTCGCCTGGGTCTTCGAGAAAGTGCGCGTCCTGCGCGTGCCGATCGCCATCGGCGGCGTCGCGCTGTTCAATCTCTTCGCCATCGGCTCGGCCGTCATCCGGCCGCTCGGCGATTTCGTCTCGGATCTGGGCATCGACGCGACCTTCACCAACCGGGCCGATGTCTGGCGCCTGGCCTTCTCGGCGATCGCCGAGAACCCGCTGGTCGGCTATGGCATGAAGGGCTTCTGGCAGACTTCGCAGCTCGTCAACGGCGGCGGTTCGGTCGAGACCTGGGCGGTGGCGGCAGCCCATGCTCATAATTCCTATCTCGAAGTGATCCTGATGATGGGCGTTCCGGGCCTCGTGCTGGCTCTGGCCTGGCTGATCGCCCTGCCGCTCTACCATATCTCCCGCATCGACCCGGAAAACGAGCACAGCCATCTCACCCGGCTCTTCATCAGGATCTGGCTCTACGTGATTTTCCACGCCTGCCTGGAAAGCCTGTTCTTCGAGGGCGCCAATCCGCTCTGGTTCACCTTCCTGATCGTGATCTACGGGCTCTTCCTCCAAACCTCCGCGGCGCTGACCCCCGCAACCGAACCGAAGCCACAGGGGATCGTCGCACATGCCTAGCCTGTTCGAACAGATCGGGGGCAAGGGGGGCCGGATCGACCGGCTGGCGAACCGCCTGATCTGGAAGTTCGCCGGCCCTCGGCGTGCTCTCGAAACCGACGCGCCGCTGGTCTCCTTCACCTTCGACGACGTGCCCGACAGTGCCCTGCACGAAGGCGCCGCGATCCTCGAACGGCATGGGGTTCGCGGGACCTTCTATATTGCCGGCGGGCTCGCCGGGCAGGTCGAGCCCGAGCGGGTGCTGATCGGGCCGGAGGGCTGCCGGGAGCTCGCCGAGCGCGGCCATGAGGTCGGCTGCCACACCTTCTCGCATCGCCGGGTCCGGGACATGCCCCGGGCCGAGCTGGCGGGCGACCTCGACCGCAATGCGGCCTACCTCGCCGGAACAGGGATTGTCGCGCCTCCGGTCAATTTCGCCTTTCCCTACAATGCCGCCTGGCCGCCGGCCCGCTCCGAATTCCGGCGTCGTTTCCGCAGCTGTCGTGGCGCCGGCGAGGCGATCAATCGCGGTCGTGTCGATCCCCTGATGCTGCAGGCCGTCGAGATCCGCCAGCCGGAAGAGGAAGCACGCGCCCTTACCGGCTGGATCGACGAGGTGGCGCGGACGCCCGGCTGGCTCGTCTTCTTCACCCACGACATTGCAGCGCGTCCGACGCAATATGGCTGCACGCCCCAAACCTTCGATCGCCTCGTTGCCCATGCGGTCGCGCGCGGATGCGCTGTCCTGCCGGTCGACCGGGCGCTCGATCGGCTCGGCTGGTAAGGAGAGGGCGGTGTCGCATTCACAACCGGCCGAGAAGCGCCTGCTGGCGATCAACAATTACTTCTATCGCCGCGGCGGTGCCGAGGCGGTCTTCTTCGACCATATCGCGATGTTCTCGCAGATCGGCTGGGACGTCGTGCCCTTCGCCATGCAGCATGAGAACAATGCGCCCTCGCCATGGTCGGAGTACTTCGTCTCCGAGATCGAATATGGCCGGCGCACGAGCCCGCTGCGCAAGGTCGCGCAGGCCGCCAGCATCATCTATTCGCGCGAGGCCCAGCGCAATCTCGCGCGGCTGATCGAGCAGGCGCGGCCCTCCATCGCCCATGCCCACAATGTCTATCATCACCTCTCGCCGGCGATCTTCTCGACCCTGAAGGCTGCCGGCATCCCGGTGGTGATGACGGCGCACGATCTGAAGCTCGCCTGCCCGTCCTACAAGATGCTGCGCGATGGCAAGGTCTGTGAGGACTGCAAGGGCGGGCGGATCCACAACGTCCTGCGTCATCGCTGCATCAAGGATTCGGTGGCGCTCAGCGGGCTCGTCCTGGTCGAGACCATGGTCCACCGGGCACTCGGCCTCTACCGTGAAAAGCTCGACCGGATCGTCGTCCCCAGCCGTTTCTACATCGAGAAGCTGGTGGAGTGGGGCTGGCCGCGCGAGAAGCTGGTCTATGTTCCCAATTTCGTCGATGTGGAGAGCTATCGGCCGGAATGGGACGAGGGCGACTATGTCGTCTTCGCGGGGCGACTGGCGCCGGAAAAGGGCCTCGCGACGCTGATCCAGGCGGCGGCGCTTGCCGGGCAGCGGCTCGTGCTCGCTGGAACCGGGCCGGAGGAAGCGGCGCTGCGCGAGCTCGTCGCCCGGACCGGCGCGGATGCGAGCTTCGTCGGGCATCTCTCGGGACAGGAATTGCATCGCCTGATCGGGGAGTCGCGGGCGCTCGTCCTGCCGTCGGAGTGGTACGAGAATGCGCCGATCAGCATCCTCGAGGCCTATGCGCTCGGGCGCCCGGTGATAGGCGCCGCCATCGGCGGCATTCCGGAGATGATCAGGGATGGCGAGACCGGTCTGCTCGCCGCCGCGGGTGATGTCGAGGACCTTGCGCGGAAGCTATCGGATCTGACGGCGCTTTCAGGCGCGGACCGCGCGCGTATGGGCCGGGCGGGGCGCGCCTGGATCGCGAGCGAGTTTTCTGCTGCCGCCTATCGTAACCGGACGCTCGATCTCTACGGAAAGCTCGGCAGTTGAAGTCAATGCCTGGGCAGAGACGTAAAGGTTAACGCATAAAAAGCCGCATGACTCCGATGGCGTCGCTTGCGGTTGGGCCGACGGCTTTTGTATTCCTGCTATATCTTGGGTCGGATGCTTCCCGAGTCGCAGAGCTTTCCGGCCCTCAGGGAGATCTTTTCGAGTTTGTGAGGGGAAACTGCAAAGCCTGCTGGCTTGCAACGTCGCGCACCGATTCTGCTGGGCGCGACGGGCGGAGGCGACCATGACCAGTCTTCCCATCGAGATGCCGCCTGGAAAATCGGCTTCCGCGGCGGCAAGGCCCGAGCCTCGGCGACGGATCGTCTTCCTCGGCCTGCGTGGCATTCCCAATGTCCAGGGCGGCGTCGAGAAGCACGTCGAGATGCTCGCCGGTGAATTGACTGCCTGTGGATGGGATGTCGAGGTCATCGGCCGCAGCCGCTATCTGCCGCATCTCGCCTCGGGTTCGTGGAACGGCATTCGCATCTTCCCGCTATGGGCGCCGCGCAAGATGGCGCTCGAAGCCATCGTCCATACCTTCCTCGGCGTCTGGTTCGCGGCGCTGCGCCGGCCCGATATCCTGCACATCCATGCTGTCGGCCCGGCCTTGTTCGTTCCGCTCGCCCGGTTGCTCGGCCTCAGGGTGGTCGTCACCCATCACGGCTATGACTATGAGCGCCAGAAATGGGGTGGCTTCGCCCGGCGCGTGCTCAAGCTCGGCGAGTATTTCGGCATGCGCTTGTCGCACGGCCGTATCGCGGTTTCCAGCCAGGTCGCGCGGGCCATGGTGGAGCGCTATGCGGCGCCCGTGACCTATGTGCCGAACGGCGTGAGTGTCGCACGCCCTGCAGCCAAGACCGGAATTCTCGCCGAGTTCGCCCTGCAGCCGAAACGCTATGTCCTGCTGGCGGCCCGCTTCGTCCCGGAGAAGCGGCAGACCGACCTGATCAAGGCTTTCGCAAAATGCGGTGATCCGGGCTTCAGTCTGGTCCTGGCCGGTGGCGCGGAGTTCGAGACGCCCTATTCCCGTGAGGTGAGGGCTCTGGCGAAGAGCGTGCCCGGAGTCGTGCTGACCGGCTTCCAGACCGGCGACAGGCTGGCGGAACTCTTCGTCAACGCCGCGCTCTTCGTGCTGCCGTCGAGCCATGAGGGCATGCCGATCGCGCTGCTCGAGGCGATGGCCTCGGGCCTGCCGGTCCTCGCCAGCGACATCGCTGCCAACAAGGAACTCGGCCTGCCGGCCGACGACTATTTCCCGCTCGGGGATGTCGATGCGCTGGCGACGGCGATGGCGGCCAAGATGGCGCATCCGCCGAGCGAGGAGCAGGCACGCGCCCGGATGCGCGAGGTCGAACAGGCCTATAGCTGGGCGAGCGTTGCCCAGAAGACGCTCCAGGTCTACCGCGGCTTGCTGGCGAGATAGCTTGCTTGCGCCGGGAGCGCGCTCGCGCGACAAGGCCGGCTCGCCGCCCCCGTCCCCTCAAGAGCAGGTCATGAATCCGAAGAGACTTCTGCGCGTCCTGCCCTGGCTCACGCTCGCCTTCATCGCCTTCGTCACTCTGTCCTCGATTGAGATGCGCCCGCATATCGGCGATGCGGTTCACCTTGAACGTTTCGGGGCCTTCGGGCTTCTGGGCTTCCTGTTCGCGGCTGTCTATCCGCGGCGCATCGCGGTCGTTCTGCTGCTCGTCGTTGTGGTCACGATCGGGTTGGAATTCTTCCAGCTGCTTTCGCCGAGCCGGCATGCCCGGTTGGTCGATCTGCTCGTCAAGCTGGCGGGCGGCATCTGTGGCGTCGCAGCCTGCTGGCTGGGATTGCGATTTCTGCCGGGATTTCGCGGCCTGCTCGCGCGCTTATCCTGACTGTCGGTACCTTTCTCCGGTGGGGTGCTACCACATTCGGCCGGAGCGGTGCTGTCCTGGCCTTGCGATGGTGCGCATCACCTCTTCCGTTGCGCTATGATGCGGGGCGGTCCCGCCCCCGGAGCGGTGGCTCGCCTTGGAGGCAGATCATGGATGAAGACCGTTTCAATATGGCAGTCCGCAAGTTCCTGAAGGAGGTCGGCGTGACCTCGCAACGCGAGATCGAGCGCATCGTGCGCGACGGCACGGCTCAAGGAGGACGCGTGCGCCTGCGCATGACGCTGACCTCGGAGGATGCTCCCGCGCTCCAGCACGTGGTCGAGACGACGATCGAACTTCGGTGACGCGGAGCTAGAGCATTTCCGCAATTCTCTGAATCTCGGAAATGCTCTAATTCTTTGTTTTATCGCATTTTCTTCACGCGAACCGGTGCCCACTTCGCTCGACAATGCTCTAGCAGGCTGTTGAAAAACCCGCTCGCCGCAGGGCATTCGGCGTGATTCATTGTCTTCGAAGGGGTTCGGAGATCGGTGCATGCGCGGTGACGACAATC
>NZ_JBHSLW010000016.1:0-60542 GCF_042657265.1 Allobosea eneae
GAGTGGCTGGGGTCCACATCGCTCGCTCCAAGATGGCCTGAACAACCCCTTGGAATCACGAGTGCCCCAGTCGCTCAACCCTTTCGGGACGGGCTCTGAGGGAGTCGGTCAATTCGAAGAAGCCATGGGCGGCCGAGCCGCGCGCATGGACAATGCGCTCGGGAATCCTCTCGTGATCGAAATGCTGGATTTTTTCCCGCAGGACGAAATCTGCGAGAAGCGTCGGCCCCCGGCTTCCGCCCTTCAGCGAATTTTGGTTGTCGCTGACGGGAACGCCGTGATTGGTCGTGATCCGATCATCGGGAGCCGATGCCGTCTGGTGCAACTCCCCGCCATTCCCTGGCTTGGCTTGCCCCCGAGAGCGTTCGTTACGAGAGGTGCGGGCCATGGAACTGTGTCCTTCAGCGATAAATTACGATGGCTCGATCTGCGCGCCGCCAAAATCGCTCTGGTGTAGCGCGGCTCGAGGCGCTGGATCCGATCGATGACCAGGATGTCGGGAGTCCGCTTCGCGGAGTTCTCACAAAACGAAGTGGAACGCGTCGAGTTCCAGCCTTCACGATCTACACCTGCTCTGCAGCTCGCCGTGATCAGTGCTTCGGCGAGTTCGGCAGCTAGGAAGAGCGGGCCGCCGCTAGGTTTTTTACTGAGCGCGTAGGCGGCGAAGATTTGGTGTACCAGGACTTATTCGTTAGCGTGATTCGACCCCAAACGTTTGCTCTATGGATCTTCATCCATTGTCTTGCTGAAGCCGCCTGCTGCACACCGCAGAGCAAAAATTCGCTTGAGATCGGCAATCGGTTCGGTGGTATCCGGCATAGCGCTCGCTGGAATGAGGGCTCCGGCACGCCGGAGCCCTCAACCATCACGCCGCCTTCGCCTGCGCCTTCATGTTGACCTTGGTCTCGCCGAGCTGCGAAAGCGTCTGGTCCGTCTTCGTCTCCTCCGCCAAGGTCTGGTCGAGGAGTTTTGCGGCATCGTTCATGCCGAGCTGCTTGGCCCAGGATTTGAGCGTCCCGTAGCGGGCGATCTCATAATGTTCCACCGCTTGGGCGGCTGCGAGGAGACCCGCGTCGAGCGCGGGCGTGCCCTCGAACTCCTCGATGATGGATTTGCCTTCCTCGATGATGCCGAGGATCGCATCGCAGGTCTTGCCGCGTGGCGCCTTGCCGATGATCTCAAACACCTCGGTGAGGCGTTCGACATGGGTCTCGGTCTCGTCACGGTGCTTCTCGAAGGCCTCCTTGAGCTCGGGCGCGGTCGCGGCCTTCGCCATCTTTGGCAGAGCCTTCAGAATCTGCTTTTCGGCGTAGTAGATGTCCTTGAGCGTATCGAGAAAGAGGTCGTTGAGTGCTTTGGGTTCGGATGCCATGACGCGCTCCCTGACGAATGTCGGTCCACTGAAGGAACGAGAGAGCGGTCACGCGGTTCCAACTTCATCGCGTGTTTGTCGAGGGTATCTCGGCCCGCTATGGCGCCCGCATCAGGAGCACTTGCAATGCGCATTGAAAATCACAGCGAATACGTCGCTGCCGCCGAGCGCGCCAATGCTTTGAGCGATGCGCCGGAAGGGTCAGACGCAGCCGGGGAGCGCGCGGTTCTGATCGAAGCCTTGCGCAAATGGGATCGGGAGCATGCGCGCGAGAACGCGCACGGGCCGGAGGACGATCCTGAGCCGGGCAGCAACGATAACCCCGACGATCTTCCTGTTGCCGGTCTGCCGGGCAATCTCGGTAAGCTCCAGGCTGACTAGCGTCTACAGTTGCCACCAAAGTGGCCTGACCTTGCCCCTTTAGTGCTGTCTGGACCGGGTGGCGAACGCGTCCGTGTATCGCGCGGCCGATGGCAGAGAGCGTATCGGGAGAGGGCGTATGTCGCCCACGCGCGCCCGGCAAAGCCGTGGTTCCGCGCCGCGAGCTGACGATGCGAGGCCAGAAACAAGACGTCTTCATTTTGGAACCCACTCTCGACCTTCCGGTTCTTCTGAAGTGCCAAGATCGAGGGTGACGTGCAAAGCGGCTCAGCTGGAACTCCGCGGATCTACTATCTGCATCCGACCCTCGGTGGCGGGCCTGAAAACTGGGGCGGCCATCTCCAACGCGCTCAGGAACTGGGTTTTTCTCACGCCCTTTTGGCATGGCCCTTTTCTGCCTCTGACGATTTGTTCCTGACACATGACATCGAGTCGATCGGCGGGCAGGCGGCGTCTGGCGTGCTCGACAAGCTGGCCGGGCAATGTCGGGTACACGGCCTGGAGCTTTGGATCGATCTTGCGATCGATCGGGCTGACGGCTCCGGTCCCTTCGTCGCAAAGCGAGAGAATTGGTGGAGCAAGGTCGAAGTAGCCGGCCTCGATCCTCGTACGATCCACCGCCAGCATGAGCGAGCAGCGCGATTTGCCGATGAGGCGGTGTGCCAGGAACTGACCTCGTTCTGGCAGGACCGCCTGCTGCGTTGGCAAGAGGCCGGAATCAGCGGCGTCCGTTGCCACGGCGCGGCCGATCTCTCTCTCAAGCTGTGGCAGGAGATTCTCGTGCCAGTGCAGCAAGCGGAGCCCTCGTTTGCCGCCTTCGGCTGGATGCCGGGGCGCCCGCGCCAGACCCTGGTCGAGGCCGGCCGGGTCTTCCAGTTGCTTCCCTCGTCGGTGGCGTGGTGGACGGGCGGTGAACCCTGGCTGACGCAAGAGTATAACGATCTCTCCGGAAGCGTGGCGCTCATCGGCTTTCCCGCGGACCCGTTCGGCGGACGCGTCACCAAGCCGGCGGCGATCAATCTCGATCGCCGGCACAGCCTGGCGGCGAGTGCGGCAGCGCTGCTGGCCGACGGGTGGCTGATGCCGATGGGTTTTGAGTTTGAGATGGAGGCGCCTTTCATCGAGGCCCGTCGAGAGGATTTCGAGGAAGCCTCCTCACGCAAGACGGACGCGCTTCAGGAGCAGATCCGTGCGCTCAACCGGGCGCTGGCGACTCATTCGACCGTTGGCAACCGGTCAATGCGAGGGTTGGAACTCTGTGGCGATGTGGTCGCGATTGTGCGTGTCGAAAACGAACGTCCGGTTCGGCTCGTGCTGCTCAACCGGGATCCGATCAATGCGTGCGAGCCCGAGATCGACCGGCTGGCGGCAAAGGTCGAAGCCAGGCCGGAGGGGTCGAATGTCGACCGTCATCTCCCGGCGGCTGCAGGCACGCTGATCGCGCTCTCGGCGAGCCGGCCGGTGCAGAACGATGCCGTCGCGTTGCCGCATGAGCGGACACGACTCGATGCCGACAGGCTGGCCATCGAGGCCGTGACCCCGGCGGTCGACAATGGCCGTTTCGCCGTCAAGCGCACGGTCGGCGACCTTGTTGCGGTTGAGGCCGACATCTTCAGCGATGGACACGACGTGCTCGCAGCCGAGCTGCGCTGGCGCGCCGCCGACGAGAGCGAATGGTCGCGCGTGCCGATGAGCTTCCTGGTCAATGATCGCTGGCGCGGTGAATTTCCTCTGCTTCGGACAGGCCGCCATCTCTTCGCGATCGTCGCCTGGTGGAGCGAGTTCGGCACTTTCCGCCGCGATCTCCGTAAGAAGCACGAGGCTGGCGTGCCGATCGCGCTCGAACTCAGGGAAGGGCGGCTGATACTCGAAGAATTTTCCGCGACCGCGTCCGCGGCGGATAGGGCGGTCATCGAGCGGCACCTGCAGCGGCTCGACGAAGCGGATAGCGATCAGGTCGATATCCTGCTCTCGGACGCACTCGGGAGAGCGATGGAGCGCGCCGATCCACGGCCCCATGCCGTCAGCTCCGAGATGTATCCGGTCGATGCCGATCGCGAGGCCGCCTCGTTTTCGAGCTGGTACGAGCTCTTTCCGCGCTCGATTACCGACGATCCCACCCGCCATGGGACATTTCGCGACGTCATCGGCCGTCTCCCGGCGATCAAGGCGATGGGCTTCGACGTGCTCTATTTCCCGCCGATCCACCCGATCGGCAAGACCAATCGCAAAGGCCGCAATAATACGCTGACGCCTGCGCCCGACGACCCCGGCAGTCCCTATGCCATCGGCTCGCCGGAGGGGGGCCACGACGCCATCCATCCGGAACTCGGTACGCCCGAGGATTTCCGCGCCCTGGTCGACGAAGCGGCGAAGCACGGGCTCGAACTGGCGCTCGACTTCGCCATCCAGTGCTCGCCCGACCATCCCTGGCTTCGCGAGCACCCTGATTGGTTCCAATGGCGGCCGGACGGCTCGATGCGCTATGCCGAGAACCCGCCGAAGAAATATCAGGACATCGTCAACGTCGACTTCTATGCGCCCGGCGCTATTCCCGGGCTATGGCTCGCCCTGCGCCACGTTGTCCAGCACTGGGTCGACCAGGGCGTCCGCATCTTCCGGGTCGACAATCCGCACACCAAGCCCTTCCCGTTCTGGGAATGGCTGATAGCCGATATCCGTTCGCGCGATCCGGGCGTCATCTTCCTGTCGGAGGCCTTTACCCGTCCGAAGGTGATGTATCGCCTCGGCAAGGTCGGCTTCACCCAGTCCTACACCTATTTCACCTGGCGCAACACCAAGGCCGAGCTGACGGAATACCTGACGCAGCTCAACGAGGCCCCGGTGCGGGACCTGTTTCGGCCGCACTTCTTCGTCAATACCCCCGACATCAATCCCATTTTCTTGCAGAGTTCGGGGCGGCCAGGCTTTCTGATCCGCGCGGCGCTGGCGGCGACATTGTCCGGCCTATGGGGCGTCTATTCTGGCTTCGAGCTTTGCGAGGCCGCGGCGATCCCCGGTAAAGAGGAATATCTCGACAGCGAGAAGTACGAGATCAAGCCGCGGGACTGGCAGGCGCCCGGCAACATCATTGCGGAAATCACCCGCCTGAATCAGATCAGGCGCAGTCATCCGGCGCTGCAAAGCCATCTGGGCCTGTCCTTCTACGATGCGGCGGATGACAACATTCTCTACTTCGGCAAGCGCGTCGGTACCGCATCCGAGATCATCCTGGTCGCGATCAATCTCGACCCATTCGGCGTGCATGGCGCCTCGATCGAGGTTCCGCTCTGGGAATTCGGACTGCCCGATAACGGCACTGTCGCCGTGGAGGACCTGATGCGCGGTGCCCGCTTCGACTGGCATGGCAAACGGCAGACGATCCGGCTCGATCCGCAGGACACGCCCTTTGCGATCTGGCGCATCACGCCCGGGAGCAGGGTCCAATGATGGATGCGAGCCTTATTCAGACCGTCGCGGCGGACGCGGCCGATCCGCAATGGTACAAGGATGCGGTGGTCTACCAGCTCCATGTGAAGTCGTTCTTCGACGCGAACGGCGACGGTATCGGCGATTTTCCTGGGCTGATGGCCAAGCTGGACTACATCGTCGAGCTTGGTGCCACGGCGATCTGGCTGCTGCCGTTCTATCCCTCGCCCCGCCTCGACGACGGCTACGATATCTCGGAGTACAAGGCCGTCCATCCGGACTATGGCTCGACTGCGGATGTCAGACGCTTCATCCGGGCGGCGCATGAGCGCGGCCTGCGCGTCATTACCGAGCTCGTCATCAACCACACCTCGGACCAGCATCCCTGGTTCCAGCGGGCCCGGCTCGCCAAGCCGGGCTCGGCGCACCGGAATTTCTATGTCTGGTCCGACGACGACAAGCTCTATTCAGGCACGCGCATCATCTTCCTCGACACCGAGCGCTCGAACTGGACCTGGGACCCGGTGGCGAAGGCCTATTTCTGGCATCGCTTCTATTCCCATCAACCAGACCTGAACTTCGACAACCCTGCCGTTCTCAAAGCGGTCCTGGGGGTGATGAAGTTCTGGCTGGAACTCGGCGTCGACGGCCTTCGCCTCGATGCCGTGCCCTACCTGATCGAGCGCGACGGCACCTCGAACGAGAATCTGCCGGAGACGCACGATATCCTGCGCAAGATCAGGGCCGAGCTCGACGCCACCTTTCCCAACCGCATGCTGCTGGCCGAGGCCAATATGTGGCCGGAGGACACGCAGGCCTATTTCGGCGCCGGCGACGAATGCCACATGGCGTTTCATTTCCCGCTGATGCCACGGATGTACATGGCGATCGCGCAGGAGGATCGGTTCCCGATCACCGACATCATGCGGCAGACGCCGGACATTCCGGAGAACTGCCAGTGGGCGATCTTCCTGCGCAACCATGACGAGCTGACGCTCGAAATGGTGACGGACAAGGAGCGCGACTATCTCTGGAACTTCTACGCTTCCGACAGGCGGGCTCGCATCAATCTCGGCATCCGGCGAAGGCTGGCGCCTCTGCTCGAACGCGACAGGCGCCGCGTCGAGCTGATGACCAATCTGCTGTTGTCGATGCCAGGCACACCGGTGATCTACTACGGCGACGAGCTCGGCATGGGCGACAACATCTTCCTTGGCGATCGCGACGGCGTGCGCACGCCGATGCAATGGTCGCCGGATCGCAATGGCGGCTTTTCGGTAGCCGATCCCGCCAGCCTCGTGCTGCCGCCGATCATGGATCCGCTCTATGGCTTCAGCGCCGTCAATGTCGAGGCGCAGACGCGCGATCGCCATTCGCTGCTGAACTGGACCAAGCGCATCCTCGCAGTTCGCAAGGAGCACAAGGCCTTTGGACGCGGAACTCTGCGCTTCCTCTACCCCAAGAACCGCAAGGCTTTCGCCTATCTGCGGGAGCATGATGGCGAGACGATTCTCTGCGTCTCAAACCTGTCTCGCTCGGCGCAGGCTTTCGAGCTCGATCTGGCGGAGTTCGCCGGCCGCCATCCTGTCGAGATGCTCGGCAATTCGGTCTTCCCCGCCATCGGGCAGCTCACCTATCTGATGACGCTGCCGCCCTACAGCTTCTACTGGTTCCTCCTGGTGGAAGGTGCGCAGGCGCCGTCCTGGCACGCACAGGCGCCCGAGCCGATGCCCGATTACACCACCTTCGTGCTGCGCGGCGGGCCCGACGAGATGATCACGCCGCAGCACCGGCGCGAATTCGAGACCAGTATCCTGCCGCCTTATCTCGCCAAGCGCCGCTGGTTCGCGGCCAAGGACCAAAAGCTCCAAAGCGCGCGCGTGGCGCTGACGGCGCGCATGGGCCCCAATCGCGAGATGGCGCTCGTCGCGGTCGAGGCTGTGCATGGCGGCGGCAGCGAGCGCTATCTCCTGCCGCTCGGCATCAGCTGGGACGAGGAGGTCACCGCGGCGCTGCCGCAGCAACTCGCTCTTGCGCGCGTGCGCCGCGGTCGGCGCACCGGATTTCTGACTGACGCCTTCGCATTGCCGGGCTTCATCCATGAACTGCTTGCCCTGCTCAAGGCGGGCGCCGAGGTCAGGAGCGCGGCGGGAGTGGTTGCGTTCAGGCCGACAGCGGCGTTCGACACTGTCGAGATACTGCCGGACGATCCGGTGCGGTGGCTTTCGGCCGAACAATCGAATTCCTCGGTGGTCGTCGACCACAAGGTTATGCTGAAACTGTTCCGGAAGCTCGCCCCCGGCCGCCATCCGGAGGCGGAGATGATGCGGGCGCTGACCGAGCGCGGCTTCGCCAACGCGCCAGCCCAGCTTGGCGAGATCGTCCACGTGCCGGAGGAGGGGGAGGAGGAGATACTGGGCGTCGTCCAGGCCTTCATCCCCGGAGAGGGCGATGCCTGGGACTGGACCGCGTCCTATCTCGGCCGCGTTCTCGACGAGCTCTCGCGAGAGGGCGCCGATCTCGCCGACCTGCTTTCGACCTTCGAGAGCTTCGCCGCGATCCTGGGGCGCCGCGTCGGCGAGATGCATGTCGCGCTCTCGCGGCCGACCGATGACGAAGCCTTCGCCCCGATTCCGGCTGACGGCGCGCAGGTCGAGCGCTGGACGAAGCGGGTCGAGGGCCGCGTTCAGGCGGCCTGCGACAATCTCGAGCGGCAGCGCGAGCAGCTGGGCGAGGACGAGCAGGCGCTGGCCGACGGCGTGCTCGGGCGTCGGAAAGGCCTGCTCACGCTGGTGAGACGGCTGTGCAAGGCGGGCAAGGGTAGCCTGCTTCATCGTATCCATGGTGACTTCCATCTCGGCCAGACCCTGGTTGCGAGCGGCGACGTGATGATCATCGATTTCGAAGGCGAGCCGTCGCAGCCTCTGGCGGAGCGCCGGGCCAAGGACAGTGGCTGGCGCGACGTTGCCGGCATCCTGCGCTCATTCGACTATGCGCTCGCGGCGGCGCGCCGCAGCCCTGGCGCGGCGAGCCATGACGGCGCCTATGCGACGCTCGCGACGGCGTTCAGGGAGAGGATGCCGCAGGCTGTGCTGCAGGCCTATTCGGAGGCCATGGCCGCTCAGAATGGTGAGCGATCGCGAGACGGGGGAGAAGATAAGGCACTCCTCGATCTCTTCATGGTCGAGAAGGCTGCGTACGAGATCAATTACGAGGTCAGCAATCGGCCGGACTGGCTCGGCGTGCCCTTGCGCGGCTTGACCGACCTCATGGACCGTTTGCTAAGCGGGGAAGCCGATGACGAATAGGCTGGCAGAGCGGATTCCGCCGCTGGATGCCGAGGTCGCGACTGCCCTCGCGCAGGGGCAATTCGGCGATCCTTTTGCCGTGCTCGGCCCGCATCGCGGCCCTGATGGACGTTTCGTCCGGGTGTTCCTGCCCGGTGCCAAATCCATCGCCGTGCTGCAAGGCGAACGGCGCGAGCGCACCGAGCTGACGGCGCGCGAGCCGGCCGGATTGTTCGAGGGAGCGATCGGCGATGGCGCGTACCTGCTTTCGATATCCTGGCCGGGCGGCGAGCAGGTCACCGAGGATCCGTATTCATTTGGTCCGCTCCTCGGCGAACTGGACCTGCATCTCATCGGCGAGGGCCGGCACCAGCGGCTGGCGGATGCGCTCGGCTCGAACCTCGTCACGGTCGATGGAGTGAACGGTGTCCGCTTCGCCGTCTGGGCGCCGAACGCCCGGCGGGTCTCGGTGATCGGCGCTTTCAATAGTTGGGACGGCCGCCGCCATGTCATGCGCCGCCGCGGCGGCAGCGGCATCTGGGAACTGTTCATACCGCGGCTCGGCAATGGCGAGCTCTACAAATACGAGATCGTCGACCGACACGGTCATGCTCTGCCGCAGAAGGCCGACCCGGTTGCGCGGACTGCGGAGCCGCAGCCGGGTACGGCCTCGGTGGTGCCGCGTCCGCCGTCGCATGTCTGGCGCGACGGCGAATGGATGAGCTCCCGCGGCACCCGACAGAACGAAGCGGCACCCATCACGATCTACGAAATCCACGCCAGCTCTTGGACGCGCGGTCCGAACGGGACGACGCTCGACTGGCGCGGTCTGGCCGATCGCCTCGTACCCTACGTCAAGGAGATGGGCTTTACCCATGTCGAGCTCATGCCGGTGGCGGAGCATCCGTTCACCGGCTCCTGGGGCTATCAGCCGCTCGGCCTCTTCGCCCCGACCCGACGCTTCGGCGATCCGGAGGACTTTGCGATTTTCGTCGATGCCTGCCACCAACAGGGGATCGGCGTGATCGTAGACTGGGTGCCGGCGCATTTCCCGTCCGACGCGCACGGCTTGGCGCGTTTCGACGGAACCGCGCTTTACGAGCACGAGGACCCGAGCGAAGGCTTCCACAAGGATTGGAACACGCTGATCTACAATTTCGGTAGGCGCGAGGTCTCGGGCTTCCTGATCGGCAGCGCGCTGCACTGGCTCGAGCATTTTCATGTCGATGGCTTGCGGGTCGATGCCGTCGCCTCGATGCTTTACCGCGACTACAGCCGCAATCCCGGCGAATGGCGGCCGAACGTGTATGGCGGACGCGAGAATCTCGAGGCGATCGATTTCCTGCGCCATCTCAATGCGGTCGTGGCTGAGCGGCATCCCGGAGCCATCATGATCGCCGAGGAGTCAACGGCTTGGCCGGGCGTGACGCGCCCAATAGACGAGGGGGGCCTTGGCTTTGACTTCAAATGGAACATGGGATGGATGCACGACACGCTGCACTATCTGGCGCGTGATCCGATCCATCGCCGGCATCATCACGACGAGATGACCTTCGGCCTGGTCTATGCCTTCGCTGAGCATTTCGTCCTGCCGCTCTCGCATGACGAGGTGGTGCATGGCAAAGGCTCGCTACTGGGCAAGATGCCAGGCGACCGCTGGACCAAGCTTGCGGGGCTGCGCGCCTATTTCTCGTTCATGTGGACCCATCCGGGTAAAAAGCTGTTCTTCATGGGCGGTGAGATCGCGCAGGAGCGCGAATGGGACCATGACGGCGAGATCGACTGGGATCTGCTTCGTGAGCCCGGCCATGCCGGCGTGCAGCGCCTGATCAAGGATCTCAATCGCATCTATCGCGAGCAACCGGCGCTATACGCTACCGATTCCGACCCGGGCGGTTTCCGCTGGGTCGTGCAGGACGATCGCGAGAACAGCGTCTACGCCTTTCTTCGTCAGCGGCCCGGTTCGCCGACCGTGCTCGTGGTGGCGAATCTCACCCCGGTGCCGCGGTCAGGCTATCGGCTGGGCGTCCCGGTCGCGGGCTTGTGGCGCGAGGCGCTCAACAGCGATTCCACCTTCTATGGCGGATCCGGCATCGGAAATGGCGGTGGCGTTCATGCCATGGGCATCTCCAGCCATGGCTACCCGGCCAGCATCGATCTGGTGCTGCCCCCGCTCGCCGCGGTGATCTTCTTCGCCGAAACCTGAGCCTGTGGGCCGACGACGGGAGAGGTGAGCCATGCTCGATGTCAGCCATGAGAGCGCTTCCGCCCACCCAAGCGCGATGCCTCGCTTCGGCGCGTGGAAGGAGGGCGAGAAAGCCGTCTTCCGCATCTGGGCGCCGGCTGTCGCGCAACTCGCGATCGAAATCGATGGGAACGCACCTGCGCCGATGGCTCCGCTCGCCGATGGCTGGCACGAATATCGGGCCGAGCGTCCGTTCGGAACACGTTATCGATACCGGCTGCCTGACGGCACTTTCGTACCCGATCCAGCTTCTCGGCGGCAGGAAGGAGGGGTTCATGGCGAGAGCGTGCTGGTCTCGCCGGACGATTATGCTTGGCGCAGCACAGATTGGCGCGGCCGGCCGTGGCGGGAGACGATCCTTTATGAATTGCATGCCGGCCTCCTCGGCGGCTTCGCCGGCGTCGAGCGCGAGCTGCCCCGACTGGCAGATTTGGGCATCACTGCGATCGAGCTGATGCCGATTGCCGATTTTCCTGGCAGCCGGAACTGGGGCTATGACGGCGTGCTGCAGTTCGCACCCGCCGCCGCTTACGGGACCGCGGCCGAGCTCAAGCGCCTGATCGATCGCGCGCATGAGCTGAGACTCAGTGTCCTGCTCGATGTCGTCTTCAATCATTTCGGCCCGGATGGCTGCTATCTGCACACCCACTCGCCGGAATTCTTCAAGGCCGGGAGCCAGACACCCTGGGGCGCCGGCATCGATTTCGATCGGCCCGAAGTCCGTGGCTTCTATCGCGCCTGCGCCCTGCAATGGCTCGACGAATTCCGCTTCGACGGGCTGAGATTCGATGCGGTCCACGCCATCCCATCGACCGAGTTCCTGCTCGAACTCGAACGCGACATCCGCGCGGCGCTGCCGAAAGAGCGACACATTCATCTCATCGTCGAGAACGAGGACAACGACGTCGATCTGCTCGGCGCCTATGACGCGCAGTGGAATGACGATTTCCATCATGCCATCCACGTGCTGCTGACCGGCGAGACACGAACCTATTACGGGAGCTTCGCGCCCGAGCCTCTCGGGCATCTCGCCCGGATTCTCGAGAGCGGCTTCGCCTTCCAGGGGCAGGTGGCGCCAAGCCGTGGGCGGTCGCGCGGCAAGCCGAGCGGGCATCTGGCGCCGAGCCGCTTCGTCAACTGCCTGCAGAACCACGACCAGATCGGCAACCGGCTCTTCGGCGAGCGGCTGCTCGCTCTGACGGGGCCTCGCCGAGTCAAGGTCGCAGCGGCGCTGCTGCTGCTCAATCCGCAGATTCCCATGCTGTTCATGGGCGAGGAGCATGGCAGCCGCACGCCGTTCTATTACTTCACCGACCATAATGAGGAGCTGGCTCAGGCCGTACGCGAGGGGCGCAAGCGCGAATTCAAGCATGAGGACCATGGCGGCGACCCGCTCGCGCTGGATCCTAATGCGCCGGAGACCTTCGAAGCCTCGCGTCCGCAGGCCGGCGACGATGCCGATGAATGGCTCGCACTCTATCGCGAGCTGATCAACGTCAGGCGTAGCCTCATCGTCCCGGACCTCGACGACTGCCGCAGCAATGGAGCCGAACCGCTCGGCGCGCAGGCATTGACCGCCGGCTGGCGGCTGGGCGCCCGCAAGCTCGTTCTGCTCGCAAATTTCGGCGACGAGCCGGTCGAAACGGCCTTGCCCGCAGGCCGGCCGATCTTCTCGCTCGGGCCCGTCGCGGTCGCGGCCGACGCGGTAACGCTCGACGGTCCGTCGTTCCTGGCGATTCTGTCCGACTGAAAACGCCTATCGCTGGGCGATTGCGACGCGGTACGCAGAATCGCTGCCCGGCCCGCTCGGCGCCAGCATATTGCCGGACACCGCGCCGCCGACGATCGGTCTCCATTCGGCACTGAACGTTGGCAATTCGATCCTTGTGTCCTGCCACCACGCAGCTGAAAGCGTGAGCTCGGCCGAAACCATCGCGGCGCACCGCAATGGAGCGACAACGAGAAGGGCGGCATGCTGCGTCTCGCGCAGGTAGGCGACGACATCGTCCTGTCGCACGCCGGTCACCGCTAGCGGACGATAGCTTGCCCCGACGAAGAGGTCCGGCCTTTCACGCCGTGCCCGCAGCAGGCGATACAGCACCTGCTGCTTGATCCTGCCGTCGCGCCAGTGGCGGCGGAGTTCGCTCTCCTCTGCTTCGGACGCCAAGGCGTGCTGGCGTACTGCAAAGTCGACCGGCCGGCGATTATCTGGGTCAACCATGCTGAGATCCCAGAACTCCGTGCCTTGATAGGTGTCGGGCACACCGGGCGCCGTACATTGCAGGATCAATTGCACGATGCCGTTGAGCGCGGCCGCAGGCGCGATCGTCTCGACGTAATGCTCAACCGATTGAAGGAAGGCGGCGCTGCGCGAAGAATCGAGCGTGGCACGCAGAAACTGCTCCGCTGCCAGCTCATAGCTCTCATTGGGCGAGACCCATCCGGTTTTCAGCTTCGCTTCGCGCAAGGCCTTGACCCACCATGCGCTTAGCCGGTGGGCGAATTCCCCCGCCAGTGCCGAGCCATCGAGTGGCCAGCTGCCGACCAGCATTTGGTAGAACTGATATTCGTCGCCTCGGTCGAGCTCGTCTGGGCGGATCGCCTTGTTCTGGGTGAACCAGCCCTCGACAACCTCCCGCCAGCGCTGCACATCCTCGCTGATCACGGCCAGGCGTGCTCGGACATCGGCGCCGCGCTTGTGGTCGTGGGTTGCGAGGGCCAGCATGGAGCGCGGCTGGGCCGTTGCGCGCTCGCGCATCCGCTCATGGAATTCCGCGACCGGCAGAGTCAGCCGCGCCGCGTCGAAGCCGACATCGTTGCGCGATAGCAGCCGACCGTATCGGTAGAAAGCGGTGTCTTCGACGCTGCGCGCGGCCAGCGGCGAGGTCAGCTGGTTGAAGCGCTGTACGGCGGAACTGCGCAGATCGGCTGGAAGCCTAGGCCCGCAGCCGGTCATGGCCGCGCTGATGAAGTCGAGGGCGAGATGTTCCGCCTGCGGCTGTGCCCGTGCCGTTTCGAGCGCGGCCTGGAAAAACGGGCCTGGTTCTTCGATCTCGCCCGCGCCGGTCAGATAGGTGCGATAGCTGTGCATGTTGCAGACCAGCGCCGCCGTTGCCCGCCGCATCGCGCCGCGCGGAATATCGAGGTCGCGGCCGGCCGCGGCCGCCAGCGCCATCAGCCTGTCGACGACATATTCGAGCTGGCCTTCGAAGCCGTGTTCGAGGACCTCGCGCCGGGCGCTCTGCTCCTCGTCGGCGAAGGCGGCAGGCCGGCCGCTGATCTCGGACCAGAACGATGCCAAGATCGGTTCGGAGCGGCCGTCATGGAGCACGGCGTCGACCTGATCCATAAAATCATAGCCGGTCGTGCCGTCGACGTCCCAGTCGGTAGGCAGGGCTTCGCCGGGCGCCAGAATCTTCTCGACGATCAGCCAGGCAGGACCGGGCGTCGCCCAGCTCGGCCGCTTTCGAGATAGGGCTTCGAGCCGCGCACGGAGTTTCGCGCAATAGCCCGCCGGATCGGCGAGGCCGTCGACATGGTCAATTCGCAGGCCGTCGATCAGCCCTTCCTCGTAGAATGCGAAAGCAAGGCGATGGGCAGCCTCGAAGGCCTGCGGGTCTTCGATCCGAATACCCGCAAGCTGGGTGACCTCGAAGAAGCGACGCCAGTTCAGCCTGTCCGACGCATTGCGCCAGTAGTCGAGACGATAGTGCTGGCGCTCGATCAGGGCGCGCAGCGTGTCGGCCTCGCGATAAGCAGCCTGTCCGACCGTGCTGATCTCCGCATCGTCGTCCGCGCGCAATGGAAAAAGATGCTCGCCATAGCGCAGTGCGAAACCTTGCCGGGCCGGATCCTCGACCACCACGAGTTTTCCCTGGTCGAGCGCATCGTTGAAGGGCTCGCCGAGGAACGGCACATGGATGCGCCCGGCGAGAACCGGATCGCGCTCGTCGAAATCGACGTCGAACCATCTCGCATAAATGCTGTCTTGCCCGCGCTTCAGCAGGTCCAGCCACATTGCGTTATCGTCGCCGCCCACGGCGACGTGGTTTGGCACGATATCGATGATGACGCCGATGCCTTCGCGGCGGAATGCCTCGGCCATTGCGCGAAAATCATCGGCGCCGCCGAGTTCGGGATTGATGTCGTCATAGCTGATGACGTCGTAGCCATGCAGCGAGCCGGCACGCGCCGCCAGGATCGGTGACGAATAGACGTGGCTTACACCAAGCCGCCGGAGGTATCCGGCAAGGCCGAGAGCTGCCGAAAAGGGAAAGCCCCGGTGGAACTGCAGCCGATAAGTGGACTGCACCGCATTCGCTTGTCGCAAGCTGACCCCCTCGGCTCTCCAGCAAATCGCTGCACTTGCACAACGTTCGAAGAGACCAGCAGTTCGGCTCCGACAACACGCAGCAAAATAAGGGGCGAGGGACGGGAACCGCCACGCATTCTGTGCGTTGAAGTAACGGAGGTACTCCGATGCACATAGCGCCGATCAGATCGCCGCTCGACATGGCGCGCGCGCAGGCGCGCCTCGCCGCCTTGGGAGCTTCTTCCCGAAAGGCCGACGAAGAGCTCGAATATGCGGCGTTGCGCGATGCCGTCGAGCATTACCGCTGCATCACCGAGCGGGTCGCCGGGGGATCGCCGCCGGCCTGGATCGGCCCGGACGCGATAGAGCTCGGTTCGAGCCGTCAGCCGCGCCGCGCGAGCTGAGCGAGCCTGCGGCCGACAGGCAGATCGTCGAGCAGATCGCCAGCGTCGCCGTCCAGCCTGTGACGCCAGTTGGGCTTTTCGACGGTGGTGCCGGGGACGTTCGGCTGTGTCCGGATACCGAGCGCGTCCTCGACCGGCACGATCTTCAGCGCGCAGGGCGTCGCCGCAACATAGCGCACGGCCGCATCGACGACAGGGTCCGTATCATCGGGCGCCGGTCGTTCGCGGTCGGCGATCCCGGCATCGCGAAAGGCTCCCCATAGAATTCCACGGTCCCATTCGCGAATGCCATGGTGGTCGATTTCGCCGCCCGAGGGATCGAGATCGGAGCCTGCCCACCAGCCGGCTGTGGGGACCAGGTCGTGCGTGCTCGTCATCGCGACGGCCTGTGCATCCCAATCCTGTGGCGGCACATAGCCATGCTGTGTGCGCTCGAAGCGGAGCACGCGCATCCCGGCGATGCCCTGCTCGCGCAATTGCTCGCGGAAGCCATAAGGCAATGTCCCAAGATCCTCCCCGATGACGATGGCTTGATGACGCCAGGATTCGAGCGCGATCAGACAGAACAGCGTCTCGGACGGAAAGGTGACATAGGCGCCGTCGAGCGCTCCGGCGCCTTCCGGAATCAGCCAGAGGCGGCTCATTCCCATAACGTGATCGATGCGGATGCCGCCGACATGGCGTAGGCTTGCCCGCAGGGTCTCGATGAACGGCGCATAGCCGCTCGCCGCCAGGCCGAGCGGTGAGAAGGTGGTCAGTCCCCAGTTCTGGCCATGAATCGCGTAATAGTCGGGCGGCGCACCGATGGTGAGCCCGATCAGCACATCGCTCGGTCGGCTCCAGGCATGGCTGCCGGCACCATCCATACCGATGGCGAGATCGGCGACGAGGCCGACCTTCATCCCGGCCTCGCGACAGATCCGCTGGGCGTTCGAATAGGAGCGCCCAGTCAGCCATTGGAGGAAGATCTGGTGGTCGATCTCCTCGGCATGGCCTGCTGCGAAAGCAGCGACGTCCGCGCTCGCGGCATCGCGATAGTGGGCCGGCCAGTCGCGCCAGTGCAAGGATGCCGGGTCTCGTTCGCATTGCCCTGCATGGAGCAATTCGAAGACCGCGTGGTCGCGCAGCAGGGGCGACGCGCCGGCCGAGAAGCGCTCGAAATCCTGGCGCGCCGCTGCCGCTGAGGACGACACCCGCATGGCTTCGAACAAAGCCTTCAGCAGACGCTGACGCAACGGCGTCGCTCGCAACCAGTCGATTTCGGTCAAGGGCGAGAGGTTCGCCATCTCCTCGCTAAGTCCGTTCTGCGCGGCGACGTCCCGGATGAAGGCCTCCGGCAGCGCCGCCGCCGGATCGGCGTGAAGCGGATTGTAGAACAGCCGCGTCGACGGAGAGTACGGGCTAAATCGGTCTGGCAGCGAACCGTAAAGGGCATGCACCGGGCTGATGGCCAGGGCATCGGCACCATGCGCCGCCGCCGCCCGGCCGAGGGCGGCAACCCCGGCGAAATTGCCAATGCCGCCGTCCAGCCCGCTGCGGAGCGAATAGATTTGCGCAGCAAGGCCCCAGCCGGTTTGCCCGTCGGCGAGATCAGCGAACGTCACGCAACGGCGTGGAGCGATGGCAACGGTGACATCGCCGTCAGCGAGATGAACGGTATGGTAGCCAGGCTCCGCGAATGGGGGCAGGGTCGTTGCGCCGTCATCGGCCGTGTGCGGCGACAATATGAGCCTCCCGCCCTGTTCGAGCGTGATCTCGATATCTCCGGCGCCCTTGGGTGCGAACGGCAGCGCGACAGGCTGCCCGACACGGGAGACGATGAAGCGCGAAGCGGACCCCGCATCTCGCAGCGAGACGATCTGAAGTGAATCCTTGATGGCGGCATCTGTGTCCGCCGGCAGCCCGATCGCCAAGAGGATGGCGCGCAGGCTTGCTGGAGAAACCTGGTGAATCACGCCGGCTTGATCCGTCCAATCAGGCGCAACCCCGGCGCGGATTGCAAGTTCGCGAAGACTCTGGTCCGTCATAGGTCGCCAAGCCGTCTGGGATGGGATGTCATTCAACTGTTTTGAGCAGCGCCACAACCGCGGACACAAGCATGCCCGTGGCGCAACGCGGCAGAGGTGTCCGGCGTTCCCGTTCCGCCGTGTTTGAGCTTCAGCTCGCGCGCTTGGAACATGGAGCGTCTGCGGCGGTTGTTTCCAGCGCCTGATGCAGCCGGGAGATAGCCCTATGAACCGCGAAAAACTCGTGCGGGATACCGCCTATGCGATCTGGGAGGCCGAAGGCCGTCCCGAAGGGCGTGACTCCGAGCATTGGCGGCTCGCAGAGGAGCGGGTTGCGCGAGGCGACACGGGGCAAGAGAAATCCAAGACCGCGACCGCGCCAAAAGGGCGGAGCAAGAAGGAGACGGCCGAAAAGCCTGCTGCGACAAAGGTCAGGACCAAGAAGGCGTCCTGATTGACAATTGGCGGATCCTCGAACCCGCCCTTGTCGGCTCGCTTCAGTCCCACCATCTGGCGGCCGAGAAGCGCTCCTAAACTCCGAGCGCGCTGGCATAGACCGACGCGTAGTGGAAGCTCGGACGTCGCCAGTCGAAGCGCTTCGACATGGCTTGCCCGCGCATCAGCTTGAAGGCCCGCTTGGAGCGATAGGCGTCGAGCGCGCGGCGTACGGCCGCGGACAGTCCCGCCCCGCTCAGCGACGAGAAGAGGAAGCCCGAGACGCCGTCTTCGATCGTATCGACGAGTCCGCCGGTGCGGTAGGCGATCGGGAGCGCTCCGGCCCTTTGCGCATACATCTGGCTCAATCCGCAGGGCTCGAATCGCGACGGCATCAGCAGAAAATCGCTGGCCGCGAACAAACGCCGCGCCTCGGCCTCGTCGAAGCCGATCCGTGCAGCGACGGCGTGCGGGTAGCGCTTCGCCAGATGTGCGACCGCATCCTCCAGGCGGGACTCACCCTGGCCCTTGACCACGAGCTGTCCGCCGGCGGAGACGATCGTCTCGGCCGCCTCGATCGAAAGATCGATGCCCTTCTGATGGACGAGACGGGAGATGATCGAGAAGAGCGGCCCGCGCGACTCCGGCAGCGCGAACGCCTTGCGGATCGCACTCGCATGGCGGCGCTTCCACTGCCGGACGACCTGCTCGGTCGTCGCCCCGCCTTCGATCAGCCTATCCCAACTGGCGTCGATGCCGTTGACGATCCCGGTCAGATGGCCGGCTTTCATCCGGCTCCGAAGCAGACCGTCGAGGCCGCAGCCATGTTCGGGCGTGGTGATCTCCCTCGCATAGGTCTCGCTCACCGTGGTAACGTGAGAGCCATAGAAGATGCCGGCCTTGAGAAAGGACAGCATCCCGTGGAATTCGGCGCCGTCGACGCTGAATGCTTGGTTCGGTATGCCAAGGGCAGCCATTCGACCAGGCTCGAACAGACCCTGATAGGCCAGATTGTGGATAGTCAGGATTGTCGGTGTCGCCACCTCCTTCCAGCGCAGGTAGCCGGCGGTGAGCCCGGACGGCCAGTCGTTGATATGGAGGATGTCGGGTCTCCAGTTCGGGTCGACCTCGCCAGCCGCGATCTCCGCTGCCGCGAGCGAGAGGCGAGCGAAACGGATGTCGTTATCGAGGAAATCGCTGCCGCCGAACGGGCCGTAGGGCGAACCTGGGCGATCATAGAGCTCGTCGCAGAGAACCGCATAGATCGTCAGGCCGTCGGCCGTAGCGAAGCGGCCGAGCGACCAGGGCGGCAGTTCGGCCGTGCCTGGCATTTGGCGCACGACGTCCATCGCCGGCTTGGCGGCGCGGACCTGGCGAAAGCCGGGAATGAGAACGCGGACGTCGCAATGTGAGCGCATCTGGCGCGGCAGGGCCGCCGAAACCTCTCCCAAGCCACCTGCCTTGATGAAGTCGCTCATCTCCGAGGTCACGAAGAGCAGCTTTGTCGTCCCTGCGAGCGGGGATGGGTCGTCGTGGGAGTCGTCTTTGACAGCATGAGCATAGTGAAGAGCGTGCGCCGAGGTAGAGGACGCCGCCCTCGTGTCGGTGAGCTTCAGAACGTCCGCCATTGCCGGTTCCCTCGTGCGAACCCGCAACCGTGAGCTTGGTCGCGAGTTCCATGATGCGGTGCAAAATTCTCATGCAAGCTCGGGGCCGGTCTGGAACTGGCGGCCCCCTGTCACGTTGCACTCGACACGGCGCCGCGAGCGGCTGGCCGTCGAGAGCAGGTCCTCTGCTCGAGCACCCAGGGACAATTACGACATGGCGCAAGATCAGATCGAGGTGAGGCCAGGCTCCTCAGTCGAGCTCGGGGCTAACTTCGATGGCGAAGGCACCAATTTTGCGCTGTTCTCGGCCTATGCCGATCGTGTCGAGCTATGCCTGTTCGATGACAGCGGCAAGACAGAGACGGCGCGCATAACGCTTCCGGAGTATACGGATGAAATCTTTCATGGCTATCTACCTGGAATTCGTCCCGGGCAGCGCTATGGTTACCGAGTGCATGGCCGGTTTGCACCGGAAGAGGGGCACCGCTTCAATCCTCACAAGCTCCTACTCGATCCCTATGCCCGCGAACTCGCCGGGAGTCTTGACTGGAACGCGGCGCATTACGGCTACGATTTGAACGCCGGTGCGGATCGCGATCTCAGTTTCAGCGAGCTCGACAGCGCGCCTTTCATGCCCAAATGCGTCGTCTGCGATTGGAAAACGGATCCGCAGCCGCCGGCCAAGCCGCTCGTTCCGTGGGACCGGACCGTCTTCTACGAAACGCATGTCCGCGGCTTCACCCAGCTCCATCCGGCCGTGCCGGAGGCCGAGCGCGGCACCTTCGACGGGCTGCGTCATGAGCAGGTGATCGACTACATCCGCAGTCTCGGCGTCACCTCGGTCGAGCTGCTGCCGGTTCATGCCTATCTCGACGACCATCATCTCGTCTCGAAGGGCCTCTCGAATTATTGGGGTTACAACAGCATCGGGTTCTTCGCGCCGATGCAGCGCTATGAGGGCAGGGCGGGTCTTGCCTCGTTCCGCGAGATGGTCCGGGCTTTCCATGATGCCGGGCTCGAGGTGATCCTCGACGTAGTCTACAACCACACGGCGGAAGGCAATGAGCTTGGCCCGACGCTCTCCTTCAAGGGCATCGACAATTTCTCGTACTACCGAACGATGCCCGAGGAGCCGCGCTACTACATCAACGACACCGGCACCGGGAACACGGTCAACACTAGCCATCCGCGCGTGCTGCAGCTGGTGATGGATTCTTTGCGCTATTGGGTCGAGGTGATGGAGGTCGACGGTTTCCGCTTCGATCTCGGCACGATCCTCGGCCGTGAGCCGCATGGCTTCGATCCGCGCGGCGGCTTTTTCGACGCGATGGGCCAGGACCCGGTGCTACGCAAGGTCAAGCTCATCGGCGAACCCTGGGACATCGGTCCGGGCGGCTACCAGGTCGGAGGTTTCCCGCCGGGCTGGGCCGAGTGGAACGACAAGTACCGCGATACGGTTCGCGCCTACTGGAAGGGCGAGGAGGGCATCATCCGTGACCTCGCGGCGCGGATCACGGGGTCGGGGGACGTCTACGACCAGCGCGGCCGGCGGCCCTGGGCGAGCGTCAACTTCATTACTGCCCATGACGGCTTCACACTGAACGATCTCGTCTCCTACAACGACAAGCACAACGAAGCGAATGGCGAGGACAACAAGGACGGCCACGGCCATAACCTGTCCTTCAATCACGGCGCCGAGGGGCCGACCGACGATCCAGGCATCCTCACCGTCCGCCAGCGCCAGAAGCGCAACATGCTGGCGACGCTGCTCTTGTCGCATGGCACGCCGATGCTGCTCGCCGGCGACGAGCACGGCCATTCCAATCACGGCAACAACAATGTCTACGCCCAGGACAACGAGACGGCCTGGATGCGCTGGGAAGAGATCGGCGCCAGGGACGGGAAGCTCAGAGACTTCGTGCGGCGGGTCCTGCAATTGCGGGCCGAGCATCCGATCTTCCGCCGCGCCTCGTTCCGCGATGGCTGCCTGCTGCGCTGGATCAACCCGGCCGGCGGCGAGCAGCAGGAGGAGCATTGGGACGACCCCGGCGTGCTGGCGATCGGACTGTTGATGCATATGCCGGATGTCGAGTCAGGCGGCGACGAGGCGCTCATGCTGTTCAATGCGTTCGACGGCGAGGTCGTCTTCAAGATCCCACCGCGCGTAAAGAGCGGGTCCTGGTCGGTGGTGCTGGACACTGAGACCGGCCCCAATTCGGATGAAGGCCGCAAGGGGCTGAAGGCCGATCAGGAGATCACGCTCTCACCGCGCTCGCTGATCGTACTGATGTAGCCGACCGGGTGCCAAGTTCAGCCGGGCCGCCACAGGCTCACGCTGCGTGCGGGAAGATCGTCGCCGCCGTCCGCCGAGCAGAGCAGGCGAGCCCAGCCTTGCTCGGCCTGCGACAGCGAGAGACCCGTCCAGCTCCGATTGATCGCGATGAGCACGTTGTCCGACTGATCGCGCAGCATCAGGCAGAGCGCGTCCAGGCTTTGCCATTCCTCGTCGGCAATCGCCGATCCCTCCGGCTTGAGCCATTGCGCCTCGGGTGGATCCCCGTCAGCGCTGAGAAATCCATTTCGGGTTAGCAGGGGTAGTTCGCGACGCAGCCGCGCGAGACCAGCGACGAATGTGATCAGATCCTCATCGGCATTCGTCCAATCGAGCCATGTCGTCTCGTTGTCCTGGGCATAGGCGTTGTTATTGCCGCCTTGCGAGCGGCCGAACTCGTCGCCGCCGGTCAACATCGGGATGCCACGCGACAGGAAGAGTGTCGCGAGCAGCGCGCGCACATCGCGAGCGCGGGCCGGGGTCACCATAGCGTCGTCGGTCTGTCCTTCGCGGCCGTTATTCCAGCTATGGCTGTCATCGTCGCCGTCGCGATTGTCCTCGCCATTGGCTTGGTTGTGTTTGCCGGCGTAGCTGACCAGATCGGCGAGCGTGAAGCCGTCATGGGCGGCCAGGAAGTTGACGCTTGCATGCGGCCCGCGATGGCGCGCCGCAAAGAGGTCCGACGAGCCGGAAAGCCGCGTCGCGAGCGCTCCGGCCATGCCGGCGTCGCCGCGCCAGAAGCGGCGGACATCGTCGCGGAAGCGCCCATTCCATTCGGCGAAGGGGAAAGGGAACTCGCCGAGCTGGTAACCGCCCGGGCCAACATCCCAGGGCTCGGCGATCAGGATGGCTTGCGAGAGCTCCGGGTCCTGCAGGATTGCCGCGAGGAGCGGTGCGTCGGGTGTGAAGCCTCCCGCTGTTCTGCCCATCACCGTCGCAAGGTCGAAGCGGAAGCCGGCGACGCCGAGGCTGCGCCAATACCGGAGCGCATCCATCGCCAGCCGCACCACCGGCGCACGATCGAGCGCCAGCGTATGGCCGCAGCCGGTGTCGTTGACGAGCCGCCCGGGATCGTCCTGCGCATGGCGATAATAGACGGCATGGTCGAGGCCGCGCAGCGAGATCGTCGCGCCGAATACGTCGCTCTCGGCGGTGTGGTTCAGCACGATGTCGAGGATCATGCCGATGCCGGCCTTGGCATAGGTGGTGCAGAGCTTGCGCAGGTCCTCAGCCCCGTCCGGGGCGATCCGCGGATCGAGTGCGAAGAAGTTGACGGGGTTGTAGCCCCAGCCATTGCGCAGCCCGAGCGGCGGCAGATGGCGTTCGTCCATCCACGCCGCGATCGGCATGAGCTCGACATGGCTGACGCCGAGACGGCGGAGATGATCCAGAATGCTAGGTTCGCTCAGAGCGGCGAGCGTCCCGCGCAGCGTCTCCGGCACTGCTTGATGGCGCATGCTGAACGCTTTTGGCGCGATCTCGTAGATGAAGCTCGGTGGCTTGGTCTGGGCCAGCAGCGGCGCACTCTCCGCGACGACGACGCAACGCGGCACGAGATCGACCGTCTCCTCGCCGTGCTGCGCCAGCCGTGGGTCCCAGCGAAACGGCCGATCGATTGCCCGGGCGTAGGGATCGACCAACAGCTTGGCCGGGTCGAAGCGATGGCCGCGATCGGGCTGCCACGGCCCCTCGGCCCGTAAGGAATAGCGCAGACCGGGACCGGCGCGGGGAAGCAGGCCATAGTGGACATCTCCGCTCCGGCAGGGCAGCGGCAATCGCGCGGTCTCCGTCTCGCCGCTCTCGTCGAAGAGCGAGACCAGCAGGCGCTCGCCGTTCTGCGAGAAAACGGCGAAGGCGACGCCCTCTGTCGTGACCGTCGCGCCGAGCTGCGGCGGCAGCCCGCAAGGGATCAGCTCGGTCCTCACCGCCGAAATCGCCGCATCGCCGGATCGCACGGTCGCAAGGGTCAGGCTCGTGCGGCCTGGCCTGCCGGCACATGCCAGATGCGCTCGGCATATTCGCCAATTGCCCGGTCGGCACTGAACCAGGCGCAATGGGCCGTGTTGGCGACCGACATCTGCCACCAGCGCGCGCGATCGGCCCAGAGCGCGTCGACCCGTCGCTGCGCCTGGTGATAGCTTTCGAAGTCGCGCAGCACCAGGAACCAGTCGTTCAGGCGCAGGCCCTCGACGAGTTGGGCATAGCGATCACGCTCGCCGGGCGAATAAGCGCCGCCGGCGACGGCGTCGAGCACGCCTTCGAGATGCGGCGTGGCGCGGATCACTTCGGCGCTCGGCCGCGGATTGCGCTTGGCGATCTCGACCTCGTCTGCGGTCAGGCCGAAGATTACGATATTGTCCGCGCCGACGCGTTCGCCGATCTCGATATTGGCGCCGTCGAGCGTGCCGATGGTGATCGCGCCATTTAGCGCGAACTTCATATTGCCGGTTCCTGAGGCCTCCATGCCGGCGGTTGATATCTGCTCGGAGAGATCGGCGGCGGGGATGATCAGCTCGGCGAGGCTAACATTATAGTTCGGCAGGAACACGACCTTGAGGCGGTCACGGGTGGTGATGTCGTTGTTCACCACGGCCGCGACGTCGTTGATCAGATTGATGATCGATTTGGCCGTGGTGTAGTTCGAGGCGGCCTTGCCGGCGAAGACCTTCACCCGCGGCGCCCAGTCGCGATAAGGCTCGCTCCGGATAGCATTGTAGAGCGCGATCGTCTCAAGGATGTTGAGGAGCTGGCGCTTATATTCGTGGACGCGCTTGATCTGTACGTCGAAGAGCACCTCAGGATCGACAACGACGCCGCAGTCCTGCTGGATGACCTTGGCGAGCCTGAGCTTGTTGTCGCGGCGGATGGCGGCGAGCCGCTCCTGCACCGCGCGATCGTCGGCATGGGCGCCGAATTGCCGGACTAGACCGATATCGTCCGCAACCGCCTCGCCGCAGACCTCCTGCAGCAACCGGGTCAGGCCGGGATTGGCGTTGAGTAGCCAGCGCCGCGGCGTGATGCCGTTGGTGACGTTCGTGATCCGCTCCGGGAAGGCCCGGTGCAATTGGGCGAACACCGTCTCCTTCATCAGGTTGGAGTGGAGGGCCGAGACGCCGTTGACGGTATGCGAGCCGACGAAGGCGAGGTTTGCCATGCGCACGCGCCGTCCGTGATGCTCGTCGATCAGCGACAGGCTCGCCAGATCGGCGTCGGGCGAGCGGCGGCGCACTGCATCGAGGAAGCGGGCATTGATGCCGAAAATGATCTGCATATGCCGCGGCAGCAGGCGCTCGACCAGCGCGACGGGCCAGGTCTCGAGCGCTTCGGGCAGCAGAGTGTGGTTGGTGTAGGAGATCGTCGCGTTGGTGATCTCCCAGGCCTTCTCCCAATTGAACTTATGCTCGTCGAGCAGGAGCCGCATCAGCTCCGCCACAGCCAGGGACGGGTGCGTATCGTTCAGCTGGATGGCCGCCTTCTCGGCGAGATTGTCGAGGCTGCCGAACTGCCGGTGGTGACGATGGACCAAGTCCTGCAGCGAGGCCGAGGTGAAGAAGAACTCCTGCCGCAGGCGCAATTCCTGCCCGGCCGGCGTCGAGTCATTGGGATAGAGGACCTTCGAGATCGCCTCGGCGCGATTGCGCTCTGCGACGGCGCCGACAAGATCGCCCTTGTTGAAGGCGTCGAGGGAAAGCGGATGCATGGCGCGGGCGCGCCAAAGCCGCAGAGTCGTGGAATCGCGGCCGCGCCAGCCGACGACCGGGGTGTCATAGGCGACGGCGAACACCGTCTCCTCAGGTGTCCAGACAACCTGATCCGGCCCGCTGGCAGCCACCGAACCGCCGAAGCCGATGCGATAGGACGCCTCGCGCCGCTCGAACTCCCAGGGATTGCGGAATGACAGCCAGTCCTCCGGCCGCTCGATCTGCCGGCCGTTCTCGATGCCCTGCTTGAACAGGCCATGATCGTAGCGGATGCCGTAGCCGAGCGCCGGGACGCCGGTCGAGGCCATTGCCTCCATATAGCAGGCCGCCAGACGGCCGAGGCCGCCATTGCCGAGCGCTGCATCGGGTTCGATGGTCTCGATCTCCGGCAGATCGACGCCGAGCTCGCGCATGGCGCGCGTCATCGGCTCGGTCAGCCCGAGATTGTTAAGCGTGTCGGCGAGCGAGCGGCCAATCAGGAATTCGAGCGAGAGATAATAGACGCGCTTGCGGCCTGTCGCGTAGCTCTCCTTCGTGCTTGCCTGCCAGACGTCGATCGCATGATCGCGCGTCGCAAGGATGCCCGCGGTCAGCCAGTCATGCGCTTGGGCGGCGGCGGGGGCTTTGCCTAGCGAATAGGTGAGCTTGCGCAGGATTTCGGACTTCAGGCGATCGACTTGATCGTCGGGCTCGAAATGGACGGCTGCGGTCCGCTTGTCGGATAGATCGTTCAACCGCGATGTTCCTCTGCCTTGGAGAAGGTGTCGGCCGATGGCGCTGGTTGCCGGGCACGAGTCTAGGAGATGAGGATGCAATCGCCAAGGGTGAGTGTGATGCAGGACGACTGAATCAGGATTTTACGCCTGCAGAAACGCCGACTTCTTCAACACAATCGGCGCGCGGCTGCCACTGAGCTTCGTCCCTCGGATAGCTCCAAATCGGTCCGGGCGTTCAGGCGTCCGGCACGTCGACTTCGATCAGGATGGCGTCGTGGCGCCAATACTCGAAATCGCAATCGCGGATGCCGTTGTTCAGCCCATGATTCACGCGAGTCACAAGCAAGGCTGGACTGCCGCCCGCCACATGTAGCGCCGCGGCCGCGTCCCCGCTGACCGCGGTCGGCGTGATCTGGTACTTCATCCGGCCGTAATCGAAGCCGTAGATGTCGCGATAGAGCTCGGTCAGCGAGACTGACAGGTCGTGCTCGAAGAGGCCGGGGAAGACCTCGGCCTGAAAATAGTGCTCGACATAAAGCACGGCGCGCCCGTCGATCGAGCGCACCCGGCGGATGCAGGCCATTTTGGTGCTCGCCGGAATGTCGAGAAGGTCCAACACGCGCGCCGGAGGGCGGACGAGCTGCCTGTCGATGACGCGGGTGCTCGGAAGGCGGCCCTGCTGCAACGCCGACAAGGCAAAATGCCCGCGCGCCTGCGGATTGTAGACGAATCGGGCCGGTGAGACGAACCAGCCGCGGCGCTCCTCGCGGTAGATCAAGCCCTCCGCCTCCAGCTGAATCAGGATCTCGTGCAGCGTGACGCGCGACGTCTCGAATTCGAGGCAGAGCTGCCGCTCTGAGGGCAGTCGCTCCCCCGGCCGGTACGTCCCGCCACCGATGCGCTCCTGGATTGCCTGCTTGATCGCCTTGACGCGTCCCCGGCCCTCGCCGCGCACCCGCCCATTGATGCGCGCGCCATCCTTGCTCGTGGCCCTGATCAAATTCCTCACCGTCACCACCGTGTCACTCAGCTGTCAAGGACACGTCCTAGCTTTGGGAAACTGGACTAGTCCACACAAATAAAAACTGTGATTTCAACATCCTAACAAGATCGACCGCCATCCCTCTGGAGCCTGTTGACCATGTCAGACGCTACCCTGTCCGCCGCCGGCACGACGCCGCTCAACGCGATGCTTGTCAAAAAAGGCGGCGAGCCGCAATCGATCAACCTCGTCGAGAAATTCGGCGCGGGCTATACCTTCAGCGTCGAGGGCACGAACGACGCGGCGGTCAACGCGACCGTCGACGCCAATGGCGTACTGACGCTGAATTATGGCGAGCTCGGCCATTCCGATATCCGCATCGTCGCGACCGCGCCCGATGGCTCGACCATGACCGACGGCTTCCGCGTCCGCGTCGCCGGCGAGAGCGCCTATACGATCGCTGTCATTCCCGACACGCAGGACTATACCGACCACCCGAACCTGACTCATATGTTCGGCGACATGATGCAGTGGCTGGTCGACAACAAGGACAGCCTCGGCATCCAGTTCGTCACCCATGTCGGCGACGTCACGCAGCACAATCGCCCTGCCGAGTGGGCTATCGCCGAGGCGGCGATGCGGAAGCTCGACGGCAAGATCGCCTATTCGCTACTGCCGGGTAATCACGACCTCGGCCCGAACGGTTCGGCCTCCGACCGCTCACAGGACAATCTCAGCGCCTATTTCACGGTCGAGGAGCAATCCAAGCTGCCGGGCTTTGGCGGCGTCTACGACAAGGAGCCGAACAGCTTCGCTAACAACTACTACACCTTCACCGCGCCGGACGGCACCAAATGGCTGTCGCTCTCGCTCGAGTTCGGCCCGCGTGACGACGTGCTGCGCTGGGCGGGCGAGGTGATCGAAGGCCATCTCGACCATCGCGTGATGCTGACCACGCACGGCTACATGGCAGGCGACGGCCGCGTCGGCTCGATCACCCCCGCCCTCACCGGCGAGAATGCCGGCCCATCCTATGGCGTCGGCAATTCGGTCGAAGGCTCCTCGGATGGTGACGGCATCTGGAACAAGCTGGTCGCCAAGTACCCGAACATCGCCTTCACCTTCTCGGGCCATAATTTCATCGACGGCGCCGAGACGCAGATCGACTACAACTCGGCCGGCGATCCCGTCCTGCAGATGCTGGTCAACTACCAGAACGGCATTGCCCGCGAGATCACCGGCAATGGCAATCCGGCGCAGGGCAACAATGGCGGCAACGGCGCCATCCGTCTGATCACGATCGACCCAGAGAACGACGCGGTCTACACCGAGACTTATTTCACTGATCTCGACGATTATCTCGACGGCTACCGGACCAAGGAAGAGAACGATCGCGACGGCCTGACCGGCTATTACCGTGGCCACCAGGAGGAGTTCCAGGACATCGACCTGTCGAACCCAGCCGTCAACGCGCTGGCCAAAGCCGGCAAAGACATGGTCGTCGACGCGGCTGAGGGCGATGTCGCCACGGTGAGCCTCGATGCCTCGAAGAGCATCATCCCGGCCGAGGCAGAGGTCACCTATGCCTGGAAGAACGCCGACGGCCATGTCGTCGCCACAGGCGTCAAGCCGAGCCTCGAGCTTGCGGCCGGCCAGCATGTGCTGACACTCGAGGTCACCGGCGCCAACGGCTCTGTCAGCCGCGACGAGATCCGCGTCACCGTCACCGGCGAGAGCACGCTGCTCGCGGACAATTTCAATGACGGCAACCTCAACGGCTGGTCCGTGCCGCAAGCCGGCCCCAACCTCGTCGAATACGGCACGGCTCAGCAGTTCGGCCTGCCGGCCATGACCGGCGGCCAGGCCGACGTGCTCAAGTTCCCGCACTTCACCAAGGCCCAGGGCCTGGTGCTCGACACCAACGCCACCTCGGTGACCGGCGACGGGCTGATCTGGTCCTACAGCATCGTCATGGACGTGCTGATCCCGAACGAGGAGGGCTGGACCTCTCTGTTCCAGACCCAGCTCAACAACAGCAACGACGCCGAGCTCTATATCCGCAACGACGGCGACGGCACCGGCAGCCTCGGCATCAACAGCAGCTACCATGGCGACTTCAAATACGGCGAGTGGCAGCGCATCGGCTTCACCTTCGAGCGTCAGGGCACCAGCAACACCGTCGTCGTCAAGAAGTACATTGAAGGTGAGTTCGTCGGGCAGCAGAGCATCAACGACGCCTTCCGCTTCACCGTCGACGCGGCCAAGGGCATCCTGCTCTTCAGCGACGACGGCGCGGATACCTCGCGCGGTTATCTCAACAGCGTGCTGTTCAGCGACCGCGTGCTGACGGGCGCCGAGATCGCCGGCTTCGGCAAGGCCGATGCCGACGGCATCTCGATGGCTCCGATCGCCGGCGCCTCGCAGTTCGACTTTGCTGGCGGCAGCCTCGCACCGAGCTTCGGCCCCGGCTCGATGGCGGTGCAGACCGGCACCAGCACGCCGACGAGCCCGATCAAGGTCGTCGGCACCGTCCAGTCCGGCGAGGCCGATGGCGAGGGCACGCTGAAGGACCTCACCAATGCCGGCACCAATCTGCTGATCTGGAACGAGGCCGCCGCGAAGCAATGGAGCGACTATGTCTATGACATCACGCTCAGCACCAATGACAGCTCGGGCAAGATCGGCGTCGTCTTCGGCTATCAGGACCAGCAGAACCACTACCGCCTGACCTTCGACGTCAGCGGCAATGCCCGCACGCTCGTCAAGGTGCAGAACGGCATCGAGACCGTGCTCGCCACGGTGCCGCGCGGCATCGTCATGGCTACCGAGGTCGATCTGCGCGTCGCGATGGTGAATGGCGAGATACGCGTGCTACTCGACGGCCACGACGTCTTCGGCGGGCCGGCCGTCGATGCCAACCCGCTCGCGGGCGGCACGGTCGGCGTCTATTCCCAGACGCAGGACACCGCCACCTTCGACAATGTCACCGTCAACCGGGCAGCGCTGACCGCGCATGGCGAGAGCGCCGCGCGCGCGCTCGACACGGACGGCAATGGCCTCGCCGAGGTCACGGTCACGGCCGGCGCCTCCTTCGGCCCGGACGCGATCGCGAGCTATCGCTGGCTGCTCGACGGCGAGGAGGTCGGCACCGGCAAGGATGCCGTCCTGTCGCTGCCGGTCGGCACCAAGGAGCTCGTCCTCGAAGTCACCGATACGGCCGGCAAGACCTCGACCGACATCGTCAAGGTCGAGACGGTCGTTCAGGACGGCGTCAAGCTGCTCGACGGCTTCGACGGCGCTCTCTCCAACTGGCGCCTGGTCAGCGAAGGCGAGAACGGTGTCACCGCGAACTGGCGTATCCAGGATGGCCGCCTGGTCCAGGATGCCGACGTGATGTCGCGCCAGCTCACCAACAACGGCAACGCCTCCAACTCGAACTTCTGGGACAGCGGCTGGAGCCCGCTCGGCGATGGCGACTACGTCCTGCGCAAGGGCGCCTATGCGCTCTATGAGGGCGCTGGCGCCTTCGACTGGAAGGACTATTCGGTCGAGGTCACGCTGCGTGGCGGCGGCAACGATGCGATGGGCCTGATGTTCTATTATCAGGACGCGAAGAACTACTATAAGGTCGAGCTCGACGCCCAGTACAACGTCTTCCAGATGGTCCGTGTCGTCGACGGCATCGAGAGCGTCGTCTCCCGCACCGCCGGCCGCTATGCGCTGAACGACGACATCCGCCTGCGCGTCGACATCAAGGATCATCTCATCGACGTCTATCTCGATGGCGAGCCGGTCTTCGAGAACAAGATCGAGGACCGGACCCATCAGGGCGGCACCTTCGCGCTTTATAACTGGGGCGCTGCTGGCGGTGTCTCTTATGACGATGTGCGGGTGATCTCGCTGGCCGACGAGATCTTGGGCACGGCGGGCGACGATGTGCTGGTCGGCACGGCGAAGTCCGAGGTGATCAGCGGTCTCGCCGGCGACGACGCGCTGAGCGGGCTTGGTGGCGACGACGTACTCGCCGGCGGCGAAGGTGACGATGCGCTCGACGGTGGCGAAGGCGACGACGCGCTGAAGGGCGGCGCGGGCGATGATAAGCTGAGCGGCGGCGCAGGCGACGACCTCCTCGTCGGCGGCGAGGGCGACGACGTCCTCGACGGCGGCGAGGGCAGCGACACCGCCGACTACTCCGCCGGCAGCGCCGGTATCACAGTTGACCTCGCCGCTGGCGAGGCCGACGGCGACGCGATCGGTGTGGATGCGCTCGACTCGATCGAGATCGTCATCGGTGGCTCCGGAAACGATGTCATCAGCGGCAACGACGTCGCCAATACGCTCGACGGCGGCGCCGGTGACGACAGGCTGAACGGGGGCGGCGGCGACGACCTCATCCGCGGTGGCTTCGGCAACGACGTCATCGACGGCGGCGCGGGCTTCGACACGCTCGATCTTTCGGCGGCGACGGCGCCGATCTCGGTCGACATCAGTCGCGGCCTGGCCTCGGGCGCCGGGATCGGCAGCGACAGCTTCCGCAATATCGAGAAGCTGCTCCTGGGCGCCGGCAATGACGTGGTGACCGGCGGCAACGGCGACGACGCCTTCGACGGCGGCGCCGGCAACGACACGCTCAAGGGCGGAGCCGGCGACGACGCGCTCGCCGGCGCCGACGGCGACGACCTGCTGGACGGCGGCTCGGGCGACGATGCCGTCACCGGCGGCCTCGGCGTCGACACGATCAAGGCCGGCTCCGGCAACGATGCGATCGACGCCGGCGAGGGCAATGACGTGATCGACGCCGGCTCCGGCGACGACAGCATCCTCGCCGGCGCCGGCAACGATGTGGTCGATGCCGGCTCGGGCGACGACCGGATCGCTGGCGGCGCGGGCAACGACACCCTGACCGGCGGCTCGGGCCATGACAGGTTCGTCTTCACCCCGGGCTTCGGCAAGGATGTGATCAGTGACTTCAAGACGACCGGCACCAGCTCGGACGTCCTCGCGTTCTCGGCGGATGTCTTCGACGATTTCGAGGACGCGCTCGAGGCGGCCGATCAGGTCGGCGCGGATGTCATGTTCACCATCGACGCGAATACGACGCTAACGTTGAAGAACGTCCAGCTCAGCAGCCTCAACGACTTCCACTTCGTCTAAAGCTACTGCCTGGTCTCATAACCCATAAGCGACGGGGCGCCGAGAGGCGCCCCGTCTGCGTTTAGGACCTATAGGGCGTGCACTCGTCCTCGGGGCAAATAGAGCGCGTACATCATCGCTTTCAAAAGCAAGCCTCACGCCCGAACTGCGAGTACCACTAAGGCGGCCGGTGTCCGCTTCGATCTGCGAGACGGCGCCTTCTCGTTCTCGCTAGCGCCGAGCGCGGACATGGGCCGATTTGCCGAAACGGACATTCCCAGCCGCGACTTTGAGGGCAACTCGCGCCCGCAACCCCATTCGGACACGCGCTTCGGCCGACCGCAAGGCCAAATAGCCGTCGCGAGGTCAATGGTATGTCGTTAGCTCGATCGCGCGCGACGGGCTAACCGGACTGTACTGACATGATCTGACAGGGGCGGCGATGAAGTGTGCCCGGCTGGAATTCTTGGCAGCTGGCGGGCGAACGATGTGCTGGATGCAATCATGGGTCGCCGAAAGCGTGGTCGAGGTTCCGCAGGTTGATGCTATCATATCCAGGGGATAAGCAGAAATTCGAACGTATTTGTTTCAAATTTATCGAGTTTGACGGCTCCTAGGAGGTCGCTGGTGAATAGCCTTATCCGTCGCCAAACTTTGCATGAAGAGTTGTCCGCAGAAATACGACAGATGATCCTGTCGGCCGAGCTCATTCCCGGCGACAAGGTCTTCGAGCCTGAGCTGTGCGAGCGTTTCCAGGTGTCCCGCACACCGCTGCGCGAGGCTCTCAAAGTGCTGGCGGCGGAAGGCCTCGTCCAGCTGCTGCCGAACCGCGGCGCGCGCATCGCCTTGATCACGCGCGAGGATGCGCTGCAGATCTTTCCGATCATCGGTGGTCTGGAAGCTCTCGCGGGCGAATTGGCCTGCAAGGAACTGGACGACTGCGAGATCGCCCGGATCCAGGAGCTGCACGATGTGATGGTCGACCACTATCGCCGCCAGGAGGAAGAGGCTTATATCGTTCTCAATCGCACGATCCACGAGGCCTTCATCGACGGCGCCCGCAATCCGCGGCTCGCTGACGTCTATCGGCGCGAGCATGGCCGTCTGTCGACCTTGCGCTATTTCGCGCCAAAGTCGCCGAGCCAGTGGGACGAAGCGGTGGAGGAGCACGAGCAGATGATGTCCGCCCTGCATCGGCGCGACGGGCGGCGCTTCGCGGAGATAGCGCGGGATCATATGCGTCACAAGGCCGATGTCGTCCTTCAGACGATCGATGCGCTGCAGTCGCGCAGTCGCGCGGCCTGATGCCGCGCAAGCATTCTCAGGAACCGCCCGGCGGACCGCCGCGGAAGACGCGAACTTTCGCCGCCGCGTCCGCGGGCGTCGTCACCGGGCGGTTCGCCGCAGCGGCGTCCTTGCCGCTCTTGAGCTGGCTCAGCGCCTCGCGCACGTGATGGCGATAAGCTGGAGGCCCGGAGACCGCAATCACGCCCCTTGCTTCGTCGAATCGCAACGGGAAGCGGGAATCTGCGATGCCGAGGCGGCGCAGCACCCGGTCGAGTTGCGCTGCGCTCGTACCGCTGAGCGAGACCAGCTCGGTTTGGAGCGCCGAGTGTGCGTCGACATGCAGCGTCGTGCCATCGAAATACCAGATCAGACCGTGCGCCTGCGCCAGGCGTTCGAGAAACCCTTTGGCATCGCCGCTCGCCGGCATGGCGCGCAGCCGTCCCTTCACATCGTCTGCTAGTTTGACCGGAATACGCAGATTGCGGCCGAACTCCATCAGGGCACTGCGCAAGTCCTGATCGATCGCGACATAATGGTAGGGCTTGTGCTGCCAGTCGCCGTCGACCGCCCCGGCTGGCAGCCCGCCGAGCCCAAGGCACAGCAGTCCCGAGCCAATCAGGCACGAGGTCCAGGAGACGGTCCCTCGGCCGACGATAGGTGCCTGTCCGGCCACGAGCTGCTCCCGCCCCGATCAATAATGATCAGCCATATTGCCCCGCAAGTGATCATGTCAAAGCTTATCGCATCCACCCGCCAGAATCGATGCAAATCGCAATAATGAATTATGCATTCATCATAATAAATCTGAGTACTTTGATATCCGAAATGAGTTAAATATACGCTGATGCCGCACAAAAATGCCGCTCCAGTCTTGTATATATTGGCGGAATGGCCTTGTATTGCCGCAATATCGTCGACTCGCAATCGGACCCTCGTGATCACCCCTCACGGATCTGTTTCGGGAGCAAACCATTGACTACGGCATCGCTGGCGCCGCGGCAGGGGCGCGAATTGGTTTCGGTCGCCGAGCCCCTTATTGGATTGGCCGTCGAGGCCGGGTTCCACGAGGGCGCCCGCCTGCAGCTCGAACCCGGTAGCTATCGTGTCGGATCGGCTCCGGACTGCGATATCATTCTGCATGATGAGGGTGTCGCCAGCCAACACGCTCTCCTGCGTGTCGTCGACGGCGAACTTCGGCTGGAGGCGGTGGGCGGCGCCATCGCCCTCGACCCTGAGCGCCGACGCGTGTTGCCTGCCGGAAGCGGCGTCAAGCCGACCTTGCCTGCGACCGTCTGGATCGGACGGGCGCGGCTGACATTGACCGGCCACGTCGCAGCGAAACGCATCGGCATGAAAGCCGTGATGGCGGCCTCGGGCGTTGTGGTGCTGGCGGGTGTCGTCGCAGCCTATACGCTGACGTCACAGCCATCGGCTGTCCGGCCGGTCATCGCCCCGGACAGCACCGGCGCGGCTGCAGCCGTCCGGACTTCCGGAAGTCAGGTTTCGGATGCCGCTGCGCAATTGCGCAGAGTCCTCGCCGCCACCGGCCTTTCCGGCGTTGCCGTCACGGCCTCCGGCGAGCGTGTGCTCGCATCCGGCACGATCGAGCCCGGTCAGGCGCAGGCCTGGGCTGCCGCCCAGCAGTCCTTCGACGCAGCGCATGGTAGCAGGCTTCAGCTCGGCTCCGAGGTTCGCGTCGCGCAGCAGGAGGAAGAGCCGAAGATCGCCCTGCAGGCGGTCTGGCTCGGCGAACACCCATACGTCCTGACGATCGACGGCGGACGACATCATCAGGGCGCCTTCCTCGACAATGGCTGGACGGTCCGCTCGATCACCAGGGACGGCGTCACCTTCGTCCGGGGCGAGCGCAATTTCACGCTGACCTTTTAGGAGCACGAGGCGGCGATGGATGTCAGGAAGGCGGGGTGGCAGCGGCTCGACGACGTCCTCGCGAGCCTGCGCGGTGCAAGCCCGGAGGCCGCGACCCGCGCCCAGCTCAAGGAATTCGAGGCGCTGCTGAAGGCTCGCCAACGGCGCCAGCCGCGCGCCAGCAGCTCGACGCTGACCGAGGACCTGGCCGAACTGGTGATGCCCCAGATAGCGGACCCGGAGATATTCCAGAGCGCCAGGTACACGGCGATCCTCGACGAGCTCGTCACCGACGTGCTGCCGGTGATCGAGGAGGACGTCGAGGTTCGCGAGCTCGTCACGCTCCTGCTGACCGAGGAGCTCGACCGGCACATGACCCTGCAGCGGCGATTGCGGGAGCGCGAGCGGCAATGAGCAAGCCGGAGGCCAAGGTCCAGCTGCTGCACGCGCTTGGCTATCTCTATTGCCGGCATGGCCAGGTGAAGCGGGCCCTGGTGCTGCTGCTGCTCGCCGGCCGTCTCGCACCGCGCGACGAAGGCCTGCTCAAGACATTGGCCTACGCCTTCATCTGCGACGGCGCCGGCCAGAGCGCCTTGCGTGTCCTCGACCATCTCGACACGCTGGGCAGCGGCGACCGCAAGGTGGCCTTGCTGCGCAGCCGGGCCCTGTGGCTTGCGGGCAAGGAGGCGGAGGCGCGCGAATGCTTCCGCGCCTTCGCCGACGAACGGGCAGCGCATGTCGATGCCGGCTGAGCTGCAGCGCGTGCTGCTGGCGCTGTCGCGCCGGAGCGATCTCGTCCTGGCGCTGATCGTCATCGTGGCTGTGCTGATGATGATCATCCCGCTGCCGCCGCTGGCCATCGACATGCTGATCGCCATGAACATCGCGGCGAGCGTGCTGATCACCCTGGTCGCCTTCTATGTCACGCGCCCGGTCGAGCTCTCGGCGCTGCCGGCGATCGTCCTGCTCGCGACGCTGTTCCGCCTGACGCTGACGATCAGCACGACGCGGCTCATTCTGCTCGACGGCGACGCCGGCGAGGTGGTCGCGACCTTCGGCAGCTTCGTGATCGGCGGCAATGTCGCGGTCGGCCTGGTGATCTTTCTGGTGATCACGATCTCGCAGTTCGTCGTCATCACCAAAGGCGCCGAGCGTGTCGCCGAGGTTGCGGCTCGGTTCAGCCTCGACGCGCTGCCCGGCAAGCAGATGGCGATCGACAACGACCTGCGCAACGGCGACATCGATCAGGATGAGGCGCGCCGGCGCCGGCGCGATCTGGAGCGGGAGAGCCAGCTCTACGGCGCGATGGACGGCGCCATGAAATTCGTGAAGGGCGATGCGATCGCCGGGCTCGTCATCGTCCTCGTCGCCCTGATCGGCGGCCTGACCATCGGCACGGTCCAGCGCGGCATGTCGTTCGGCGACGCTGCCGCGCTCTACTCCGTGCTCACCGTCGGTGACGGCCTCGTCGCCCAGATCCCGGCGCTGCTGATCTCGGTGGCGGCCGGCATGGTGGTGACGAGGGTCGCCTCGGAGACGCAGCGCGACATCGGCTCGGAAATCGGTTCGCAGCTCTGGCGCGAGCCGCGGGCACTCGCGCTCGCGGCCGTGGTCGTCGCCTGCCTCGGATTCGTTCCTGGCTTCCCGACGCCGGTCTTCCTCGTGCTGGCCCTCGGCCTGGCGGCCGGAGCCGTGCTGCGCGCGCGCCAGTCCTCGCCGACGCCAGGGGGGGCGGCATCGGCCATGCCGGACTTTGGTACCGCCGACAATCTGCAGGACTCGCCGGCGACAGTCGCGCCGGCGCGGGCGCGCTATCGGGTCGCCGTGCTGCTCGGAGCCGAACTCGAAAAGGCGATCCCGGCTGATCTGTTCCGCGGCGAGGCAGAGCGCATTCGTAGCGAGATGCAGGCGGAACTCGGCGTCATCGCGCCGCTGCTCGAGCGCCGCGGTGACAGGAAGCTGTCTGACAACCAGTTCCGCCTCGACTTCGAGGGGGTTCCGATCGCGCAGGGCGAGATTCCGGCGAACAGCCTGCTGTTGCAGGATGAGCGTTCACATCTCTCGATGCTCGCCATCTCTTTCCGTGAAGGCCCACCGCTGCTTGGGCGTGGACCATCGGCCTGGGTGGATGCCGCCCATGCCCGGGCTCTGAACCAGGCCGGTATCGGCTATCTCGATCCGGCAGGGGCGCTGTCGGCCCGCATCGCTGCGGCGCTGCGCCGTCACGCCCACTTCTTCGTCGGTATCCAGGAAACCCGTGACCTGCTTCAACAGGCCGAAGCGGACTATCCTGATCTCGTCGCCGAAGCCGGAGCCGGCGTCAGCCTGCAGCGTACCGCCGATATTCTGCGGCGCCTGGTCGAGGAAGGCGTGGTGATCGCCAATCTGCGCCTGATTCTCGAGGCGCTGGTCGAATGGGGCGGGCGCGAAGCCGATCCCGCCCAGCTCGCCGACTATGCCCGCATAGCGCTGCGCCGCCAGCTCTGCCATCGCCATGCCGACGCCAATCGCGTGATCCCGGCCTATGTGCTCGATCCGGAAACCGAGGCCGTGCTGCGCGCCGGACTTCGCGAGATCGCTGGCAACCGCATCCTGCACCTGTCCGAGGATACGGCCGGCGCGCTCGTCAGCCAGCTACGCCAGGCCATGGCAGGGCTCGAGGACGTCAATCCGGTCGTCTTCACCGCGATCGAACTGCGCCGCCATCTGCGCGAGCTGCTTATGCGCCATGACATCGAGCTGCCGGTGATGTCCTTTCCCGAGCTGGCGCCCGAATTCTTCATCCAGCCGCTGGCTTCGCTCGCGCTCAGCCCCGGGCAAGCGGCCGCTCCGCCCTCGCCGGATGCGACCCGGCTCGCCGCCCCGGCGGCATCCCCCCTTTCCTGACCAGCCATCGCAGACAAGGACAGGCAGAGTGCAACGACGCATGATCCGCAACGGCAAACGCGCGACGCATGTCGGCGCATTGCTCTGCCTGACCGCCTTCGCGCCCCTGCCTTGGTCGAGCGCGATCACAACGGGCCGGGCGGTCGCGAACGAGGTCTCGCCGCTCTCCAATAGGCGCCCTATCGAACTGCCGACGGGGCAGGGGCGCATCATCCGCTTCGATCAGCCGGTCGAATCGGTCATGCTCGCCGATCCGGCGGTCGCCAATGTGCAGGTGGTCGCGCCGGACGTGGTTTATGTCTACGGGCTCAAGAGCGGCTCGACCAATCTGATCGCGCTCGACGAGCAGAAGCGGATGAAGGGCGCGATCCGGCTCGACGTGCTGATGCCGTCGCGTTCGGCCAACCAGGCGAAGAACATCCTGCAGCCGACCTCGACCGTCGACCTGCAGTTCTTCGGCGAGCGACTGGTGATCAAGGGGGCGACCCGCTCGGTCGACGAGGCGATCGACGTCGCCAATGTCGCCCGGACCTACTCGCCGCCGGACCAGCCGCCGCTCAACAATGCGACGATCCCGTCATCGCACCAGGTCAACATCCGGGTGCGCTTCGCCGAAATGTCACGCAAGGACCTGACCGCATTCGGCATCAACTGGAAGGTGATGGTCGACACCGGCAACTTCTCCTTCGGCGTCGGCAGCTCCGGCGGCAACCTCGCCAGCGGCGGGCGAGGTCTTGGCCTGAATTTCAGCAACAACCGCGTCAATGTGGACGCCCTGGTCGAGGCGATGCAGCAGAACGGGCTGCTGACCATCCTCGCCGAGCCGAACCTGACCGCCACCACCGGCCAGACGGCGAGCTTCCTCGCCGGCGGCGAAGTGCCGGTGCCGGTGCCGCAGGACCGCGACCGCATCACTGCCGAGTACAAGCCTTTCGGCGTCTCGCTCTCCTTCACGCCGACGCTGCTGCAGAACAATCGCATCGGCCTCAGGGTTCGGCCGGAGGTCAGCGCCATCTCGATGGCGGGCGCGGTCCGGCTTGGCGGTTTCGAGTTGCCGGCCTTCACGGTTCGGCGTGCCGATACCAATGTCGAGGTGGGCAGCGGCCAGACCTTCGCGATCGCCGGCCTGTTCCAGCGCAACCTGTCGCAGGAGGTCGACAAGTTCCCGTTCCTCGGCGACGTGCCGATCCTCGGCGCCCTGTTCACCTCGACACGCTATCGCCGCGACGAGACCGAGCTGGTCATCCTGATCACCGCCTATCTGGTGAAGCCGTCGAGCGACCGGCTGTCGGCGACGCCGCTGGACCGACCGATCCCGGTGGTGCGCCGGCGACCGGTGGCGACAGCGGCGCCGGTCGCGAAAGGTCCGAGAGCCGACGCCGGCGCTGGCCTCGTCTTCAAATGAGATGCAGGAGGCCATCATGACGACAGGACGATTACTCGCCCTCGCGATCGCGGCCTTTGCTGCCGGCTGCGCCAATCCGCCGCCCGACATATCGGCGAACTACCAGGTTCTTTATCTGCCCGCCGAGACGCCGGGAGCCCGGCCGACGGCCATCGTTGCGCCAGATGCCTGCCTGCAGCAGGACCCGACCCGCTATCCCTTCGATCTGGACCCACACCTGCCGCCGGGCTGCGCCAACGCCTACAATCTGGAGCGCATGGTCGAGCGCAAGGCCGACCTGTTCCATGGACGCAAGCTTGGTCCGGCAGCGGCTGCGCCCGTCGCGCGCGCGGCGCGGCGCTATCTCGACGGCGACGAGACGCCGCTGGGTGGCGCGTTCGACCGCGACGGACGCCGCAATACGAGCCGCGCTCCGGCGCAGGTGACGACGGAGCAGAAGTGAAAGTGCGCCGCTGGCGCGGCTCAGCCAGCGAGGATCGTGCCGACGATCTTCGCCCGGGCCCGCGCGTCGCCAGCAGTCTCGAGCGTGCGCAACCGACGCAGGAAAGCCGGTCGGTCCGCCGCCGGCAGATTGGCCTCGACCACGCTTTCCGCTTCGCCTCCGGCGCCAGTGAGCGCGAGGACCAGCGCCAGGTTGCGTCGATGCGTCGGCTTGGCGCTCTCCGAGCGGGCCACTCCCCTGATCCGATCGACGGCCTGGTCCTTGCGGCCGGCAAGCGCCTCGGCCAGCGCGAGGTTGGCGGCGATATCGAGGTCATTAGCGGCGCGGCTATGCGATTCCTCGAAGGCAGCGACCGCCTCCGGGGCCTTGCCGGCGAGGGTCAAGGCGATGCCGAGCCGGTTATAACCCGCCGCACTGTCGACAAGGGGGGCGGCCTTGCTCAGCGATGCGACGGCAACGTCGATCTCTCCGCGTCGCAATGCGGCGGAGCCGAGCCCGAGCTGCGCCGCGACGTTGTTCGGTTCACGCTCGAGCGCAAGGCGGAAGGCGCGCTCGGCACCGACGCCGTCCCCGGCCCGCAGATAGGCCTCGCCGAGCCGCGCAGCGGCTGCGGAATCGCCGGTCGCCGCCGCGCTTTCGTAGACGGCGAGCGCGGTCGCCATCTCGCCGCTCTCCTCCAGCGTCGAAGCGAGGACATGCGCGCCCCGCGGCTGGTCCGCCGGCTTGGTCATGTCGTTCGCCACCTGCTGCGTCAGCGTGCAGGCCGGCAGCCAGGCGATCAGCAGCAGCGGCGCGTAACGGCTCGGTCTGGTCGTCATGATCGGACACTCCGTGACTTCAGGGGGCGGATCGCTGGCGGAAGGTTCGCTGGATGAACGAGCCTTCTGAAGAAAAATCGCTTCCCGCCAGCGAGAAGAAGCTGCGCGAGGCACGGCGCAAGGGGCAGGTGCCGCAGAGCCGCGACCTGATCATCGGCTTCACCTTCATTGCCGCCTTCCTTTATCTGATCCTGATCAAGGACCGGCTGCTCCTGCAGCTCGACGAACTGATCGACTTGGTGGTCAACCGGGACAATGAAGCATTCCCGGTCGTGCTCGAACGCGCATTGCGTCACGCCGGAGGCATGCTGCTCTACCTGACCGCGCCGCTGGTCGCGGCACTGGTCGCGACCGCTGCCCTGACCGCCATGGCCGGCAGCTTCGGGCCGGTGTTCTCCTTCGAGATCATCAAGCCGAAATTCGAGCATGTGAATCCGGCCAAGGGCCTGAAGCGGCTGGTTTCGCTGAAGAGCGTCAGCGAGTTCCTCAAGAGCCTGATCAAGCTCGTCGTGCTGGGAGCAGCCTTCGTCCTGATCCTCGGCCTTCAGCTGCAGCCGCTTCTGGAGACACCGGTTTGCGGCGAGCGCTGCGCCGGCAGCGCCATCGCCGTGCTGCTGCTGCCGCTCTTCCTGGTCGTCGTGCTGGCCTATCTCGTCGTCGGCCTCGCCGATCTTCTGCTGCAGCGCTTCATCTTCCTGCGCGAGATGCGGATGACGCGTTCCGAGATGAAACGGGAGACCAAGGACACCGAGGGCGACCCGCTGATCCGCAGCGCCAGGCGCCAGCACTACCGCCTGATCGGCCGCTCGGGCGGCCTTGGCCTCGCCCGCGCGACCATGCTGATCGCCTACCACGGCAATGTCGTGGGGCTGCGCTATCAGCGGGGCGAAACCCCCGTTCCGCTTATCGTCTGCAAGGCGGCGGGAGAGCCAGGCGCAGCGCTGCTGCTCGAAGCGCGTGAGCGGGGGATACCGGTCGTGCTCGACGAACTGGCCCAGTCGCTGCACAAGCGGCACGCGCAGGGCGACCCGGTCAAGCAGGACCTGTTCCAGTCGGTTGCGGATGCCCTGGTCAAGGCCGGGGTGCTCTAGATCGACCCGCATCACGGCCGTCGCGGAGCGAGTTGATGCAGGAAAGGTTCGGCATCGAACAGCCGGCTGATGTCCTGGCGCATATACTCGATCATGAAAGCCGAGTAGATCAGCAGCAGCACCGAGAAGACGAGGCTTTTGGCCGAAAGCGAAAGCTCGAAGATGTTGAGCTGCGGCGCGGTGCGGGCAAGCAGCGCCATGGCAAGGTCGGTGAACAGCAGCGCAATCACGATCGGCGCGGCAAGGCGCAGCGCGAAGCGCATGATCTCGTCGAGCAGTTTGAGCAGCAGCTCGCCCGCACCGGGATCGAAGATCGGCCCGAGGCTCGCCACCGGCCAGATCCGATAGCTGGCATAAAGCCCCTTGACCATCAGGTCGAATCCGCCCGCGGCGAAGAACAGCATCAGAAGGCTGATCGCGAAAAAGGTTGCGGTGATGCTCGATTCGGCGATTGCCGATGGGTCGAGCAGAGCGGCGGCAGTCGAGCCGCGCTGGAGGTCGAGCAGATCGCCGGCGAGCTCGGCAGCCCAGATCGGGACGCCGAAAAGCAGGCCTATCGTGATGCCGAGCACCAGTTCCTTGAGCAGGATCGCGGTGACGAGCGCCGGGGACAGCGGCTGGCCGTTCTGCAGCACTTCGGCGAGCACGGGCGTAAGCGGCAAAGTCAGGGCCAGGGCGACGCCGCCACGGATGATGCCGGTGAGGCCGAGCCGGGTGAACGCCGGCGTGACCAGGATCGCACCGGTGATCCGCGTCATCGCCAGCGCCGTCGCGACCATGACGGGCAGGACCAGCTGGATCAGGAGATCACCGGTCATCGTCCTGCCTCAGCGTGTCAGCGCCGGGAAATCCTCGAATAGGGCGATCGCCTGTTCGTAGATCTGCAGCGAGAGCAGGGGGCCGATCAGCAGGAGCAACAGCAGGAGCACCACGATCAGCTTGATCCCCTGGGGCAAAGACTGATCCTGGATCTGGGTGAGTGCCTGGAGCAGGCCGACGCCGAAGCCGATCAGCACGGCCGCGAGCAGAGCCGGACCGGAGACGATCAGCACGGTCATCAGCGCCGCGTTGATCTTGGTTAGGATCACCTCGTTGGTCACGGGCGTTCGTCCCGATCTCGGGGGGATTCCATCGCGGCTCAGCCATAGCTCAGGATCAGGCCGTGCATCAGCTTGGTCCAGCCGTCGATGCTGACGAAGAGCAGCAGTTTCAGCGGGATCGAGATCAGCGTCGGCGAAACCATCATCATGCCCATCGCCATCAGCACGTTGGCGACGATGAAATCGATCACCAGAAACGGCAGATAGAGCAGGAAGCCAATCTGGAAGGCGCGGGTCAGCTCAGAGCTGACGAAGGCCGGCACCAGGACGATGAGATCATCGGCTCTCAGGGCCGCCGCGGCATTCTCAGGCCAGACCTTCGCGGCCGCCGTTCGGAAGAATTCGCGCTCGCGCTCATGGGTGAAGCGCGAGAGATGGTCGCGCAACGGCTGGCGAACCGTGTCGGCCGCTTCGGTGAGGCCCTGCACGGAATTCAGGTCGAGCTGGCGGGCCGAGACCCGCCCGTAAAGGTCGGCCATCAACGGTGCGGTGACATAGACCGTCAGCACCAGCGCGATCGCATGCAGGACCAGGTTCGGCGGCGACTGCTGGATGCCGAGCGCGTTGCGAATCAGGAAGAGGACGACAGAAATCTTCAGGAAGGCCGTCATCGTCACGACGCCAAGCGGGATCAGCCCAATCAGCGCGACGAAGGCGATAATTCCGACCAGGTTGGGACTGAGATCAGGCATCGAAGAGCCTGGTGATGCGAACGCCAAGCGCCTCGCCGATCTGGACCGGCTCGCCCTGCCCAATTCGGCGCCCGTTGGCGATCAGCGACACCGGCTCGTCCAGGGAGGCGGGGAGCGCGACGATGCTTCCGGCGCCGAGATTGGCGAGCTCTTTCAGTGTCATCTCGCTGCGTCCGAACTCGAAGACGACGCGGACGGGTAGATCGTCGAGAACCGCGACGCTTTCCGCTGCCCCCCCATCCTCGTGAAGGTCGTCCATGAGCCACTCCCATTGTGATGCGTGCGCCACCGCCGGCGCTGTTTGCAGACGCACCCGGCCGCCGTCGATCCGGACCGGAGCCGCCAGGTACCGGCCGATCAGAAGGCAAGACTCCCCTGCCGGCAGATGGCGGTCGAACAGCAAGGCATCACCGGGTTTGGCGCGCTGGAGCTCGCCCAGCGTGATCCGGACGTCGGCGTAGCGGAAGCTGAGCGGCAGCGGCATTGGGTCGAGCCAGCCCGGCAGAGTCGACCTCTTCGGCAATAAGGAAAACAGCCGCGCCAGCATGCTGGCCGGGCCGGCGATGCCCGCGATCTCGACCGGATCGGTCCCGACCTGGACAGCTATCGCGAACTGCAATGTGTCGCTGCCGGCCTTGCCCATCGGAGCCTGCAGCTCGACCGGCTCGTCAAGTGTGGCTTCCAGCTCGGCGAGGATACCGGCACATGCCGCCTCGATGAGAAGCGCTTGTCGCTCCGCGTCCAGTTGCGTCGCTCCGTCACCCGCTCCGAAGCGACCGAGCGCGGCCGCGACGAGCCGAGGCGGCAAGCGCAGTTCGACCTGCTCAACGCCAATAATGAGCGTGAATTGAGCGGATTCGCCATCGTCGTCTACCAAGCCGGGCGCAGCCGGCAACAGGATGATCGTCTGCTCATCCAGCCGCAGCGCAATGCGCCAATCCGAGCCATAGAAGCGGTTGATCGGCGACAGATTCCGTTCCGGCACGGATCGGTAGAGGAGCGGGCGCACAACGTCATGCGCGGGGCGGGGCAGCCTCGCCCGGGGCACATAGGCCTTCATTGGCCAGGCCTCGCACTCGCGGTTTCGTCCAGTGCTGCATCGAGACGCGCTTGCAGCCTTCTCCGCTCTCGCTTTGCCTGCTCGTCACATGCCTGTTCGAGCCGTAGCCGGTCATGTCGACGCTCCTGATGAACAGACTGGGACGCGGCAAGGTCGCGCTGGCGCGCCGACAGCGTTGCGGCGGCGGCGGCGGCGGCGGCAGCAAGGTCATCCCGTGCTGCGCCAGCGATCATCGCTTCCTCACGAAGGCGCGCCAATGTCGACATCGAAAATGGCTGAGCGAGCAAATCCCGATGCTGCGCCCGTTGCCATGACAATGACTGCTCGTCATGGGCAGCGATGGCTTCGGCAGCGTCGCTCGCGGCGGCCTGTGCGCCCGCTGCCGCGGCGCGCTGTCGTGCCGCGCGCTCGCCGGCCCGCTGTTCGCGCCGGCGACGGAGAGTAAGCAAGGTCTGCAGGTCCACGAGCCTGGTCATGCCAGGACCTCGCGCATGCGTTCACGCGTCCGCTTGAGCGCCTCGGGCTCGCCCGAGGCCTGACGCAAAAAGGCCCGGATACCATCGATCCTGGCCAGTGCCTCATCCGCCAAGGCATCCGAGCCGGGCTCGTACTCGCCGACACGCACGAGCAACTCGATTTCGGAATGGCGCGCCAGCAACTCCCGTATCCGCTGCGCATCGGCCAGATGTTCCGGCGGCGCAACCGCGCCCATCAGACGCGAGCGGCTCTTGAGGATGTCGATCGCCGGGAAATGATTCTGCTGGGCGAGCTCGCTCGACAGCACGATGTGGCCGTCGAGCAGCGCCATCACCTCCTCGGCGACGGGATCGATCTCTGCCTCGCCTTCGGTCAGCACGGTGTAGATGCCGGTGATCGAACCGCCTTGACCTGGCCCCGCACGTTCGAGCAGCCGTGGCAAGGCGGCGAACAGCGAGGGCGGAAAGCCGCGCCGCGTTGGAGGCTCTCCGGCGGCCAAGCCGATCTCGCGCTGGGCCCGAGCAAAGCGTGTGACGCTGTCCATCAGCAATAGGACGTGGCGGCCCGTATCGCGGAAGTACTCGGCGATGGTGGTCGCGACATGGGCTGCCTTGACGCGCTCCAGTGCCGGCCGATCTGAGGTCGCGACAACGGCAACGGTTCGTTCCCGCGCGGTGGGTGACAGGCGTCGCTCCAGGGTCTCGCGAACCTCGCGGCCGCGCTCGCCAACGAGCGCGAGCACGATGACATCGGCTTCGGTCCCGGCAACGATATCGGTGAGCAGCGAGGACTTGCCGGCGCCAGGCGGGCCGAAAATGCCGACGCGCTGGCCGCGCGCGCAGCTGAGCAGGCCATCGATGGCACGCAGGCCGAGCTGGAGCGGAGCATCGATGAGATCGCGCGCCAAGGGTGGCGGCGGTGGTGCATGAACCGGGCGCAGACCGATGACCGCTCCAGCCGCCCAGCCTTGGCCATCCAGTGCGGCTCCGGTCGCGCCGATGGTGCGACCGAGCAGGCCGGGCCCGACCGGCGCGAGCAGGACCTCGCCGGTCGGCACGACCTCGGTCTCTGCCGACAGGCCAACGAGATCGCCGATCGGCGTCAGGATTGCGCAGCCGTCCTGCAGCCCGACGACCTCGGCCAATGCGATCACGCCGTTCGCAGGATCGTGCAGCTCGCAGATCTCGCCGAGGCGAACGTCACGCAGCGTCGCGTGGATGGTGACGCCAAGCGCCCGCTGGACCTTGCCGCGCGGCGGTCTCGGCCGCGCCTGCCGCAGGCCGTCGCGCAGTTCTGCCAGGACCTGGTCGAGGCGCGCACGCCCCGTCGTCTGCGCGATCGTCATGCCGGCATCATCCGGCGCAAGAGACCGCGGCGAAGCGCCTCGATCTGGCTGTCGATGCCGGCATCGACCGTGGCGATGTCGCTCGTCAGCACGCAGCCGCCGCGCGCCATTGTGGGATCGCCACTAACCTCGAGCGCGATCTCAACCCCACCGGTTCGCACGGCCTCCTGCAGAGTCTCGTTCACGGCCTCGACATGATCGGGATGAACGCGGACGGTCAGCGTGCGGCTGCGGCGAAAGGCAGTAAGGGCTTTCAGAGCCGCCATGGCGACGATGTCGCGGCGGTCGAACTGATCGACGACGTCGCGCACTACCGTGAAGACAATGTCAGCCAGCTCGCTGGACAGCCCGGCGAAATAGGCATCGACATCCGCTATCGCCCGGCCGATTCGCTCGGCTGCTTCGGCCTCGCCGCGCGCGCTCCCGGCCGCTTGCGCTTCCGCCAGAACCCGTTCGGCTTCTTGCTTCGCGGCAGCCTCGATTGCGCCTGCTGTCTCTCGCGCAGCAGCGAGGAAAGCGAAGCCGTCGCTCCAGGCCGAGGCGCTCTCGGCGGGAACGAGCCCACGCGGCGGCCGGCGTGGCAGGGCTGACATCGCGGTCACGCCGAACCGGCGCTGCGCGCCGCCTCGATGATCGGCCGGCCGATCTCCGGCGTGATCGTCGCGAGCGGCAGCACCCCGTCCGGCATCTGCAAACGCAGGCGCACCTCGATCTCGTGAGGGAAGCTTGCGGCCCAGGCGAGCAGGCAGCTCCAGCCTGCCCGGTCAATCTGTTCGATCCGTTCCTCATTGGCAGGCAGCGCCTCGGCCGCCCCGGCAAGGTCGCGGCTCGTCAGGGCGCGCGCGAGCACACCAGGCCCCAGCGCCTTCTCGAGCGCGCGCACTTCGCTGGCAAGCACAACGCGCGACAGCGCACCGGCGAAGTAGATCGCTCCGGCAAGGCGCAGGAGGCTCCGCAACGGCGCAGGAGCAAGAAGCAGGACCGCACGGTCGGCGTCCGAAACTGCGTCCGGCCCAAGGCTCTGCGACAGGTGATACTTGGCGCAGAGCAGGTCCGACAGGCGCCGCTCGATGCGAGGAATGGCGAGCAGCCGCCGGCCGGTATCACGCGTGATCGCCTCGTCGAAAGCGGCGGCAAGCCGCTCCGGCGTGATGTAAACCGCCGGGCTCGCGGCAAAGCGATGCCAGGCGATGGCCGTCTCATCTGGATGCGCCAGAGAGCCGCTCATCGTTCGCCCGCATGTTCGGCCAGAGGATAGAATCGGCGCCGGCGCATGAAGAGCAGGCCGCCGCCGATCAGGGCGCAGCCGCAGATCGCTCCGATGATCGCCGGCCAGGGCAGGTTCGCCTGCGACAGGGCCGGCGCTGGCGGCGGTGCCTGGAGAGTCATCGCATCGCGCTCGGCCGGAACGACGACGACCGAAACACGGTCATAGTGCAGCCCTGCGACCCCGTTGGCGATCAGCATCTTGATTGAGGCGAGCTTGTCGTTGATCGCGATCTTCGGATCATGTCGAATAAAGACCGATGCCGAAGACGGCACCAGGTTTTGTCGCAGCGGATCGTTCTCAGGCAGGACGAGGTGGACGCGGGACGTCAGCACGCCGTCGATCGCTGCGACAGTACGGGACAGTTCCTGACTCAATGCGAAGATCATCCGCGCCCGGTCCTGCACGGGCGAGGAGACGAGGCCGTCCTTCTTGAAGACGTCCCCCAGAGTCTGGAACTCCTGCCGCGGCAGGCCGCTGCGGCCGAGGATCGTCACCGCGTCGGCGAATCGGCCCTCCTCGACCGTCACGGTGAGCTTGCCGCCCTTCTGCAGGCTGCGCCCGGCCGGGATGCCGTTCTGCAGCAGGATCGCCACCATCTCGTTGGCCTGCGGCTCGTCGAGATTGGTGTAGAGATCGACCTTGCAGCCAGCCAGCAGCAGGGCCAGACAGAGCGAAGCGAGAACGCGAGCTGACCGGGTCTTCGCCATGGCGGGCACCGATCGGCTTACTGCCCCTTGAGGACGGTATTGGCGGAGCCGGTCGTCTGCGTCGCGCCACGAACGACCAGCTGCGTCTGCACGGCGAACTCGAAGGAGCGGTTCATCGATTCAATGACCCGGTCGAGCTGGCGGTCGTCCAGAGCGCTGCGCTCGGTCGTTCCTTGTGTTCCGGATGATGGAGCCTGCTCACGCGCAGTCTCCCCGGCCCGGCGCAGGAAGCCATCCATCCGGCTTGTCAGTTCCGATGCGAGCTGACCTGGATCGGCCAAGGCGCCAGCTCGCGCAGGCCAGCTTTGCTGGCGCGCCGCCGCTTCTGCCGCATGGTCGAAAGCCGGCCGCTGTTCCGCGCCCGTCTGGATGACCAGGGTCGAGCCGGCCAACGAGGCGGGCGGGAGTCCGTTTGCGATCGTCATGGGCGCCTCCAAAACTCGATCAGCGAGCGCAGGTCTCGGTCAGCCTTCCTCATCGGCCATGACTTCGCCGAGCATGTCGGTCATGCGCGGCATCAGGAGCATCGACATGACCTGCGAACCATATTGGCCGACCATTCGGGCGAGTTCGTCCTGGCTGATCTCGTCCTGCTGATCGGCCTTGCCCGCGCCTGCATTGCGCTGCTGCGCCGCGGCGATCGCATCGTCGAAACCTGCGCCGTTATTGTCGACCGAGCCGCCCGGCAGGGCAGTATTCACCGGTTGCACGCTCATCGCTGCTCTCCTCGGTATCAGCCGAGCGCGATCGGTGGCGCGTCCGGCGGGCGAATATGCTGTACGGTAGGAGCGTTGTTTTTACGATGTCAACGTCTATTGCGCTATAAATTCCTTCAAACTCACGTATAATGAGTTTTGAATAATGCATTCATTGCGCATTAGTAAGTTGATTTGAAATTTGTATCTTCCCTGCGCGAAGCCTAATTGCAAAAGAAGCGCGCCAACTCGAAATTGATGCATTCATAATCTCGAATAACATCAGGCTGAATGAATTGAATGCTTGACGAATCCTTTATCGACATTAACCTTCGCTTGCCTTGAGCGACCTCTGAGGTCGCTCGGGCGCCGGAACCGGGGCGTCCGAAGATCCCGCGCCGGTCCGATCCCAGAGCACGTCAAAAACGGAGTCTGCGATGTCCGGAACCTCTTCCGTCCAGAACACCACCACCCCGGAGAATGCGATCCAGCAGATGGAAGCCGCCTTCAACCGCGCCATCGTGAAGTCGGCGGAAATCACCACCAAGACGACCGAGAAGAAGGTCAGCCTCGACGCAGCCAAGCAGCGTCCGAACGCCTGATCGCGCTTTTGCGGCGCCCCGGCGTGGCCAACCGGCCACCGCCCTCCAAGCCATCACCGCTCGCCGCCGCACGGTGGCGCGCGTCTTCTCCGGGTGCGCTCCGGTTTCCTCCGCCATCGACCTGGTGTGTGGGGCGGCCGGAGCGCAGCCGGCGTCAGCTTTAGGAGGCCGTCATGAACATGCGCGTGAACAAGCCGGACGGTGGCCTCGTCGGCCAGACCACGAGCTCGCAGCCGACCAGCCCGCTCGGGTCGCTGCTCAAGGCTCTCGCGGACGCCGTTCGCAAGGTTCTCCAGAGGCTGGCGCCCGTCCTGTCGCGCGTGAACTACTCCGCCTCCATGACCAATGCAGCGGGCCGCAATCCCAAGGTTATCTGGGCCGGAGACCTGAAGCCCGGCCAGGCCAACACGCCCCAGGGGCAGGCGCTGATCGCCAAGCAGGAGCGTGTCCTGATCCTGCTCGCGCAGTTGCTGGCGAACTCGCTCGCCAATAGCGACCCGGCGAAGGCGAAGGAAAACCAGGTCCTCATCGCCAAGATCAACGCCATCATCCTCAATGACGAAGCGACGGTCGCCGGTCAGGAAGCGCATGACCGCGGCGTCGAGACGGCTGCCGCCGAAAAGGACTACGGGCCCGGCACCGCTGAGAAGCCGCAGCTGGTGCCGTCGGGTGGCGGCGACTGGATTCAGTCGAACGGCCAATGGGTCCATCCGGAGGTCGCTCGCGCTCGTGCCGCCCAGAGTTCGGCAGATTCCCGGGCCATCGAAGCCCGCGCCAAATCCGATGAGGCGACGGCCCAGGTTGAGGTCTACGCTGCCGATCCCGAATACCGCTCGGCCGTCGCCGGAGCCAATCGTACCCTGAAGAGCACACTGGCGCCGGAACAGATCACCTTCGAGATCAAGGCGACGAAACCGCTCGCCCAGGCGCAGTCCGACCTCAAGAATGCGCAGGAGGTCGCCGGCAAGGCGACGCAAAGCCGCGAGAAGCGCGAGCAGGCGGAATCCGTCCTGCTCGGTGCGCTGGAGGACAAGGCCAAGGTGCGGGCGATCGGCGGTCCGCCACGCCAGCAGTTCCGCTCAGCCGACAGCCCGGAGAGCAGCACGGTCACCGATCGCAGGTCCGACTATGAGGACAAGCAGGTCCGAGCCGCCTTCGCCGAATACGGCCAGCTCTCGGCCGAGGCCGATCTGCTCGATGCCGAGATCGGCGAACTGGTGGCGCAGCAGCTCGTCAACGCGACCCAGCCGGGTACACCGGAGCGTACTGCCGCCGAGGAGACGCTGAAGACCGCCGGCAGCCAGCGCGAGACGGCGCAAGCTAACCGGGACGTCGCGGTCAAAGGCAGTGACCTCGCCGATGCGGAGAGGGACCTCGCCGGCGTGCAGCTCCGCTCCGCGCCGATCGAGGACGCCGCGCTCAACAACCTGCGTACCAGGAGCCCGCACCTCTTCGAGCAGGACGGGTTCACCGATGGCAAGCGCAAGTATTCGGGGACGCTACAGAGCATCACGGTCGATGACGATCCCAAGGATGGGCAGCTCTACGCCACCTTCAAATACGAAAACAAGGAGCTGGTCATCCAGCTGACCTTCCAGCCAGGCGCGAAGAATATCCGCCGCGATGGTCAGGAACGCGAAACCGATGCGGCCTGGAATAATATCGCGGGGTGTGGTCCCAACGGCCTGCTCGGTGCGCAGCAGCGCAGGAATGCGGCCGAAAAGGCCTACACCTCCAGCACGATCACGCAGATCGACGTCAACATCGAGCTCGCTGGCAAAGCGATCACGGCGCTGGAAACAGCGCTCGACACGGCGCTCGGCAGCCATGGCCCGGCAATTCCGGTCAGAGGGCCCGGCCAGGGCGCCCCCTTCGCCGGAGCGGTCAGGGCGACGATGGGTGGGCAGGAGGTCTGGGTCCATCCCGAAGTAGCGCTGATCCTGTCAGCCATCGACGCCACGCGCGATCTCCGGGATGACCTGCAGGACCGGCACCAGCATGCAGTCGCCTGGCATGATTTCGCGGTCTTCACCGCGACCCAGCCGACCAAGCTGCTCAACGAGGATTCAGCGCAGCATCAGAGCGCGCTGCAGGCGGCCTATTATCGCGAACGGCGGACCCAGGCCACGGATCAGATCGAGCTCACCTTCGGCGCGATGAGCCAGCAGTCCTTGCCGGATGGCAAGGCTTTGTTCGGGGCCGAGCATGTGCTGGGGGGCAAGACCCTCAAGTCGACATTGCAACTGGCCGGTGCGGGTCAGGACGAAGCCGGCAGGATGGCCGGCAAGATTCAGGAGGTCGGCGGCGACCAGGCCAAGGTCACCTTCGTACCCTTCCAGTACATCGATGCCAGCGTCGGCTCGCAGCAGATGCTGTTCGCAATCGTGCGCGGGATCGATGGGAAGGACCACGTCGTCGACGGCCGCGGCTCGGACTATGTCCTGGAAGGCCGCAAGCCGGAGAACATCAAATCCTTCATCGAGACCTATCAGAACGATAACGAGCTCGCCGATAGCGGCGCCATCGTGGTTCCGAAGAACCTCACCTTCTCTGCGGCGAACGACAAGGTCGAAACCGAGGCACACCAGGCCCACGTCAAGACCTTCGTCGAGAAGTACGTCGATCCTGCCATGACCTACGCCGCAGCCGGCGCGCCTCTCCTGATGCTGATCCCCGGCGTCAACGTCGTCGCGGCTCCGGTGGCCATTGGCGCCGGTACGTATGTCGGCGGCCGGCAGATGCAGGCGCTCGGCGAGGACATCTATTACGGCCGCGAGATCACGCCCGGCCGCATGGTCATGGAAACGCTCTCGGCCGGAGCGACGATCTTCCCGGCCACGGCCTCGGCCTCGCGCGCGATCGGGCTGAAAAACGCCGGCATGACCACCGTTGCGTCGCTGCGCACCTCGATCGGAGCGACCTATAGCAAAACCCCTTATTACCGTGACGCCGGCGCGATCCTGCAGAGCGCCAGCGGCGGGGCGATCGGCTTCGCCAGAACCATGGACCTCGCCTCGATCGCGGCCGGTTCCCCGCTTCTCGCCGTCTCCGCCTTCAACATGATGGCTCATGGCGACGATCCCGGCATGAACCCGCTGATGGAGCTGATGAGCTTCGCCTCCGGCGTCTACGGCACCGCGTCCGGCCTGCACGCCCATCTCGAGCAGGGGCGAGCAGCGCCGCAAACCACAACGCAGAGACCAAGCCATGTAGCGACCCCGCCGACATTCACGTATCACGCGCCAGGGACGGCCGCTTTGCCGAGCGGCCTTGGGGGGATGGGTACAGCGCGTGGCGGCGCTCCGCAGAATGTCACGACAGCCGCGCAGCCGGCCGCGGGCGCCGGCGGATCGCGAAAGAAAGGTGGCACGACCGATCACTCGGCCGAGCCCAATCCGAAGACGGTCGATCCGGCAGTCGGCGGCGACGGTTCGCCGGCGCCAAAGGCAGCATCGGCAGTCCTGCCTGCCGCCGGCGATGCGGTGACCGCCAGCCAGATCGTCAACAGTGGCAACACGGCGCATGGCGACACGGGCAACGGAGCTGCCGAACAGCAGGCCCGGCCGGGGCGCACGGTGGAAGACGGGACGGCGCGCGACCCGCATGCCGCGGCGAAGCCTCTCGACCCAGACGCGGCATCGGCCACGGCGGCCGCTCTTCCGACGGTCGCCGACGCAGTAGCCGCCAGTCAGATGGCCAACAGCGGCGGCACCGCGCACGGTGGCGACAAGGATGGCGGCTCGCAAGAGCAGCAGCAGCGGCCGGGACGGGCCACTGAGGACGGCACCGTCGCCGGTCCCCGAGCAGGCGACGCCGGCGACAACGCGTTCATGCCCTTGTGGCAACAGGCGCGGCAATCGCCGGATCGCCTCGCACTCCCCGCCGACCGGCGCGCCGAGATGGAGGCTGCGGCCGGCGATGTCCCGCCGACCGGCTGGCAGACGGTCAAGCCGTGGAAATGGCAGGAGAATGCGCCCGACATTCGGATTTCGGCGCTGGGCCGGGTTCGTATCAACCCCCGCTCCGCCGTCGAGGGAGCAAGGGCGGCACTGGGGACGCAGGGCGATACGGCGCTGATCGGCTCGCCGACCTGGCGATCCTACTCGGCCGGACTCGGCCTGCGCAGCAACTTGAGAGCGATCGGCGCCGCTGCTGCCGAAAGTCCCGCGGCCCTGCGCGATGCGGCGCAGGCGGAGGCTGGCGTCTCGATCCGGCCCTATGAGATCCGCAACATGACGAGCGGCGGGGGGCTTGGCACGCCGCTTTCGCACCAGGTCGCTTTCCAGTTCAAGGGGTCGGACATCGTCAAGGCGGGAGAGGCGCTGATCTTCGGGGATGCTTCGTCCTCGGTGTTCGCCCTGTTGCCAAAGGCGGGTCGCGCCATTCCGGCATCGGGGAAGGGTTCGACCGATCAGACCGGCCATGTCGTCGAGATCGTCTACGGTCTCGAACTACGCTCGCAGTCCGTGACCCTCAAGCCCGGCGAGACCGACGTGTTCGGAGCGCCGGCGAGCAATGCCGCCGGCTTCGTCCGCTTCGAGGGCGGCGTGCCCTACAAGAAAATTATGCTGGAGGACAAGCTCTACCTGCATCCCGCCTGGATCGACGAACTCCCGAACGCGATCTCCGAATTCGTCCCGCGCATCTCTCTGGAGCGGCGGCATGAGGTTCCGATGGACGCGACGTTCCATTCGGACTTCACGGTCTCGCGCGAATTCCTCGACCTCAATCAGGCTGTGTTGGGCAAGCTGCGGCTGCGCACCCAGGTCGTCGTCAACAATGCCGACGATGCCGCGGCCCTAGCGGCCGCGCCTTCGCCCGAGCTGCTCCAGAGCCTGCTCGCCAAGGGCGCGATCGATCCCGACAAGCGGCTGACCTATGTACGCGGCTCCGCCAGCGGTCTGCGCCAGTCCGCGGTTCCCGGATTGCCGCTGAAGGAGACCATCGTCGATCTGGCCGGCAATGAGCGGCGCGTCTGGTCGCCCGGAGCGAGCCGACTGGAAGTGATCATCAATGAGCGGTTCGCGCATCGCGGCATCATCAATCCGGATCGGGTGCTGCTCGCCAAGGCCCCGAAGACCTTCAGCCATTACGTGCCGGCGGACGGGCCGATCTTCTGGGGCATGTTCGGCGACAAGCCGAACGTCTCGATGGCGACGCTCAGGACGCTGGCCTGGTCCTTCCCACCGCTGCGCTTCGGCGTCCCGGGCGTGAGCTGGCTGCAGCTGCCCATCTCCCTGACCGGCGAAATCCGATTGTTCTACAAGCGTGAGCAGTCAGCCGATGTGTCAGGCAACGAGGTCACGGCGAGCTGGGAGTTCAGGCAGGCCGACGGACTGTCTCTCGCCACCGAGGGACCACGCTGGCTAAAGCGGCTCGATGCGCGGTCGCAGAGCGGGCGGCTCGCCTATTTTCCGCCTGGCGGTAACGAGGCTCTCGGCAAATGGCTCGATCGGCTCGAAGCCGGCGCGACGGCTCGCCAGAAGGAGGCCATTGCCGAATTCAGGCGGACGATCCTGCCAGGGCTGAAGGACATGTCCTTCCTGGCGCCCGAGCAAGCCTCCGCGATACGGGATTTGGTCGCCGGACAAGCGAGGCCGAAAGTCGGCACGCTACGCGACGGCGTCGTCGAACTTCGTCCGGGCGCCTTCGAGGAGCCGGCCAAGGCCTGGTACGAGACCCATGGCTTCACGGTCGAGGTGTCGCGGGGCAATCCGATGCCGCTATGGGACGCGGCGCGGCGTGACCTTGGCAGCCTGCGCGCCGGCGCCGGCCCCGACGAAGCCGGCGCTCCGCCCGTCTGGGCGACACCGACGCGATACGACATTCCAGATGCGCTGAAGTCGCACTTCGGGCCCCTGCGCTCATCGAGCGTGCTCGATGCGGCGAGCGGGCCGGACTATCTGCGCCATCTCACCGACGGGACAGGCGCCGCGCCCGAGGATATCCTCGCCCGCATCCGCGCCAGGCTCGCGGAGGAGGCGGACAAATCCGGGCCACACGATCTGAGCGCCGCGGCGCAGCCGTCGGGCGGACCCAATCAGCAGATGATCGCGAAGGGTCGCGCGCTGGTCGGCCAGTCGCCGGACAAGAAGGTCGATGGCTCGCTGAACCTCGTGCTCGACTATCTGGCCGGCGCGCGCGAGGGCGCACCGGGCTTTCGCCAGGCCATCAGCGATCTCGGACATCTCGTCCATCATGTCGAGAACCCAGGCCAGGGCGCCTTCGATGCGCGCCTGCAAGCCGTCGTGCGCCGCGCGGAATCCTTTACTCTCAGCCGCGCCCTCAACCCCGCGGCCGAGTGGCCGCTGACCGTGTCGCTGCGACCGGCCACCCCGAAGCCAGCCGCGCAGCCAAACACCAGTGCGGCGTTGACCGCTCCCGCGATGCCAGCGCGGACGGCGGGTTCGGATGCGTTGCTCTCTCCGGATGCCGTTTCGGTGCTCGGTCAGCATCTCGTCTCCCTCATGCCACACCTGCCTGCCGAGTTGAGGGCGAGCAAGGCTTTCAAATCGACACCGGACGATGATCGCGCAGTTGCGCTGTTTCCGCAGGCGTCCACCGACCCCGGCGTGCAGACCAGGTTCGCAGTGACGCTGCAGTTGCCGGCCGATGTCTATGGACAGCCGAGTGGCGCGGCTGCTGCGGGCCTGCGCACGGCCGACAGCCAGTTCTTCGACAATTACGCTGATGCGGCCGCAGCCATGGCCAATCTGCCGCCACCGAAAGGGCGCCTGCGCGGCGGCTTTATCTACAAGATCGAGGCCGGGACCAAGGATATCGCCGGGATTGGGAAGCTGACCGAGATTCCAGCTGCCTGGCTTCCTGCGGCCCAGTTCATCTACCGCACCGGCGACGTCTTTCCAGCAATTGCGCTGCGGCCCGTGGCAGGAACGCCTGCGAGCCAGTCCGCTGTCGTCGCGGTGACACCAGCCGCTACCCCGGCTCAGCCGCATGTCGGCCAGGGCGCCATCGCCAACAAGGGCTCGACCGACCCGATCGCCGAAGCCCGGCAGTCGCCCGACATCACCGTTCGGCCGGACTATGCCGGGGCCGACCGAGGCCTGAAGAAGTCTTTCGTCGAGCGGGCGGACGCCTATTGGCGCAAAAAGAACGCGAACCAGAAGCTGCCCGAGCCCGACGACAAGATGAAGGCGCAAACAGCCTATCTGGCGATCGCTCGATCACCGGACGACCACGCGCTGAAGGCCCGCCCCTTCCATAAGAAGGTGACCGACTACGCGACCGGGCAGGTGCCCTATCTGCTCGGCTCGCACGACAACACGGCGATCCGCTATATCGAGGGTTCGGTGCCGCCCCAGGACATCATGGGCGTCGGAAGCAAGCATGCACCGCTCGCATTGTCGGATTTCACCCTGCATTCGACCTTCGAAGGCGCGCGAGCGGCGGTCAAGCAACGCCCTGCAGCGGCCACGAATCCAGGCCGAAAGGCCACGGCGCCGGGAGGATACGTCTACCGGCTCGTGGGCCCCAAGCATGAACTGACAGAAGCGATCGCCTCGGGGGTCATCGATCCTAAGCTCGTCGAGGGCGGGCTGCGCGTCTTCGAAGACGGTGCGGTGTACCCCTTCAGCGTCGTCAATCGTGACGCGACCTATGCGCCCAAGCCGGGCGAGACTTTCGCGAAGACCGACCGGCCGCTCGAGGGCAAGGACAAGCGGCGCATCGTCCTGACCAATGTCAGCTATGTCGGCGGCGCCGCCTTCGGCGCCTATATGACCGCCCGGCTCGGTACCGGCAGCCATATCGGCGCGCGCGACCTTCTGTCATCGCTGGCGGTCTATGCCTGGTTGTTCCGTGGCAGCATCGCCGGCATCCGGCAGGGCGCCAAGATCCGGCTACAGAAGCGGCAGGACAGCGCCGCCCTGGTCTCGGATGTCGCGCATGACAAGTTCAAGCCCGGAGAAGCCCTGCTCGATCAGCTCAATCGCCAGGTGACCGGTGGCCGCGGGCGGCGGCTCGGGATCGCCAAGCCGGATCGGGAGCGCTATGCCGGGGCGATCGAGACGGCGCAACAGGCCATCGCGAAGGGCAATGCACCAGAACCTGACACGATGAAGGTCGTGCGCGAGGCGGTCGTCGATGTCGCGACGCAGCCGCTGCTCGGCAGGCGGGGGTTCTTCCACCGCGTCGGAAACAAGCCAAAGATCGAGAATGCGGCCGCCGAACTGCACCGGGATCCGACACAGTCGGCGCCGTGGCTGACGATCGCCGACGCCCATCTCGACATCCTTGCGCGGCGGACCACCGGCTGGCGCGGCGCCGTCTGGGGTCATAGCCGCGCCGACCGGATGAACTATCTCCTCGCCTTCGAGACGCTGCGCGCAAACCGGCTGGATGCGGAGGCGATGAAGGTGCTGGAGACGGCGCCGGGTCGGCTGATCTCGCCAAACACGCCGACCGGACGGATTCTCGAATTCGCGCGCTATGCCAGCTTCGGCATCAGCAATGCGAACACTACGCGGCTGGTGACCAATCCGTTCCTCGATCCCGCCGCCTACCAGTATTTAGGCGTGCTCGACACCTTTGGCGGCGCGGCCGATCTCGCCAGCAACTCCGCCAGCGCGGCTTTCCTGTTCGGCAACCTGCCGGGTGTCGTCGGCACGGCGTCGAAGCGCGGCGTCGGCGACGCCGACTTCAATGCCCCGAAGAAGGCGGCGGAAGAGCTCAATGCCGCAAGCGGAAGCAATGCCCTGGCGACGTCCGGCCAGGCGCAGCCCGCCACGCCTGCGCAAAGCGGGGCTGCCCAAGCCAGTCCGAGCGGCAAGAAGCAGAAGCCCCACCTGACCTATGCCCCGACCGACCGCGGCGGCAGGATCATTGGCCCGGTGCGCCGTTTCTTTGCCGGCGCCGGCGATCCGAAGGCCGTGCTCCACGATGGCAAGGTCCCCGATGGCCCGCCCGCAGCGGACGGGACGCAGAAATATAAGCCGATGTACAAGCCCTCGCTGATCCAGCGCTGGCCGCAATATGCCTCCGCTGGCGATGCCTACGGCATGGTGCCTTTCGTCGTGGCCGACAGTATCCACGCGGTGAATGCCTTTGCGGCGGGCCAGCCAGTGCTCGGAGGTATCGAGCTCCTGAAGGTCGCCGCCGACTGGTACGTCTTCCGCGGTGCCCAGAAGGACTATATCGACGAGTACCGCTCCAATCGCGGCATGGGCCCGATCGTCTGGCACAGCCGCGTCACCGACATGTTCAATGCGCCGCTGAACGGCGCCGAGCGCAATCCCTCCAGCATCGACAAGCCATGGTTGCGCTATGGCCTGCCGCCGCTGGTGCTGCTCGGGGCGGCGGTGGCTGTCCGCGTCGGCCTCAGCCTGGCGTTCCCCTGGGAGCCGATCGAGGAGCCGCCGCAGCCCGCCCCTGCCGATCCGGTGCCTCCCGATCCGATCACGCCTCCGACGCCTGGACCTGGGCCGATCCCACCGATTCCCGGCAATGGCGGCCGCCATCTGCCATATGTGAGCCTGCAGCGCGGCGACGAGCAGCAGCCGTCAGATTCCGGAGCGATGCCTCCGACCTCGACGATGCGTTTCGTCACGACGCAGGAAAAAGCAGATTCAATTCTCGCGGCTTGAGCGCGAAGTCGCGGCGGGTTGGCGTCTCGCGCTAGGACGATCTTCGTTCAACGACTGGAGTGCGCCCCTTAAGGCGGACAGCGTGATGGACATTAATTGACCGCAGAGCCGGGCTTTCGCGGGATGAAGGCCCTTGGCCCGACACCGCACTCACAGCATCGAATTCAGGCGCCAGGTGGCGCAGGATTACCTGGCCGGCGAGACACTCCATAGCCTCGCCCGTGGACACAGCCTGTCGCGTAATCTCATCCGCATCTGGATGCAGACGCTCGAAGCCGCGCCGGCGACGACGGCGCTCAAGGGAATAAAACCTTCCGAACTCTCCTGGGGATATGCGCCAGGGGCGGCGGCAAGTTGGTTCTGCGAAACCGACGACGGCTTCCTTGCCACGATTTCAGGGTAGTCCCTGCCTGTGACGATTGGATCCAAACGGTTCGTCAGGCGGCTGGACGCGAGGGCCAAGGCATGCGCGACGCAACGCGCTATCGGCAAAGGCCGCTCCTGCGCGCTGCCCGGACCGCAAACCAGATCGCCTAAAGCCGTCCTTACCAAAGTTTGCAGACGGCCCATTGCCGAGGCTCGGAGGGTCCGCTTTGGGGCAGTGGGATTTAGAGCAATTCCGCAATTCTTCCAGATCGCGGAATTGCTCTATGTCTTTGTTTTATCGCATTTTCTTCACGCGAACCGGTGTCCACTTCGCTCGAAAATGCTCTAGTGGAGGCAGGGGGACCAGGTTTGGTTCCATCGGATTCGGCAAAGCCTTTTTCAGATCGAGACCGAATCCCTCATCTGTTGCCCGAGGGCGCGAGCGCGATGAGGGGAAGCGCACTCGATCTGCCGAGGGCGCCTTTT
>NZ_JBHSLW010000017.1:0-4890 GCF_042657265.1 Allobosea eneae
CTGGTGGCCGGTCATTAATCGGAATGGTGGCCGGAGAATTATCGGAATCCCGGCCGGTCAATTATCGGAATGATGGCCGGTCGGAATCGGAATCCGCAAGCGATCCAGGTTCACGCCCTGCCGGGCATAGATCTGGGACTGCCGGTAGAGCGGGAGGTGATCGGCATATTTCGCGACCAGGACATGGGCCACCGTGGCCTCTGTCGGGATGCCGCCCTCGACGAGCCTGGCGGGCGCCGGCGCCTGGACCACGACCTCCTCGCAAGTCCGGCAGGCGTATTTCGGCCGACGCGTCACGATCACGCGGAACTGGGCGGGCACGATGTCGAGGCGTTCGGACACATCCTCGCCCATGATGTGGAGCTGCCCGCGACAGCAGGGGCAGGCCATATCCTGGATATCGACAACCTGCTCGATGCGCGGCAGGTGCGCGGGCAACGAGCCGCGGTTGGCGCGACGCTTCCCGACCCGGTCAGCGCGCTTGGCGGGATCAGCCGCTTCCTCGCCGGCGAGGCCCTCGGCCTCGATCTGCTCGGCCTCCTCGAGCCCGAGCAACAGCTGGTCGATCGGCAGGCTCTCGGCCCGACGCCCGAAGCGATGGCGCTGCAACTCCTTGATGATCTGGCGCAGCCGCTCATTCTCGGCACGCTCCGCCGCGAGCATCGCCCGAAGTGCGATCGGATCGTTGGTCACAGGTTCGGCCGCGTCGCTCACGAGACCGATTCAACCATGGATTCCAGCGGCTTGCCAGTGCTGAACGGTCAACTTGCCGCGACAGGGACGCGCGTCTCGCGCCGTTCATGCACCCGGCGCCAGTCGAGGCCTTCAAGCAACCCCTGAAGCTGCGCCGCGGTCACCAACGCGGCGCGGCACCGGCAGTTTCCACGGCCAACCCGGAGGAGTGGCGTCGCTGACCCGAGGGCGTAGCAGGCAAGGCCATCGATAGCGAGGGTGTGCTCTGCGCCAAGATGCCATCAGCGATTCTCACACAAACAATACATGCAACAGGACCGAATCACCTGTCCTCGCGGCGGAGTCCGCAGTCCTGGGAGCCGTTCGAACCGAAGGTGGAACAATGGATAATCGCAAGACAGGCTATCCTCGCGGCCATACACGGCGCAGGCTCATGGTAGAGCTGGTGATTGGGCTCGTGGTCCTCGCGGCTTTCTTCGTGGCGCTCGCATATTACCGCGGGTGGATTTGAGGTGTTCTCGAGGGGCAATGCACGGCCTTGTCGACCTGAACGATCCGGGTAAACCACTGTATCATGGCTGAGTGAGGGCTCAGTTGGATCAGGACGTTCCGCCGATCGCCCCGCCACGAACTTTGCCTGTCGGCGCCTTCAGACCCAGCGAGACGCTTCGTCTTCGGTCGGCATGCGTCCGTCAGGCGTGAGCTGGTCGATCGTGTCGGGGAGGCTTTGGCTCAGTTCTGACAGGACCTCGTCGTAGGGACGTCCCGTTTCACTTGCCAAGGACTGCAATGTGTCGCGTCCAATTGCACCTTCCAGCTCGGCCGGGCCGATGGCGCGATTGGGACCACGACCCACCCAAGAGTCGGCCGTATCGCCGTAGCCGGTCTGCTGCAGCCGCCTCATCAGGTCGCCGAGACCGCCATTCACGAGCGTGCCGGCCGCTGCGCCGCCGAGCACGCCGCCCAAACCGCCCGCAGCAGATCGCCGAGACCGCCGCCGCCTCCCGTCGGCCGCCCTGCCGCGCCGCCGAAGAGGCCGCCGAGAAGGTTCCCGAGCCCGCCGCCTCTAGGCGAGCCCGCGGTCTCGCCCGGGGGCTCGCGGCTTCCGCCCGGCGCGCGGTCTCCCGTAGCAGGCCCCGGTGGACGGCCGTCCGGTGTCCGGCCCAGCATGTCCGCAAGGCGGCCCTTGCCCTGGTAAGTCCGATAGGCGAGCAGAGCAAGCAATGCGAGCGTGAGCGGGGAAGTCCCGCCGCGGCCGGCCTGATTGCCACCGAAGATGTTGTCGAGCAAACCCACGGCTGTCGTCTCCTTGGATCACCGCAGGACAACGAGGCCCCGAAGGGAAAGTTGCAGGCCGTGCAGATTTCACGACGGCTGCTCGCGTATTCTGGCGCCGGAGAACGGCCCAGAGAAGAGACTGCCGCGGGGATTTCATCTGGTGCCCTTTGCTCTGCGGGACAGGCGATCCTCGAGCGCGTGCATCGCCATTTTCCAGACGGATCCCGCCTGCTCCGGGTCCCATAGCTCTCCGGGGTGGGAGCGGCTCGCTGCATGGCGTGATCAAACCCGCAGCACGGCCTCCTCGGCGCGCAAGGCCTCGTCCTCGACCTGGATCGTGACGTGGTCGATGTTGAAGCGCTCCTTCATGAGCTGGCGCGCGGCCCGAAGCACCATCTTCGATTCCGCCATATCGCGGACGACGACATGGCCGCTCATGGCATCGATGCCCGAGGTGATCGTCCAGACATGAAGCTCGTGCGCGGCGGTGACGCCGGGGATCTCGCGGAGGCCCGTCTCGAGAAGGCTCATGTCGACCTCGGGCGGGGTGCCTTCCATGAGGATGTGCATGGCCTGTTTCAGAAGCCGCCAGGTCCGCGGCACGATGAAGAGGCCGATCCCGGCGCCAATGATCGGGTCGGCGAGCGTCCAGCCGGTGAACATGATGACGAGGGCCGCGAGGATCACCCCGATCGAGCCCAGCATGTCGCTCAAGACCTCGAAATAGGCGCCCTGGACGTTGAGGCTCTCGGACGATCCGCCAGCGAGCAGCCGCATGCTGATTAGGTTGACGACGAGACCGACGGCCGCCACCGCCAGCATCGGCCCGGAGAGGATCTCGGGCGGGGCGAGGAAGCGCTTGTAGGCCTCGTAGAGGATGTAGACGGTCAAAAGCAGCAGCACGACGGCGTTGGCCAACGCTGAGAGGATCTCCGTCCGGAGATAACCGTACGTCTTCTGCGGGGTCGCCGGCCGCTCGGCGAATCGGATGGCCAACAGCGCAAGGGCGAGCCCGCCGGCGTCAGTGAGCATGTGGGCCGCATCGGCGAGCAGCGCCAAGCTGCCCGTGATCAGGCCCCCGATCACCTCGGCCGCCATGTAGGCGACCGTTAGACCGAACGCCCAGGCGAGGCGGCTCCGGTGACGGCTTGCGGCGGAGCCGGAGCCGGAAACTGGTGCCTGACTGTGGCCGCTGCCGCCGTGCATGAATGCCTCCTCGTATGCAAAACTACACCCCGTCAACCGACGCTGTCATGCTTCCAGGTGATCGCGCTAAAGCTCATCGAATACTCTTCGAAGCCCCCGCCGAGTCTCAAGTGGAGTGTTGCCATGAACGGTGCGTGCCGTGGAACCGGCCTTCGGGAGCTTTGCGGCAAGTTGAGCGTTGATTCGGTGCGAGGGTTCGGGGGGCTTGCGACGGAGGTAGTCATGAACAAACGAACCGGGATGATCATGGGCCTGCTCATGGGGCTTGGCGCGGCGATGCTGCCGCAAGCGGCTCTAGCGCAGCACCACGGCGGCGGTCACGGCGGCGGTCACGGAGGAGGGTTTCATGGCGGCGGCCACGGCGGCTTTGGTCATGGCTTCCGGGGAGGGCACGGCGGCTTCGGGCACCGGGCGGTTTGGGGAGGGCACGGCGGCTTCGGCGGCCACCACGTCCGGCGCCACCAGGGGCACGGGTTCTATGGGGCGGCGCCCTTCATTGCCGCCGCGGCGGGGCTCGGCGCCTATGGCCTCTACGGGTCGAGCTACTATCCCAGCGCCTACGGCTATGGATACGGCTACACCCCGGCCGTGTACGGCTATGGCTACGGACGAGGTTACGCGCCCGCCTGCGCGCTCGAGCGCCAGTGGGTTCGGACGCGCCACGGCCTGCGGCGCGCTTGGGTCGAGACCTGCTACTGAGGCCTGAGATCCGGCGAGGCTGATCGGAGCTTAGGTTGGCCCGCCACTCGACAGGCTTGCTCGGCGCCATGGTTACGACCCGCTGGTCTCTCTTTAGGCCAGCGCTCTCCCATGGCCGACAATTGCCCCGCCGTGCACAGTTGTGGGTCATCCCTCTCGCGGGCACCTCCGTGGCGAGGCCACCGTCAGCCCGCTCGCTCGCGTAACGCGCGAGGCGACGCCGCCAGGATACCCGCGATGGGTGCCAGGATGGGATGGCAGGCGCTACCCCAGACATCGCAGAATGGTCGAGCTCGCTGACCTGCTCGTGCGACGGGCCTCTTTAACACTGACCGGGTCAGCTCCCTGAACCAAAGGTTCCTGTTCTCCGCTGTCCCGGGGTGGCGGCCAGGAGAAATACATGAAGAAATTCATCTTCGCGCTTGCAACCGCGGGCGCATTGATCGGCGGTCAGCTTAGCAGCGGACGCGCCCAAGCGGCGCCTATGGGAATGCCGGACATTCGGAGCGCCGTTCACGCGTTCGGCCTCGTCGACACTGTGCAGCACGGCCCGGCCATTGGTCATCGCCCGCGGGGCTTCGGACATCGCAGCGGCATGATGCAGGGCGGCGGCGGTCATCGGGGCGGCATGATGCGGGGCGGTGGTGGCCACCGGGGCGGCATGGTGAGCGGTCGCGGCCATCGCGGCGCATGATGCAGGGGGGTGGCGGTCACGAGGGCGGCAGGGGAGGCCGCTTTTAGTCACGAATCGGCAAATCACACGGGAGCGCATTGGGTGGGGTAGGTTGCCCCGCCTTTCGACGCTCCCACCAACTGGACCGGCTATCTTCCAGTTTTGTCGCTGCATCGGACGCTTGGACCACCACGCGGTCATCTGGCCCGTCCTTGAGGTGAGCGTCGTGAGTCCGCAGCGGCAGTAAGAGCCCGTCCCGAAAGGGTTGAGCGACTGGGGCACTCGTGATTCCAAGGGGTTGTTCAGGCCATCTTGGAGCGAGCGATGTGGACCCCAGCCAC